>JBBSQN010000102.1:0-19416 GCA_038257875.1 Mycobacteriales bacterium
AATTGTGGTACAATCTCCGTAGGCTTCACTCGGGTCTCGGCTATAAGACGCCACAAGAGATCCTCGACGAGTGGACGGACACGCAGGGCACAGCGTAGAATAAACAAATCAGGCGGTCCGAAAACCGCGGGGCAGATCAGACCGGGGGCAACCCCACCCTGCGCCGCAACCACATCCACCACGGCCAAAGTGCTGGCGTCTCCGTCTACGACAACGGGCTGGGCACACTCGAAGACAACGACATCACCGCCAACACCCACGCCGGCGTCATGATCACGACTGGGGGCAACCCCACCCTGCGCCGCAACCACATCAACGGCTACGGCTACGAAGCGGTGTGGGTCAGAAAGGGGGGTGGTGGCGTGATTGAGGACAACGACCTCACAGGCAACGCGCGCGGCGCCTGGGACATCGAGAGAAAGGCGGGCACCCTCACCCGAGCCCGAAACACCGAGAAATGATCCACACGCCCCGACCTACCCGGCTCGGACACATCACTGTGCGGAATGCGATTGCTGTTGTCCACGGCGCTCACGATCGCCTGCCGGTCGGCGGACGCGTCAGGCCACGCCGCAGCGGATCGGTGACAAACCCCCGTCACGCAGAACAACACGAGCAACGGGCTGATGCCCACAACTGATCGCGATCCTTCCCGACCTGATCGGAGGCCGGGGCTGCAGCGCGGTCGACTCGGGTCGCCGTACTCCCCCCGACGGGCCGACCGCCGGGCGGGTACCTCGCGGCGCGACCGGCGCACGTCATCACGCATCATGGGGAGAAGCACGACGAGGAGGAGCACGCTGGACAGACAGCAACGCCCGCGGACCGGGCTCCGCAAGGTCCGTTCCTGGCCGACCGTGCTGCTCGTCCTGTTCTGCCTGGGCGTCGGCGTCCCGGTCGCGGTCGCGCTCACCCCGGCCCAGGACCTCGTCGCGTTCGGTCAGCACATCTCCGTGGGGGCGCGGGCGCCGGAGCTGTCCGTGGCCGGTCCCGCCCAGCTCGTGCAGGTCGGCAACACCGCGCTCGACGTGGACCGGCTGCACGTCTACGGGCCGCTGCGCCCGCAGCTCACCCTCGGCCCGGTGCAGCGCAGTGCGGCCGCGGCCGCGGTGTTCGATCCCGAGACCGGGCCGCGAGCGCGGGCGGATGCGGTCGCGGCCGTCACCGGCGGATTCGTCTCCTGGTATGTGTGGGGCGGCCTCGGTCTGGTCGCGTTCACCCTGGCCGCTGCCGCGGCCGCCACCGGGCTGCGCACACTGGCCGTGCTGCGCCGGCAGAGTCGTGACACCGGGGGGCACGCGCCCCTGTACGAGATCTGGTCGTACTGCGTGCGTGCCGCGGGCCGGATGACCGTGATCGCCGTGATCGCGTCGGTCCTGGCGTGGGGTGCGGCCGGGGCGCTGGCTTACGCGGGGGCGGCTCGCGGGCTGCAGAACGTCGGGTCGCTCTCCGATCTCGTCGGGGCCTACCGCCTGTCCCCGGCGCCCGTCGGCCCGGCGGTCACCGGCTACGACGGCGCCGTGATCGGCGACTCCCGAGCCGTCCGGGTCGGCGGGCCCCCGCTGCCGCATCCCACCCCGGACGACGTCGCGTGCGAGCGCAGCGCCGACTCCCTGGCCGCCGAGATCGGCCACCTGCTGCCCGA
Organism: Mycobacteriales bacterium; assembly: GCA_038257875.1. GTDB lineage: Bacteria > Actinomycetota > Actinomycetes > Mycobacteriales > Pseudonocardiaceae > Pseudonocardia. The sequence continues at coordinate 1,646 of JBBSQN010000102.1, forward strand.
CAAGGTGCTCAACCTGGCCTGCCCCAGCGCCACCATCAACAGCGGGCTGCGCGGCCCGCAGCTGCACGGCGGACGACTGCTGCCCCCGCAGGTCGGCCTGCTCAAACAGGTGCGGAACCTGCGGTTCGTCGTGGTGGCGATCGGACCCAACGACGTCGGCTGGAGCGACTTCCTACGCTACTGCTACGGCGCCGTCGACTGCGCCGACCAGCTCAGCCAGGGCGAGTTCGACCTCCGGATGGCGGCGTTCGACCGTGCCTACGGCGACCTGCTCGCCGACCTCAACGATCTTCCCGGCCGACCCCAGGTGATCATCATGACCTCCTACGAGGCGTTCGAGTCCGATGCCCAGTGCGCCGACACCCGCGCCTCGGGATACCCCGGCCTCGACCCGGTCAAGATCGAGCTGTTGACGGCCCGCAACGAGCAGCTCAACGCGGTGCTCGCCGCGGGCGCCAGGAAGTACGGCTTCGCGATGGCCAGCCCCGAGCTCCGCCTGCTCTGCGAGCCCGGTTCCGACGGGCTGGGACCGGACCTGCAGGGCCTCGCCGACCCGTTCCCGTTCCACCCCACCGGTGTCGGTTCGCTGCGGATGGCGTCGTCGGTGGTGCGGCTGATCGACTCGGGCGAGGAGCGGTAGCCCTGTCGTACTGGGTCCTGCACGTCGACCTCGACCAGTTCATCGCTGCGGTCGAGATCCTGCGCCGCCCCGAGCTGGCCGACGCTCCCGTCATCGTCGGCGGCACGGGCGACCCGACGCAGCGCGCGGTCGTGGCCACCGCGTCCTACGCGGCACGCGAGCACGGCGTCCGCTCCGGGATGCCGCTGCGCACCGCGGCGAAGCGTTGCCCGGACGCTGTGTTCCTCCCCGCCGACAACCCGGCCTACGAGGAGGCCTCGGAGCAGGTGATGACCATCCTGCACGGGTTCGACGCCGTGGTGGAGGTGCTGGGCTGGGACGAGGCGTTCCTCGGGGCGGAGACCGAGGACCCCGAGGCGCTGGCTCGCGACGTCCAACGCACCGTGCTCGCCGGGACGCGACTGGCGTGCTCAGTCGGGATCGGCGACAACCTGCTGCGCGCCAAGCTGGCCACCGAGTTCGGCAAGCCGGCCGGGGTGTTCCGGCTGACCGCGGACAACTGGGACGAGGTGATGGCCGAGCGCCCCACGCAGGCGCTGTGGGGTATCGGTGCGAAGACGGCGCGCAAGCTTGCCGACCGAGGCCTCACCACCGTCCGCGAGCTGGCCGCCGCCGACCCGGCCGCGCTCGCCGCCGATCTCGGCCCGTCGCTCGGGCCCTGGTACGTACAGCTGGGCCGCGGAATCGGCCGGTCGCGGGTGGAGGGGATGCCGTGGGTGCCGCGCTCGTGCAGCCACGAGACGACCTTCCAACAGAACCTCGAGGACTGGACGGACGTGCGTACCGAGGTGGCTGCGCTCGCCCGACGGGTCGCCGAGGGTGTGCTGGCCGACGGCCGCCCGGCGGCACGGATGGCCGTCAAGGTCCGGTTCGCCCCGTTCTCCACCTCCACGCGCAGCGCGACGCTCGAGGCCCCGACCACCGACCCGGACCGGATCGAGGCGGCCGCGCTGGCGGTGTTGGCGCTGTTCACCCCGGGCCGCCCCGTCCGGTTGCTCGGGGTCCGCGCCGAGTTCGAGCGCCTGTGACACCGCGTCGTCGCAGTTCAGAACGGTGGCGCGTCGTCGGGATCCTCGGAAGGTGTGCGGGGTGGGGTGGGTCGGGGTGGCGGCCGCCGGAGGATGGGGCCGGAGATGGGCTGACCTGATCCGGTGTCGGGGTCGGAGGCGGCCGGGCGTGGGCGGGCCGACACGGTGGGTGGATTGATCGGTTCACCGCGCGTGCGGTAGGTCTGGCCAAGTGGGCTGGTCCACCGGAATCGGCCGGGTTCGGGTTGGGTGAGCGCCCACCAGCCCTCGGTCTTGTACCGGTGGTGCCGGTCGCACAGCGGACCGATGTTGGAGCGGGTGGTGGGACCGCCGCGGGTGTGGTCGCGGGTGTGGTCCTTGTCGCAGCCGCGGGCTGGGCGCCGACACCCGGGGAAGCAGCAGGTGCGGTCGCGGACCTCGATGTGGCGGGCCAGGGCGGCCCGGGCGAACCGGCTGGTCGGACGACAGTCGAGGCGAGCGAGGCTGCTGTCGCGGTCGGCGTGCTGACCGGCAATGTCGGCGACCACCGGGGCCCACGGCCCGCAGGCATGTGGGTCGGCGGTCAGCCGGGCCAGCGTCTCGGCGCAGAGGTGGATCTCCACCACACCGCCGCGGCACGCTCCCCGCTCGGCGGCGGGCACGCTCGGGCGACACCGGATCACTCCGGCCACGATCAGGTGTCCGTCGGTATCGGTGACGGCGTATCGCCATTGCGCGCCGTGATGCTGGTCGGCCACCAGGGAGCGGGCGGTGTCGGGGGGTACGGGGCCGAGTCCGGGTATCTCGCCGCATCGGTCATCGAGGCCGATCAAGGTGGACAGCCCGACCCGGATCTCCACACCCGTGCGCAGCTCAGCGCCCCGGCCAACAACCACGTCATCGGCGGGGACACCGCCAACATCCGCCGCGGTGGCGGGAGCGGCTGGACTGCTCGGTTCGGCAGGGGTTGGGTGGGCAGCGTCGTCTGTGGTGGCGAGCCCACCCGCAGGTTCGGTGTCCTCGGGGCGTACCCGGGCCAACATCGCGGCGATGATCTGTTGTTCGGTGAGGTGGTGGAAGCGGCCGTCGAGCATGCCGAGGAACAGGTCGGTCTGGATCTGGCCGAGCCGGCCCGGGTGACCGGCGCGTTGCACGGCCCCGGCGAGGACGTCGAGCCGCTCGCACGCGACGGCGGCCTCGTCGGCGGGCAGCCCGTTGGCGGTGACCGTGACGGTGCCCTCGGGGCTCAGGTAGCCGACCACGGCGCGGGCCCGCACAGCGCGGCGATAGCGGCGGCGGGCGTGCTCGGGATCGATGTCGTGGATCATCCGCACCAGCCGGGCCCGGAGTTGCCCGGTGGTCAACCGCGAGGCCACCGGCACCAGGGCCTGGCAGATCGTGGTGACCTGCTCACCGGTCAGGTCCTCAAGGTGCTCGGCGAACACCCACGCCTTGGGCCGGTCGATCTTTCCGGCCCACAACGCAGCGTGTACCTGCGGCAGCCGGGTGACGACGGTCTCGGCGAAGTCCAGCTCCCGGTCGGCGGCCGGACCGGTGAGGGTGAGCGCGGCGGCGATCTCCCCCGCGGCCCACTCCTGGACCGCCTGCAACCGCTGCACCCCGAGCAGGGCACGCAACTGCGGATCCTCCGGATCGGAGAACGGCGTGGAGCGGCCGACCTCGACGATCGAGGCGAGCAACCGCGCCTGCTCGTGGGCGACCTGGCGGTGCTGGGCCTGCATCACCGCGACGGTGTGCTCGTTGGGCACCCGGGTGAGGTCGAGCCCGGCCAACACCGCACCCAGCGCGGGACCCGGCGGCATGTCCGCCAGCCCCACAGGCACCTCGACCGGATCCACGAGCCGAACATACATTCGAACCCTGACAGTTTCGGGCTCCTGCTCCATACGGACCACCAGCCGCGACGTCACGCACCGAGCCCGAGGATTTGACCTCAAGGCCAGTTGAGGTTGAACAGTGGCACGCAGGACATCGACGCAGGTGCCCGGTACCACGGCCCACGAGGAGCAACCATGCAGGTAGCAACGGTCACACAGTTCGGCCCACCCGAGGTCCTGGTGACGCGCGAGGCTCCGGATCCGACCGCAGGCTCGGGCGAGGTCGTGATCGCGGTGGCGGCCGCGGACGTCCTGTGGGTCGAGACGATGATCCGGCAAACCGGCGGCGGCGAGTACTTCGACGTGACACCTCCCTACATTCCCGGCAACGCCGTCGCCGGCCGGGTGCGAGCGGTCGGCGACGACGTCGACCGGGGCTGGATCGGTCGGAAGGTGGTCGCGCACACTGGGGAGCGCGGCGGTTACGCCGAGCAGGTCGTCGTCCCCGAGGCCGGGTTGTCGGAGGTGCCGGAGGGGGTGGAGCTGCGCGCGGCGGCGGCCCTGGCGCACGACGGGCCCACCGCGTTGACCCTGATCGACGGCACGCGGATCGGCAGCGGGGACGCGGTGCTGGTGGTCGGCGCGAGCGGTGGGCTGGGCATCGTGTCGGTGCAACTGGCGCGTGCGCGCGGCGCGCGGGTCGTCGCGGTGGCTCGGGACGAGCGCAAGCTGGCGCGGATCCGTGAGCTGGGCGCCGACGCTGTGATCGACTCCGAGGCACCTGACTGGGTCGAGCAGGCCCGTGCGGCACTCGGCGGCGAGGGTGCCGACGTGATCCTCGACAACATCGGCGGGCGAGTCGGCGAGGCCGCGTTCGCGGCAGCCGCACCCGGCGGCCGGTTCTCCGCGCACGGGACGCCCAGCGGCCGGTTCGCGGCGATCGACCCGACGCACGCCCAGCGCCGCCGCGTCACGGTACGAGGTATCGCAGACGTGCAACTCACCGATGCCGACCGCACGCGTCGCACCCGGCAAGCACTATCCGAGGCGGCAGCCGGCCATGTCACGCCGGTGATCGGCCAGACGTTCCCGCTCACGCAGGCCGCCGGCGCACACGCCGCCATCGAGCGCCGGACCGTCTTCGGCACGACGCTGCTGGTCACCTGACGGTCGTCCGCGCATCAGCGCTCGAGCCGAGGCCTTGGTTGGCGATCTCCAGTGCTGTTGGTGTGCCGCCTTCAGGGGTGGGTGCGATGAGAGCGGCGACGAGCGCGAGCGCGAGCGCTGCGGCGGCGGCTACGACGAGCAGCCAGCGCGGTTCGGCCGGTGGTGGATCGATGGGATGGTCGATGGAGATGAGCCCACCGCGCTCACCGGGCTCGGGTGCGGGGACCAGCCGTCCTGTGAAAGTGGCCGGTGCGAGCGAGGAGCCGGGTTCGAACGGTGTTTCCCAGGTGGTTGTCGGCTGGGCAGGGTCAGCGATGCCATACCCCTCGAGCCACTGATCGATCACCCTGAGCTTGGCGGTGACCATGACGATCTGCGCGGCGGCGGTATCGGCGATCGACAGTTTGCGGGGCACGACGAGTTCGGTCTGGTCGGTCAGCGGCTTGGCCAGACCCAGCCAACCGGCAGCGAGCAACAGTGCCTGCCAGTACTGCCCGAGAACCCATTCGCGGGTGTCCTCGGCTCGGGCTCGGGCATCGTCGGCGGCGGTGAGCTCGAGCCGGGCGGCGTCACGAGCTTCTCCGACCTGCCGGGCACCTTCCTGGATCCGGCTCTCGATGTCGGCGATCACCACGGCGCCGGTGCGGAGGCGGTCACCGAGACGGTTGCCGCAGCAGGCGAACGCGCCCAGGAGCAGCACGAGCGCGCCGAGCACCATGCCCACGAACGCGCCGAACAGGGTCGCCTCGACGATGGACTGCCCGCTGCCCCGGGACAGGAACGCCACCCGGAACACTCCGATGGCCCCGACGCCGATGGCCGTAGCGAGCAGCCAGCGATAGGCGGCTCGTAACCGTTCGTCTACCCTGGAGAGATCGTCGATCGGTGGTGGCGGCTGCCCGACGGCCGCGGGATCACGCTGGATCAGTCCTCGTCGCGCGGTGCGGTTGTGGTCCTTGATGGAGTCACGCAGCTCGCAGTTCTCCCGTTCCCGCTGCCGGTAGTTGTGGATGGTCAGGTCGATCGCCAAGGCTTGCGCACCGGCGAACGCGAGCGCGAGAACCCACTTGTACAGCGCCCCTGCCGAGGTGAGCCCTCCGAGGTTGAGCAGTGGCCGCCAGAGCAGCATCACATCCAGTGCGGCCAGGACGACCGCGGCGATAATGATCAAATACCGGTCGATCTCCCGTTCCCGGTGCCGGGAGTCACCGTCGCGCTCCCGGTCACCGGCCAGCTCCCGGTCGGCCTGGTGCTTGGCGACGGCCTCCCGTCCGCTGGCCCGGGACCCCGGCGGGTGTTCCACCGCGTCGTCGAGGATCTTGTCCGCGTCGTTGCTGATCGTGCCGGCGAGATCGGCGTGCTGGTCGGCCTGGTTGGCGTGCCGCAGGTACTCCTCATCGTCGGGTAGGGACAGGTCCCCGGCTTCCTGCTGGGCCATCGCCAGACCCTTGGCGAAGGCAGGCGCCGCAGTGTCGGCCGAGGTCCGGTGCTCCCACGGTCGGTCGGTGAACGGGCTGATGACCATGTTGTGGATCAGTACGGCGATGATTCCGAGCTGCTCGTTGATGCTGGCCCAGATCACCCTGGCCGGGGGCGGGATCGAGGATTCGTCGATGTTGCGCTCCTGCAGGCGGCGCGCAGGGGTGGGGGGCTGGTGAGCGAGCTGATCTCGGCGGGTTGATCCGGCCGCACGGGGTCGTCGTATCATCCGTGTCATCTCCCTACTGTGGGCAGCGGTTGCAGAGGGACTAGGTACTGCGGGTTTAGGTACTGCGCGGCACCAGCCGAATGATCACGACCCGTTGCGCTGCGGACCGGGGATCCTGGTCGGGGTCGGCGACCTCGTCGTAGCCGACACCCGCGGTGCGGACGTCCGCCGGTGGGATACCGGCGTCGATGAGCAGCTCGCCGAGGACCACGGCCCGCTGCCGGGACAACACCCGCGAACTCTCGGCGTCACCGAACGCGGCGGTGAATCCCGTGGCCTCAACGACGTATCGACCGTCGGCGCGTTCGTAGCGGACGACCAGACCCGCGACCCGAGCACGGGTGGCGTCCAGGTCGAGCAGCGTTGCGGTGTTCGGGACGAACCCGGCGGTGTCGATGACCACTGGTGGTTCGCCGTCCGGGTCGGGCGACAGCAACGGCGTCCGCTCGATGCGCGGGTCGAGAGCCGGCACCGGAGAGGAGGAACTCCACGCCGGTCCCGTCGTGTCGGTGAGCAACGCCGGGGAGACGTTTGCCCCCAGCGCCGTGCCCAGTTCGGTGATGAACGTCGAGCGCCAAGCCTCGGCCGCCGGTGAGAGCGGCTCCTGGTCCTCGCCCACCGGAGCGAGGAGGATCGGGTGTAGATCGACCCGGGACAGATCAAGGGTGCTGATCTCGGTGTTCGCGAGGACTTCCTCGACCGCAGCCCGGGGTTCCGCGGCGGCCAGGGCGGACATCTGCAGCGGGTCGGTCGAACTGGACAGCACCGTCGTCTGCAGCCAGATCTCGACCCGGTCGTCGGCCTTGGCCGAGGCGCTGGCCGCCGCCTGCAGCGCCGCGACCAGGCTGAACCCGGCACCGCCGACCGGGGTGGCAGCAAGCTCGCTGTCCAGCACCGTCAATCGGTGCCCGATGGCCGCGTCCCGGCGTGCGGGATCGTTCTCGGATTCGCCGTCACGCAGCACGTCGAGGTCAACCGGAGGCATCGCGACGTCACGGGCGCCGACCGCGTGCACCACGAGCCGTCCACCACCCTCCGCGGTGACCTCATGGATCCGAGCGCGGACCTCATCGGCCAGCACCCCGGGCGCCCGGGTCGTCTTCTCCGCAATGACGATCACTGTCTGACCCGCTGGGGGGACCCCACCACCGAGGTAGAGCCCCAGCCCAGCGAGCAGCCCGACCGCCGCGGCGATCCCTATCAACACCCGGCGGCGGGAAACCCCTCGCTCCCCGCCGCCGCGGACCGGCGGACCCCCTCGCAACGGTGGTCGAGTCGGTCGAGTAGGTGACGAACCACGCCCCGCCGAAGCACGGACCATCATCATCACAGCGATTCATTGCCGTCGGTGACGGCTGGAGACGCAGCGACACCAGCGACCGTCGCGCCAACCGTCAGGCCTGCAACGCCGTGCATGACGGACCTCCTCGACATGCTGTTCCCTTCGATGGACTGGCCATACCTGGCAGCAGGAACAACTGAACCAAGATCGCCATCCGCACGTCCAAGCCCAACTGTTACGGCTGACCTGTGCAGACAGGCCAAGGCTGGCGATCCGCGGCGGGTGGGGACTCCAGGTCCACCAGAGCTGGTGGACTAGGCTGGTACGTCGAGCCAAGTTAGCGATCTTGACGACGCGAAGGGCGCTCTGGTGTCATATGCCTCCAGCAGGTTGGCCGATCTCTCCAGATGAAGACCTTGCTCCCGTCCTCCGGCAAATCGGCAGTGGCCGTTTGGCGAACACCAGAGCGCGACTCGCCAACAGCTGGGAAACTCGCGAGTTTCTTGAGATCGGCCTGAGTCTGCTACGCGACGACCTTGAGGCTTATTCACGGCCTAGGTCACGACGGACATCGTCGCAGGTCAGAGTACGTACCGGAAGATCAACTCTCGGCTCCTGAATAACCCTCCTTCTTGAGTACACGGGGCCCGACCTCGACGGCGAGGATAGATCGCGCTTATTTGAATCACTTTCCCGAGAGCGGATTCTGAAGCGAGCCGAAGAAGTTCATTCTCGTGAGCCAGACAAGGTGCTAACCGTAAATATCTACCGTGGCCGCTGGGAGCACAAGAACAAGTACACCGAAGACCTGATCGCCTACCTGTTCCGACTCGGCCCGCAGGAACGACGCCTAGACGCGATGGAGGTGTTCGCCGCAGATGAACTAATGAAGGAGCCCAGTCTGGGACAGCTTGTACGACAGTTCACCAGCGCTTTGCGAGCCGCCATACTGGGAGATCCACTCTCCGGCTTGCAGTACGTTTTGCAAACCGCGCTTCCGCAGCACCCGCGGGTTCGTGAGTTCGCCAAGGCACACTATGAACTGCTTTTTCCACGGTGGGCAGTCATCTGTGACCGAATCGCCACCGCCTACGCTCTCGGGTTGCGGCCGGGCGTGACCTGGCTCGACGTGGCCCTGTTGTTCAACATGATCATCGAAGGATGCGTGGTGCGGGCTCGCGTTGAGACCGTTCAGCCGACACTTTCGACAGGCGAGAGCCTCGAGGCGGGCGCGATCATCGCCCTGCTACCGTCACTTCTCGACATACCCCCAGGAAAGAGCGTCGACAGCCTGTACATCGTCGATCATTCGTTTTGACGACGCATCGTCAACCCGACCCGGGCCCGAGCGCCTGCGCACACCAGCGCATGGCGTCCGCCACGGTAGTGACCGTGGGCGCCGTGGGCGCCGGCGGGCGGTCGAGCAGCACCACGGGCAGGCCCAGCTCGTGGGCCGCTACCAGCTTCGCCGCGGTCAACGCACCGCCGCTGTCGCGGGTCACCACCACGTCGATCCGGTGCTCGTCCAGCAGTGCCCGCTCCGCCTCGAGGGTGAACGGGCCGCGGTCGAGCAGCACGTGGCAGCGCCGCGGCAGCGGCGGTGACGGCGGGTCGACGGCGCGCAGCAGGAACCACAGCCGGTCCAGCGCGGCGTACCCGCCGAGCCCACCGCCGCCGGTGGTGAGGAACACCCGCTCCCCCAGGTCGGGCAGCACCTCAGCGGCGGCCGCGGCATCGGGCACGCGGTGCCAGCGGTCACCGGGACCCGCGGTCCAACCGTCGCGGCGCAGCACGAGCAGCGGCAGCTCGACGGCGGCGGTGGCCGCCACCGCGTGTGCTGTCATCTGCGCGGCGAAGGGGTGAGTGGCGTCGACGACCACGTCGGTCCGATGCTCGCGCAACCACGCCACCAGGCCGCCCACGCTGCCGAAACCACCGAACCGGACCTCGCCATCGGGCAATAACGGAATCGCCACCCGACCCGCAAGCGAGGACGTGACCGCGTACCCCGGGCGCCCGTGCAGCGCAGCGGCCAGCTGACGAGCCTCGCCGGTACCGCCCAAGATCAGGACGTTCACTCCGGGAGCCGGCGCCGCAGCAGGTACGTGTCCATGATCCAGCCCTTGCGCTCGCGGCACTGGGCCCACACCCGCGCGATCTCGCCCTTCACCTGCTGCAGGTCGCCGTGCACGAGCACCTCGTCGGGCGTGCCGACGTAGGCGCCCCAGTAGATGTCGAGGTCGGTGTCGGGCAGCCCGGCGAACGCGTTGACCGAGTCGAGCAGGACGACGACGTCGTCCACGCCGCGCGGGAAACCCTCGGCGGCCAGCCGGCGGCCGGTGGTGACGGTGAACGGTCGCCCGGTCCGGTTCAGGATCAGCCGGTGCCGGGCGGCGAGGGCCGCGACGCTGCTGATCCCCGGGATCGACACGACCTCGAACGCGACGGCCCCGCGGGCGGCGATCCGGTCGAGGATGCGCAACGTGCCGTCGTAGAGCGCAGGGTCGCCCCAGACCAGGAAGGCCCCGCAGCCACCGTCGGCGGAGAGCTCGTCAATGATCATCTTTTCGTAGAGGGCCTCCCTTCGGTCCTGCCAGTCACCGACGGCGGCCTCGTAGCGCTGCGCCGCCCGGTCCCGCTCGGGGTCGCGCGCGGCCACCACCCGGTGCGGGCGGGTGACGTGCCGGGCCAGCAGCTCGACGCGCAGCCGGGCGAGGTCGTCGACCGCCGCGCCCTTGTCGATGACGAAGAAGACGTCGACGCGGTTCATCGCGGCGATCGCCTGCACCGTGACGTGGTCGGGGTCCCCGGCCCCGATCCCGATGACGTAGATCGTGCGCACGCCGGCGACGCTAAGCCATATCCGGTGCGGGGGCGGGTGCGACGTCCGGCACCCGGACGACGAGCGCGGCGTGCTCCACCCGGATCCGCAGCTCACGCGCATCGCCGATCGGGTCGCCGTCAAGCTGGGACGGCTGCGGTGCGTCGGCCTCGACGACGATCGACCGCGCCTGCCAGTGCTCGACGCGCGAGTGCCCCCGGCGCCGCCGGGTGATCAACCGTATGGCCACCGCGACCCAGCCGACGAGGCCCTTCGGGGCCAGGTTCACCACGTCGAGCACGCCGTCGTCGATCGTCGCCGCGGGCATCAGCACCAGCCCGCCGAGCAGGCTGCCGCTGTTGCCCACCAGGACCGTGCGCGTGCGCCGTCGCAGCGGCGGCCCGTCGTCGACGGTCAGGGTGACGCGGGTGCGGCGCCCGCGCATCGCGCGGAACCCAGAGATCACATACGCGAACGGGCCGACCCGCACCTTCAGGGCCTCCGGGGTGTTTTCCATGATCGCGGCGTCGAACCCGGTACCGGCCATTACGAGGAACACGCGCTCCTGTTCGTCGCCGTCCACGCGCACCCGACCGACGTCGATCGCCCGGTCGTCCCCGGTGAGCGCGACCCGGGTCGCCGCGGCTACGCCCGGGGGGGTGCCGAGGGCGCGGGCGAGCAGGTTGCCGGTGCCCGTCGGGACCAGGCCCAGCGCCACCCCGGAGCCGGCCAGCGCCTGGGCGACCGAGCGCACGGTCCCGTCGCCACCGCAGGCGAGCACGACGTCCGCCCCGCGCTCGACGGCACGGCGCGCCTGACCCGTACCGGGGTCCTCGACGGTCGTCTCCAACCACAGGGGTTGCGCCCAGCCCAACCCGGTGCACACCGCCGTGATCTGGGCCCGGGTACCGGGTTCGATCTTCGTCGGGTTCGCGACGACCGCGGGCAGCGGCCGGTCGTCGGGCTCGGCGACCAGCGACTCCGGATCGCTGCCGGACCCTCGCCGGCGGACGAGCACCACCCCGAGCAGCGCCAGCACCGGCAGCGAGCCAAGAACGATGACCCACCAGTCGCCGGACACGGCGGAACCTTAATCGGCGTCTCTCAGGCCGCGACGAGCGCTCCGGGTTCGGCGTAGGGCAGGCCCAGGTCGTGGGCCACCTGCCGGCTCGTGAGCACTCCGCGACGGGTGGCCAGGCCCGCAGCCAGGCCGGGATCGTCGGCGAGTGCGGCCGTCCAGCCCCGGTTCGCCAACCGCAGCACGTACGGCAGCGTCGCGTTGGTCAGGGCATAGGTCGAGGTGTGCGGCACGGCGCCGGGCATGTTGGTCACGCAGTAGAAGACCGAGCCGTGCACGGTGTAGGTCGGGTCGTCGTGCGTGGTGGGCCGGGAGTCGGCGAAGCAGCCGCCCTGGTCGATGGCGATGTCGACGAGCACGGAACCCGGCTTCATCCGGCGCACCAGGTCGTTGCTCACCAGCCGGGGCGCGCGGGCGCCCGGCACCAGCACGGCACCGATCACGAGGTCGGCACCCAGGCAGGCCCGTTCCAGCTCGTGGGCGTTCGAGACGACGGTGCGGACGCGCCCGGCGTAGCGGGCGTCGAGGTCGCGCAGCTTGGCGACGTCGAGGTCGAGCACCGTGACGTCGGCGCCCAGCCCGACGGCCACCGCCACCGCGTTCTGGCCCGCGACGCCCGCGCCAATCACCACGACGCTCGCCGGAGCGACGCCGGGAACGCCGCCGAGCAGCACCCCACGGCCGCCCGCGGCGCGGAGCAGGGCGCTCGCACCAACCTGCGGCGCGAGCCGGCCCGCGACCTCGCTCATCGGGGCGAGCAGGGGGAGCGTGCCGTCCGGGAGCCGGACGGTCTCGTAGGCGATCGCGGTGGTGCCGGCGGCGAGCAACGCCTCGGTACCCGACCGCGACGCCGCGAGGTGCAGGTAGGCGAACAGCACCTGGTCACGCCGCAGCCGGTGGTACTCCTGCTCGATCGGCTCCTTGACCTTGAGCAGCAGGTCGGCGGCCTCCCATACCTCGTCCGCGGTGGCCACGATACGAGCACCGGCTGCCTCGAACTCTGCGTCGGTGATCGAGCTGCCCAGGCCTGCACCCCGCTCGACGAACACGCAGTGCCCGGCTCGGGTGAGCTCGTGGGCTCCCGGCGGGGTCAGCGCGACGCGGTACTCATGGTTCTTGACTTCACGGGGAACACCGATCTTCATGCCACAAGAATGAAGAACCTGCTGGTATCCTGCAACTGAGTCGCAGGAAATTCACGGGAGCTATATCATGTCGTTACCATCGGCGGATGCACGGGCCGCATCCCGCCTCCCACCGCAGAAAATTCGGCCGCCGCTCGACGACACCGACCGCGCGATCCTGCACATCCTCGGCGGGGACGCTCGCATCTCCAACAAGGAGCTGGCCGATCGGGTCGGCGTCGCGCAGTCCACGTGCCTCGCCCGCGTCCGGGCGCTGCGCGGGAGCGGAGTGATCCGCGGCTACCACGCCGACATCGACCCCGCCGCGCTCGGCCACGACCTACAGGCCATGATCGCGATCCGGCTGCAGCCGCACGCGCGCGGCGCGATGGGGGACGTCGTCACGGCGCTGAGCAGGCGCCCGGAGGTCCTCGACGTCTACTTCGTCGCCGGGGCCAACGACTTCCTCGTACACGTCGCCACGGCGAGCACCGACGAGCTCCGCCGCTTCGTGGGCGAGCACCTCAACCGCGACCCCGCCATCGCCAGCACCGAAACGAACCTGATCTTCGAGCACACCCGCGCTGCCGGACGGCAGGGCTGAGACGCTCCGGGTCGCGCCGAGCACCCAGCGGGGAGAGGGTGGTGCCATGCGCGTGCTGGTGACCGGCGCCTCGGGGTTCGTCGGCGGCCGGCTGTGCCCGAAACTGGTGGATGCGGGCCATGAGGTCCAGGCGATGACCCGCCACCCTGAGCGCTACGCGGGGGCGGGCTGCGCGGTACGGGGCGACGTGCACGACGCAGGCTCGCTCGAGACGGCACTGGCGGGTTGCGAGGCCGCCTACTATCTCGTGCACTCCCTCGACGATCCGGCGTTCCGCCGCCGCGACGCCGACGCGGCGCGCACCTTCGCCCGCGCCGCCGCCGACGCGGGCGTGAGCCGGATCGTCTACCTCGGAGGACTCGGCGACGACGCCGACGACCTGTCGGCCCACCTCCGTAGCCGCCGCGAGGTGGAACAGCTGCTCGGCTCGGCCGGTGTTCCGGTCACGACCCTGCGGGCCGGGATCATCATCGGGCACGGCGGCATCTCCTGGGAGATGACCCGCCAGCTCGTCGAGCACCTCCCCGCCATGGTCACACCGAGTTGGGTGCGCACCCGCACCCAACCGATCGCCATCGCCGACGTAATCCGCTACCTCGTCGGTGTGCTGACGGTGCCGGAGTCGATCGGGCGCACCTTCGACATCGGCGGACCCGAGGTCCTGGAGTACGGGGAGATGCTGGGGCGGGTCGCGGCCATTGAGGGTCGGTGCCTGATCGTGGTACCGGTGCCGCTGCTGTCACCCCGGCTGTCGTCGTACTGGCTCGCGCTGGTCACCGACGTCGACGTGCAGACGGGCCGCTCGCTGATCGACTCGATGAGCAACGAGGTCGTCGTTCGCGACGACAGCATCCGTACGCTCGTACCTTTCGAGCCCATGGACTACGACGCGGCGGTGTTGGAGGCGCTCGGGGACCGCGCCCGGTCCCGGCGGACGGCTTCCCGGTGAACGGATCCGGCCGCCGCGACCGGATCGTCGCCGCGCTGCCATCGTGGTTGGTGGAGAAGGTTCCCCGGGACCACCGCGAGTCCGCCGCCGCCTTCCATCGTCGCAGGCGGGTGGTGGCCGGCACCGCCCTGGCCGGCGCCGGTCTGCTGGGAGCGTCGCTATCCACGACGCCTGGCTCGCCCCAGTTCTACGGCCTGACCGCCGCGACCGCCGCCACCTGGGTCGTGGGGGGGCTGGCGTCGGGCCCGCTGCACCTGGGCTGGATGCGGCACCGTCGCCGGGAGTCCGACACGACGTGGCGCCGCCCCGTGCTCACGCCCGTGCTGACCGGCGCCGGCGCGTTCGGGGTGTGCTACGGCTGCGCACTCGTCGCCCGGAACGTCCCGGTGCTGGACCGGGCGATCTCCTCGGTGCTGCGCTACGCCGATCAGGGCTCGAGCCGATTGGTCCTGCTCACAACGTGCGCCAACGGCGCGGCGGAGGAGGTGTTCTTCCGCGGTGCGCTGTACGCCGCGGTTGGGGACCGCCACCCCGTCGTCGCCTCTACCGGCATCTACATGCTGGCGACGACCGCGACGCGCAACCCGGCGCTGGTGCTCGCCTCCGGAGGCATGGGCGCGCTGTTCGGGCTGCAACGGCGGGCCTCGGGTGGCATCCAGGCCCCGCTGCTAGCACACCTGACCTGGTCGATCCTGATGCTGCGCTACCTCCCACCGCTGTTTCGCGACGCGCCGCCATCCCTCACCACATTCACGCAGACGCTCCTGGCAAAGAGCCGTTGTCAGTCTTCGGTGTCCAGCTCGTCTGGGTCCGTTGCACGGTGGCGGCCCTTACGCAACCCACGTTGGTAGGTGCTGAGGCGGCTACGGACACGATCCGGCACCCGCTCGCCCGAGTTGCTGTCTGAGGCCGGGGTCTGAGTCCGCGACGGCGGAAAGAGCAGATTGCCCGGGCGGCGGCGCGGCAGGCCGCTGGAGGTCAGGGGTGCCGGCTCGGAGGGCACGGCACGGGCCGCTGCCGCCCGCCACTCCTCGTCGTAGGGCGACTCCCAGTCGAGGGGATCGGACCCGTTGCGCGCATGCCGGTTACCGAGGTGGTCGGGTGCGGGCTCGGGGTCCGAGCGGAACCAGGCGGACGCAATGGCCTCGAAGATCGGGGTGGCGAAACCGTCGTCCGCCGGCTCCAGGGGGAGGTCCAGCATGGGGCCGAATAGCTCGTCCACCTGAGACGACACCGACGGTGCATAAGTCGGGACCTGCGAACTGTCCAGCATCGACGCCGCAGCCGGACGTCCGGAACCGTTGCCGTTGCCGTTGGCGTGGTGAACGGCGCCGTACCCGCTCGTCCCGGCCAACGACAGATCGTCGCGTTGTGGCGGCGACCAGGCGACCTCCTCCACGGTGACCGCAGCGGCCGGACAGTACACGCTGGCGACCAGCCCATAGCCGGACGTCGGAGGGCCACCGGGCGGGTAGTGCAAGGCGATGCCGCAGCCGGACCGCTGGGCGAGAAGGTCGGCCGCCGCGGCCGCCCGCGGCCCGGCCGGGTCGCGGATGGCGTCACCGTCCATCGACACCTCGACGGTGACGCCGCCGCGCGACTCGACGTGGCCCGCCACGTCGACGCGCGCTCCCGGGTAGCCGGTCGTGACGTGGTCGACGAGCTCGGCCAGCACATGCAGGAGCTCGACGGATGCCGCTGAGTTCATGGTGGCGGCGGGCACGGACCGGACGTCGACGCGCCGCGGCTCCTCGGCTGCGGACGCGGCGTCACCCAGGACGTCGGACAGCCGCCGGGAACCCCCGGTGCGCACGCCCGGATCCTGACCGCACAGCAACAGCAGGCTCTCCGTGTCGCGCCGCATCCGCCGGGTGGTCTCCAGAAGCTCGGGCACTCCGGGAGTCTCGGGATGGAGCTGCTCAGACTGCAGCTGGTGTAGCAGCCACAGGTGCCGCTCGAGGCGGTCCTGGAGGCGCTGCGCCACACCGGCCATGGCGTCCTCGCCCGGCACTTGGTGTGGACGTCCACCGCTCCCATGGTCGGCGCGCGCCGCGAGCCCGTGGCGCCCGACGTTCACCGAGTCGTCCTCGGAAGAGAACATCCTGTCGACCACCAGCCGGTCCTCCCGAACGAGTCGATGCGATCACGCTGCTCCCCGTACCCGGACGGCGCTCGTCTCGGGAGCAGCGGTGGTCGCATGCCTGCCGTGAAACGCTACCCCGCAACCGTCTCCATCCGACCAGCGCCAGCGGATGTGCGCTCAGGGCGCGCCTACATGCGACAGGCGGCAGCATGCCCTGGGCAGCGCCGGACCGCGTGCAGGTCAGGACCGCGTGGATGTTCGCCGACCGCTTACTGAGCAAGGATGACTGTCCGCAGCAAAGGAGGTCCCGGGCGATCTTCACGCGAAGGGTGTGGTGTCCCCCCGCCGCGGCGCACGGTCTCCTCCTCCGGCCGTGAAGATCGACAGCTGCTGCCGGCTCGATGCCACAGTCACCGAAGTCGATCACCGCGTCCCACGGTGTGGTCGAGTCACTCCATGATCTCGCAGCTCTGGGTCATCACCAGCCTTCGAAGTTCCCGTCCCGTGGTCAGACGGGGTCCTGTCAGGATCCTGTGGGTCTGGATCGAGGCAGCACGAGGAGCCCGTCGGCGTGGTCACCGACGAACGACCGCCAGGTCAGCGGTCGCTTCGGTGATCAGTGTCCGGGTGGACTCAGGGTGACGGAGCGAGGTCCGGCCGATGATCGTGTGAGCCGAGCGTGACCGGACTGAGTTCATGGTCATCGATGCGGCAGGGGTGACTCAGGGGTGATGTCGGTGGCGGAAGTGGCTGCCGGACCGAATCTCGGTTAGGCGCTCGCGACGTACTCAACTAAGCCTGACCTTCTCCATGTCTCGGAGAACTTCAAGAGCGGTTCGGGCGAGGAAGTACCCACCGTGGTAGCGACGAACCCACATCTGCCACTGCGAGCGATCGCACCGACCATCACCGATGAACGGCTGACGATCTGCTGTTTAGCACACCTGCATGTTTCGCACACCTACGTAGGTCAACAGATGGTTCGCACCTGCACGCACCGCAGATCATGATCATCGTCGTGTCCAGCGGTAAAACAATCTTCAGCTACTGTACACGTTTCCACTGGCAGAAAGCTCCTGGGCGATGTCTCACTGCCCACAGGCCCGCCTCGGGGCAACAACTGAGATAGATCTACGCCCCCCTTGACCGCCAGGGCACTCGAGCGTGGTTGCTGACAGCCAAAACTCAATCCTCCAACCGCAGTCCTTCACCAGCCGGAATGCTTATCGGTTCCACCGGGTAGAGCGCCGCCTAGGAGGCGTAGTGGGGGGGGGGGCGGGGGGGCGCACCCGGGCGCGCCCCCCCACCCCCCTTCGTGGGGGGTGTGTTCCTCCACCCCCCCTCAATTTTTTTCCTAAACCGCCTTGCCGTGTTTGTGTGGGTGCCGTCGGGGTTGATCGCCCCCTCCCCCCCCCAACTACGCCTCCTAGGCGGCGCTCTACCCGGTGGAACCGATAAGCATTCCGGCTG
>JBBSQN010000103.1:0-19283 GCA_038257875.1 Mycobacteriales bacterium
CCCGTGGAACCGGCGCCCACCCGACGCGACCGTCGGGCCCCCGAGCACGACCCGCACCGAAAAAGAAGATCAGAAACGGAGGTGAAGATCACCACGGCCGAGTCGGGAACCCCACCTACCCGCCCGGTGAACGATCAAGGCCAAGGGTGAGATCCAACCCGTCATGCCCGTCGATCCGATCGCTCCGGTTCAGTGTAGGTCTCTTGCCACTGCTTCCAATGCCAGTCCGCCAGGAATTTCTGAGCGGCTGTCCAACCGGAGGTAAACAGAAAATCTCGCTTCGTCGCGTCGAGATCGAAGTCGGTCGCCGAGACCCCCGTCGTGTCGACGAACACCGTGCGGTCTTGGACCGAAGGCTGGTCAACATACACGTTGTCGTGAGCGCTGCTCATCGTCGCGAACAAACGTTTGAGCATGTCCAGTGGATTGTTGATCGCTTTCCACTCCGCCGATGGAACCTGCTTCGCCGACAGCTTGACGCCGAGGGTGGGCCACCGGCTTGCGCCGCCGTCGTTGCGGTCGAAGATGCCTATGGGATAGCAGGATAGCGACCCACCGTCGGTAAGGGTGAGCTTATCCCTGTTCTGCGCCGACCCACAGGTGAGGTGCTGGGCGCGGAAGAAGAACGGGATGGCGGCGGAGGCGACCACAGCGTCGGCCACGGGGATGTCGTCGGGGTCCAGATCGCACAGCTGTTTGTAGTCCCAGGGCAACCGCAGCATCCGTCCGCGGGAGATGTCACTGACGATGACGACGAGCTTGTACCGCTGGTTCTCGGCCAGGGTGCGATCCGCTCGTGGATCGTCGTACTTGAGGTCCTTCCAGGTCCGAACGTTGCACGCCGCGAGCTGCTCGCTGACCCAGCGGTGCATGTAGTCGGTCTTGAAGCTGCCGCCGTGGAGCAAGATCTCCAGTGCCTTGCCCGGCAGTCCGAGGCGACCCAGGAGGCTGGCGTCCTCGAACTTCTTGTAGTCCAGGCTGTGCATCACCTCCTGCATCTCCGCCGGCGCCATGCCGGCAGCGATGAGGGATGCGACGATCGCGCCCGCCGAGGTCCCCGCGACCCGTTGGATGCGCGAGTAGCTGGTCTCGCGGAGTGCGTTGACCGCACCCACCAGGCCGATGCCTTTGACGCCGCCGCCTTCGAGCACGAGATCAGCCTTGCGAGCATGATCGTCCCGGTCGTCGGGCTCGGTCGGCCAAGGCTGCCGCTGGGGGAGATCGGACATCGACTGTCCTTCCGATCGGAGGTCACTGCCCTACCAAGAGGCGCGGCCCAGCCGCGCAGATACGCGCGCCAACCGGACGGACCGACCGACACCCGCTCGTGGCGTGGAGTTTGTCGCCGTTTCCGCCAAGCGACAGAATGAGGAAGTGGGTCTTCCGGCGGGCGACGGCCACACGTCCGAACTGGTTCCCGACTACGACGCCGATCCCGGACGGTTCGCGGCCAACCAGGCGGCGACCGCGCGGTTCTCGACCGTCGGTGACGTGCACGCCCCGGTGGCCGAGAGGCTGCGCCGAGCGGGCCAGTCACCGATACTCGACGTGGGCGGCGGCAACGGTGTGCTGGCTCGGGTGCTGGACGCACCTCGTTCCGGGCTCACGGTGGTGGTGCTCGACCCGGCCGCGCACGTCGCGCACGCGCCGCGGCCGGCCGTGCGCGGCGACGCTCGGTGCCTGCCCTTCGCCACTGGTGCGTTCGGCGCGGTCGCGGCCCTGTGGATGCTCTATCACCTCCCCGATCCGCTGCTCGCGATGCGCGAGATCGCCAGGGTGCTGCGGCCGCAGGGCACCTTCGTGGCGTGCACGTCCAGCCGGTTCAACGATCCCGAGCTCGCACACGTGCTCCCCGGCTGGGGGCGGGAGTTCGTGTTCGACGCCGAGACGGCGGTGGAGCTGGTCGCCGACGTGTTCGCGGTGACCGAGGTCCAACGCTGGGACGCACCGATGGTGCACCTACCCGACAGGGCCGCGGTCGCGCTGTTCCTACGAGGCCGCGGCCTGCCGCGCGACCGCGCCGAGCAGGCCGCCGACCAGTACCCCGACCCCCCTCCAGGTGACCAAGCGCGGGGTGCTGATCTGGGCCACCACCGTGTGATCGCCGAAAGTGTGCGTTGAGCGTCGCGGCCCTGACCGTGAGCGCACACTAGCGACGATCACCGAGGTGGGCGAGACTCACCCGGAGTGCGTTGGTAGGGAGGACAGATGACGGGGATGGTCACCGCGTCGGAGGTCGAGGACTACGACCCCCGTCACCTCGAGGTCATCCCGGCCGAGGTCCTGGACCGCGACTACGGGTGCGGCGACCCCAGCGCGTACCTGGCCGAAGGACAGACGGTGCTCGACCTCGGCTCGGGCGGTGGCAAGATCTGCTTCATCGCCGCCCAGGGGAGCAGGAGAAGCTAGTCGCGTTCTGCCTGGCCGCCGCGTTGAGCTGCAACCTCGCCGATGCCGACTCCGACGGCCGGCCACGGTTCGCGGTGCTGATGCTCGACGAGGCGTTCAGCAAGTCCGACGAGATCTACGCCGCTCAAGCGCTTGCGGCGTTCGACGAGTTCGGCTTCCAACTGATCATGGCTGCACCGATCCGCATGTCCGGCATCGTCGAGCCCTTCATCGGCGAGGCAATCCTGGTCGATAAGCGCGAGCACGACGCCGAGGTGCGCTCCAGCGGCACCATCGCTACTTTCGGCGAGTTGTCGGAGCGACGCTACGCAGACGACGACGGTGACGTGCGTGCGTCAGCCTGACGACGTCGCCGGAATCCTGCGGAAACACTTCGACCGCGGCTACCCCTCCTGGGCACGCGGCCAGGGCCGGTGGCCCTGGCCGGTCCCGCTGGATCCACCCAGCACCGCCCGGTGAGGTCGGTGCGGTGCCCTTGTCCGACGGTCCCAGGACGGCATGAGCGCAGCGCAGCGAGTGATCGCGTAGTCGGCTGTGGCGGCATGGCTCGCGACGAGGCCAGAACGGCGTGGCCGAACGCGCCTGGTCGTCGTCGGACTCCCGACGAGCACGCACCCGCGCGATGACCAGGTCACGGGTCTCGGACGCGACGAGGGCGTAACGCCCGGCCGTCGGCGCAGGATGGCCTCGTAGCTCAGCACGAAGCGCGTCCACGGCATTCGCCACCGGTCAGCGGATGTGGACCATACTGGGCGCATGCAAGAGTTCCGGAAGTACGCCGACCGCCGTCCCTACGTGCTGCCTCCGTCACTCGACGCCCTCGCCGGACCGACCCGAGGCACCGTCGAGCTTCCCGCCTCCCTCGGCTGGACCGGGCGCCGCCACTACGACCTCGCCGAGCCCGCCGACACCCGCACCCTCTACGAGCGGGTCATCGTCGAGGTCTCCGGCATCGACGACCTCACACGGCTCCTCAACGCGGACCGCCTTCGAGAACTCTGGCTGGACCTCTACATCCCGCAACATGCTCGCAGGATGTGGGAAGCGCACTTCCCTGAGCTCACCGGCCATCGCAACCGTTTCGCGAGTTGATGGACGAATACCACGAACGCCTCGCCCGAGTCGGCCTCGAAGCCCTCGCGCCCTACGGATTCTGCCTCGCTGGCGGTTACGCCGTCCAGGCACACGGCCTGCTCGAACGACCGTCCGAGGACATCGACCTGTTTACCACGGCGGCATCCGAGGCACAGTTCCCCGACGCCACGGCCGCGGCGATCGCCGCTTACTCGGCCAACGGTCTCGCCGTCGCCACGCTCCTGGCCAACCCAGCCTTCGCGCGACTGAGCGTGACCGACCCCGCCTCCGACGACACCGCCAAGGTCGAGCTCGCCATCGACTGGCGAGCACACACCCCCGTAAAGCTCACCATCGGTCCGGTGCTGCACCCCGACGACGCCGTCGCCAACAAGGTCTGCGCCCTCTACTCCCGCGCCCAGGCCCGCGACTACATCGACGTCGACGCCGCACTCAGCAACCGGTATGACGGCAACGACCTTCTACGGCTGGCCCAGGAACACGACCCAGGATTCGATCCGACGACCTTCGCCGGGGCCCTCCGCGCGGTACGCCGCCTCCCGCTGGCCGAGTTCCGCGCCTACGGCCTTCCAGACAGCGCAGCCGCTGCGCTCGTCAACCGGATGCTCCAGTGGGCTATCGCCATCGAAACTCAGCCCGAATCGGAGCAGCAGCGGTGAACGGAGCCGAGACGGCGGTGGAGCTGGTCGCCGAGGTGTTCGAGGTCCAACGCTGGGACGCACCGATGGTGCACCTACCCGACCGGGCCGCGGTCGCGCTGTTCCTACGAGGCCGCGGCCTCCCACTCGACGACGCCAAGCAAGCCGCCGACCAGTACCCAACCCCCCTCCAGGTGACCAAGCGCGGGGTGCTGATCTGGGCCACCACTATGTGATCGCCGAAAGTGTGCGTTGAGCGTTGCGACCCTGACCATGAGCGCACACTAGCGACGATCACCGAGGTGGGTGAGACTCACCGGAGTGCGTTGGTAGGGAGGACAGATGACGGGGATGGTCAGCGCGTCCGAGGTCGAGGACGCCGTCGGCAGGCGGTACAGCGCGGGTGCGCAGGACGTGGAACCGGCGTTGTGCTGCCCGGTCGACTACGACCCCCGGTTCCTCGAGGTCATCCCGGCCGAGGTCCTGGACCGCGACTACGGGTGCGGCGACCCCAGCGCGTACCTGGCCGAGGGCCAGACGGTGCTCGACCTCGGCTCCGGCGGCGGCAAGATCTGCTTCATCGCCGCCCAGGTGGTAGGCCCGGCGGGGCGGGTGATCGGGGTCGACGTCAACGACGACATGCTCGCGCTGGCCCGCGGCGCCGCTCCGGTCGTCGCCGAGCGCATCGGCCACGCCGTCGTGGAGTTCCGCCGGGGCCGCATCCAGGATCTCGCTCTCGACCTGGACGCTGTGGACCGCTGGCTGGCCGAGCACCCGGTCACCGACGTCGCGACGCTGGCCGCCTGCGAGGCCGAGCAGCAGCGGCTGCGCCGGCACGCCCCGCTGGTCGCCGACTCCTCCATCGACGCCGTGGTGAGCAACTGCGTGCTCAACCTGGTGGCCACCGAGCACAAGACCGCACTGTTCGACGAGGTCTTCCGGGTACTCCGCCGCGGCGGGCGGGCGATCATCTCCGACATCGTCAGCGCCGTGGACGTACCCGAGCACCTGCGCGCCGACCCCGAGCTGTGGAGCGGCTGCATCTCCGGGGCGTTCCAGGAGGAGGAGCTCCTCGCCGCGTTCGAGCACGCCGGGTTCTACGGCGTGCACCTGGTCAAGCGGGACGCGGCGCCGTGGCGCGTGGTCGAGGGCATCGAGTTCCGGAGCGTGACCGTCATCGCCTACAAGGGCAAGCAGGGCGAGTGCCGCGACCACGGCCAGGCCGTCCTCTACCCCGGCCCGTTCAAGGCGGTGCTCGACGACGACGAGCACGTGTTCACCCGCGGCGTGCCCACCGCGGTGTGCGCCAAGAGCTTCGAGATCTACTCCCGCGAGCCCTACGCGGGCGCGTTCCACCTCCTCGAGCCTACGGAACCAGTGGACCCGGCCACCGCACCGCTCTTCGACTGCACGCCACCCACCACCACCGGCCCCGCACCCATCGCCCGGCGCGCGGTCACCGGCATGACCACGTCGAACACCGACCCGGGCACCAGCTGCTGCTGACGGACTCTCACTCGGGAGGAACGGGGCGCCAGCCCGGGACGCAGCAGTCCACGGAGCACGGCGCGCCGTCGACCGTGCACCCCGCGCTCGGCACCCGACCCCACGACCGGGGGGCGCGCTCGTGGGTGTGCTCGGCGACCAGCTCCATGACCATGTCCGCGAACCGCGGGTCCGCACCCGCCGTCGCCGCGCGGGCGAAACCCAGGCCGAGCTCCTCGGCGCGCTCCTTGGCCTCCGTGTCCAGGTCCCAGATCACCTCGACGTGGTCGGAGACGAAACCGACCGGTGCCACCACCACCGCGGGCACCCCCGCGGCGTGCAGCACGCCGAGGTGCTCGACGACGTCCGGCTCCAGCCACGGCACCTGCGGCGGGCCGGACCGGGACTGCCACACGACGTCGTACTCGGCCACCCCCAGCTCCCCGGCGACCAGCCGAGCGGCCTCGGCGACCTGGCGCGAGTACCGGTGCCCGCCCTCCGCTGGCGGGCCGGCCGCGGCGTCGGCGGAGACCGGCACCGAGTGGGCCGTGAAGACGACGCGGGCCCGGTCGCGCAGCGCCGCGGGCAGCGTGTCCCGGGCCGCGCGCACCGCGTCGGCGTTGGCGGCCACGAAAGCCGGGTGGTCGAAGAAGTGGCGCAGCTTCACCAGCTCCGGGGCGCCGTCGCCGACCGCCGAGCGGGCCCGCGCGATGTCCTCCTGGTACTGCCGACACCCCGAGTAGCCGCCGTAGGCGCTGGTGGCGAACACGAGTGCGCGCCGCACGCCGTCGCGCGCCATCTCGGCGACGGTGTCGGCCACCAGCGGGTGCCAGTTGCGGTTGCCGAAGTAGACGGGCAGCTCGGTGCGCGCACCGATCGCGGCGATCAGCTCCCGGTTGCGGGCGTTGATCGGGCTGACGCCGCCGAAGTGCCGGTAGTGGCGCTCCACGGCGTCGAGCCGCTCGGGCGGCACACCGCGACCGCGGACCACGTTCTCCAGGAACGGGCGGACCTCCTCGGGTCCCTCCGGGCCGCCGAAGCTCAGCACCAGCAGGGCGTCGACGGTCACGGCACCGATCCGATGCCGATGGCGTGGAACCCGCCGTCGGCCCACACCATCGAGCCGGTGGTCACCGGCAGCCAGTCCGAGAGCAACGCGCAGACGGTCTTGGCGACCGGCTCGGGGTCGGTGACGTCCCAGCCCAGCGGCGCCCGGCCGTCCCAGGCGTCCTCGAACGCGGCGAAGCCGGGGATCGACTTCGCGGCCATCGTCTTCACGGGCCCGGCCGCGACGAGGTTGACCCGGATGCCGCGGGGCCCGAGGTCGCGCGCGAGGTAGCGGGTGACCGACTCCAGGGTGGACTTGGCCACGCCCATCCAGTCATAAGCCGGCCAGGCCTGGCGGTTGTCGAAGTCCATCCCGACGACCGACGAGCCGCGCCCGAGCAGCGGCAGCAGCGCGGTGGTCAGCGACTTGAACGAGTAGGCGCTGACCTGGATCGTCGTCGCCACGTCCTCCCACGGTGCGGTCAGAAACGCGTTGTCCCCCAGGCACGACGCGGGCGCGAACCCGATCGAGTGCAGCACGCCGTCGAGGTGCGCCTCGCCGAGATAGGGCGTGACGCGCTCGACGAGGCTGTCGAGCTGCGCCTGGTCGGACACGTCGAGCTCGACGACCGGCGCCGGCTTCGGCAGCCGCCCCGCGATCCGCTCGACCAGACGCATCCGGCCGAACCCGGTGAGCACGACCTCGGCGCCCTGCTCCTGCGCCACGCGGGCGACGTGGAATGCCAGCGAGGCGTCGGTGATCACGCCGGTGATGAGCAGGCGCTTGCCGTCGAGCAGTCCCATGGGAGGCCTTCCGTGAGCCGAGATACGCGCAACGCTAGTGACCCATGCCGAGGCCGCCGTCGACCGGGAGCACCGCACCGGTGACGTAGCCGGCGGCGTCGGAGCCCAGCCAGGTGACGGCGGCGGCGACCTCCTCGGGGCTGGCGTAGCGCCCCAGCGGGACCTGGCCGAGGATCTCCGCGCGGCGGGCGTCGGGCAGCGCTCGGGTCATGTCGGTGTCGACGAACCCCGGGGCGACGACGTTCGCGGTGATCCCGCGGGAGCCCAGCTCGCGGGCGACGGAGCGGGCCAGCCCGACGAGCCCGGCCTTGGACGCGGCGTAGTTGGCCTGGCCGGCCGAGCCGGTCAGGCCGACGACGCTGGAGACGAACACCATGCGCCCCCCGCGCGCCTTGAGCATGCCCCGGGCAGCGCGTTTGGCGACGCGATAGGCCGCGGTGAGGTTGGTGTCCACCACGCGGGTGAACTGGTCCTCGCTCATCCGCAACAGCAGCGTGTCGTCGGTGATACCGGCGTTGGACACGAGCACCTGCACGGGCCCGTGCTTCTCCTCCACCTGTGTGAAGGCCGCGTCGACGGCGGCGGAGTCGGTGACGTCACACGGCACCGCCAGCAGCTCCCCGGGCAGGTCGTCAACGGGCTTGCGATGGGTCACCGCCACCCGATCCCCCTGCGCCGCGAACGCCTGAGCGATCGCCAACCCGATCCCCCGATTCCCCCCAGTAACCACCACACTACGTCCCACGCCGCGCACCCTACTGCCCCGCGAGTCGGTACGAACTGGCGGCTGAATGGAGCGTTACGGGAGGCGGCGGCCGAGGACCAGGCCGCTGCCGACCCCGACGACCAGCAGCAGCGCACCCCCCGCGAGCCACGGCTTGCTCACGTCGACGCGGCGCGTCTCGTAGCCGATCTGCTCACCGAGCTCGGCGTAGACCTGCCGCAGCTCGCCCTCGGTGGCCGCGGTGAAGAACTGGCCGCCCGAGAGCTCCGCGATCCGACGCAGCGAGGCCGCGTCCACGGCCACCGGGGTGCGTTCCCCGGGTTCGATCTCGATCGAGCCGTAGTCGGTGCCGAAGGAGATCGTGGACACCGGCATGCCCATCTCCGCCGCCGCCCGCGCGGCCGTGAACGCGCCGCGCGGCTGCTCCTCGGGTGGTCCGCTGCCCGGGCCGGGCACCGTCTGCTTGCCATCGCTCATCAGCACGATCCGCGCCGGTGGTGGGCCCTCCGCGGTCACCCCGTCGAGGGCCTGGGAGAACGTCTCCACCGACTGCATCGCCGCGAAGATCGCCTCCCCGGTGGCGGTGGACTCGGCGAGCCGGAGCCCGTCGACGGCGCGCTTGACCGGCTCCCGGGACACGGTCGGGGACACGAGCACCGCGGCCGTGCCCGCGAACGACACCAGCCCGAGGTTCACCCCGGGTGTCAGCTGGTCGGAGAAGGCCTTGGCCGCGGTCTGCGCGGCCGCCAGCCGGCTCGGCTTGACGTCGGTGGCCTGCATGGACAGCGACACGTCGATCACCAGCACGACGGTGGCGCGGTTGCGCGGCACCCGCGCCTGCGCCTGCGGACCCGCCAGCGCGATCGTCAGGACGGCCAGCGCGGCGATCAACGCGGCCGCCGGGAGGTGCCGGTACCAGCCCGGACGTCTCGGGGCGACCCGGTCGAGCAACTCGAGGTTGGTGAACCGGACGACGTCGCGGCGGCGACGGCGCAGCACCAGCAGGTACCCGGCGACGAGCGCGGCCACCACGACGAGCAGCAGCAGCCACCACGGCTGGGAGAACATCAGCGGCCGCCCCCCGACCAGGCCCGCTTGCGCGCCAGCGCGAACCGGACGATGTCGGCGATCCAGTCCGAGTCGGTGCGCAGGGTCAGGTGCGCGGATCCGCAGCGGCGCACGGTGGCGGCGACCCGGTCGCGGTGCGCGGCGGCCGCGGCGGCGAACTCCCGGCACAGCAGCGGGGTGGTGACGACCTCGCGCTGCTTGCCGGTCTCCGGGTCGGCGAGCACGACGGTGCCGACGTCGGGCAGCTCCAGCTCGCGCGGGTCCAGCACCTCGATAACCAGCAGATCGTGCCGGGTCGAGAGCGCCCGCAGTGCTCGCTCCCAGTCGGGCTCGCCGAGGAAGTCAGAGATCACGACGGCCAGCCCGCGCCGGCGCGGCGGACGGCGCAGCTGCTCGATCGCGACCGCCAGGTCGCCGCGAGTGCCCTCGGGTGCTCGCGGGGTCTGGGCGACCGTCCGGATCAGGCCCCGGGCGTGCGCCAGCCCACCGCGGGCCGGCAGCCGCACCGTCCGCTCACCGGTGGCGACGAGCGCGCCGATCCGGTTGCCCCCGCCGCGGGTGAGGTGGGTGACGGCGGCGAGCGCGGCGATCGCGAGGTCGCGTTTCTCGCAGGACGCGGTGCCGAAGTCCAGGCTCGGGGAGAGGTCGAGCACGACCCATGTCTCCAGCTCCCGGTCGGCGACGGTCTGGCGGACGTGCGGCTCGGTGGTGCGGGCGGTGACGGCCCAGTCCATCCGCCGGACGTCGTCGCCGGGCTGGTAGACCCGCGCCTCGCCCGGCTCGCTGCCCGGCCCGGGCACGAGACCGAGGTGGTTGCCCTGCAGCAGCCCGTCCAGCCGGCTGCGCACGGTCAGCTCGAGCGCGCGCAGCGCGGCGTCCATGCGGCCGTCGCGCAACGACGGCGGCGCGATGGCGGGCCGGCGGCCGGCGGCCGGGGCGCCGGCGGCGCTCACGCCGGGCTGTACTGGGGCCGGGCGCTGACCTGCGGCAGCGGCACGGTCGCCAGCACGCGGGAGATGATGTGTTCCATCGGCACGGCATCGGCCACGGCGTCGTAGGACAGCACGATCCGGTGCCGCAGCACGTCCGGCGCCACGTCGAGGACGTCCTGCGGGAGCACGTAGTCGCGGCCCCGGACCAGGGCGAGCGCCCGGGCGCCGGCGACGATGCCGAGCGTGGCGCGCGGCGAGGCGCCGTAGGAGACCCAGCCCGCGATGTCGGGCAGGCCGTGCTCGGCCGGGATGCGGGTGGCGACGACCAGGCGCACCACGTAGTCGACGAGCGCGTGGTGGACGAACACCCGCGACACCACCCCCTGCAGCCGCGACAGCTCCGCCGGGTCGATCACCTGGTGCGCCACCGGGGGCTCCGCACCCATCCGGTAGACGATCTCGCGCTCCTCCTCGACGTCGGGATACTCCACGATGATCTTGAAGAGGAACCGGTCGCGCTGGGCCTCGGGCAGCGGGTAGACACCCTCGTTCTCGATGGGGTTCTGGGTGGCGAGCACGAGGAACGGGTCGGGCATCGGGAAGGTCTTCCCGCCGATCGACAGGTGCCGCTCGGCCATCACCTCGAGCATCGCCGACTGCACCTTCGCGGGCGCGCGGTTGATCTCGTCGGCGAGCACGAAGTTGGCCACGACCGGCCCCAGCTCGACGTCGAACTCCTCGCGGCCCTGGCGGTAGATCCGGGTACCCAGGATGTCGGCCGGCACCAGATCAGGAGTGAACTGCAAGCGCGCGAACGTGCCGCCGACGACCTTCGCCACCGTCTCCACCGCGAGGGTCTTCGCGACCCCGGGCACGCCCTCCAACAGCAGGTGCCCCTTCGCCAGCAACCCGACGAGCATCCGCTCGACCAGCCGGTCCTGCCCGACGATCACCCGCTTGATCTCGAACACGACACGCTCGATGCGCCCGCCCTCATGGGCCGGGCTGGGCACGACATCGGCAGGATCCGGCACGCTCACCTCCTGATTCCACCATGGCGCACCGTGTGACCACCGTGAGACCGGAAGCTGCTGTCTCGCCCAGGCTCCATCCCCGATCCGGGCACTTCCCCCACCCTCCCGGCTGGCCAACCGTCAGAGCGTAAGGAACTACCTCCGTCGACGCCAGCTTGCCGAAGACGAACCAGCAGAACCACCGGGCCTTGGGGACGAGCGGCAAACAGCAGGTGCAGCGAGCACGGCACAACCGCACTTGACCCCTCTCCCTGCACCCTGGTTCACCGTTACCCTTTCGGGTGGACAATGAGAAACATCCTTTTGGGTGGACAATAGGAAAACCATCTTGCCGTGCTGGCCAAGTGCGCGCGACGCTGATGTGGACGGCGACTTAGTCGCGTCGCCACCACGCTGGCAGGGACCGGCGGCCGAGGGGGAGCTCGAACGCTCGTCCAGCTCACATGAAAGGACCACCTGATGCATATCCGACGCGCCCTTGCCGCGGCTGGGGTCAGCGCGACGATAGCTGTAGGCACCCTTACGGGTGCACCCACTGCCTCGGCAAGCCCAGCGCTGCCCTCAGCTGGTCGACCGGCGGCTCCGGCAGCCGCAAGTATCACATGCGATGACTATCGGACCTATAACACGGTCGGCCGGGTGACCTGTAACGGGACCGGGCTTTTTCGAGCCAAAGGGGACTGCAAAGCTCAGCCTGACCACTATTCAGAATGGGTGAGGATCGACAACTCCTCCGCTACCGCCTATGTGCGATGCACTTTCAAAATCCGTAGAGTCTCGGTTGAAACCAGGCCTGGCTAATGATCCGAGAGGTGCGTAAGGATAATCAAACGTCCCGACGCTGAGCCCTGCAGGCCGGCTGGCTGACGCCTTCAATGAGTTTTCAGCTCGACGTACCGCCAAAGCGGGCACATCGAGGTGACTGACGTCAGCCGGCCGCGTCGCAGACGACGGCCCGCAGCTCGCCGGTGCGTTCCAGGACCGCGCGTTGGCGGGCGGCGCCGGTGCCGCGGCGCAGGAGCGCGTCGAGCAGGTCGCGGACGGTGTCCAGCTCACCGCTGTCCTGCAGCACGGGCTCGACGTGCCGGACGAGACCGTGGAGGACGTCCGCCGCCGGGGCCGGACGCCAGTCCGACGGGTCGAGCAGCGCGCCGTCGAGCCCGGACCGGCCCGCCCGCCAGGACGCCAGCCGCAGCAGCT
This sequence comes from Mycobacteriales bacterium, assembly GCA_038257875.1. GTDB lineage: Bacteria > Actinomycetota > Actinomycetes > Mycobacteriales > Pseudonocardiaceae > Pseudonocardia. The sequence continues at coordinate 12,437 of JBBSQN010000103.1, forward strand.
CGGTGCGCACCGGATCGGGTCGATGACCGGCCTGCCAGGCCCGCACCGCGGTCTCGACCAGGGCCCGGCCCAGCGCGGCGACGAGCAAGGCGTCGTCGGGTTCGCGGCAGACGTCGGCGACCCGTATCTCCAGCGTCGGATGCTTGCTCGACAGCCGGGCGTCGAAGTAGACCATCGCCTCGTCGAGCACGGTGTCCGAGGCGACCATGGCGGCCACGACCGCACGGTAGCCAGCCGGGGAGCCGAACAGCTCGGTCGGCCCGGCCGAGGGCCAGCGCCCCCAGACCTGGCTGCGGAAGCTGGCGTAGCCGGAGTCGGTCCCGTTCCAGAACGGCGAGTTCGCCGAGAGCGCGAGCAGCGGCGCCAGCCAGGGACGGATCCGGTCCAACGCGGCGACACCCTCCTCGTCGGAGTCGACCGCGACGTGCACATGGCATCCGCAGGTCAGCTCCTCGGACGTGGTGAGCCCGAACCGTTCGGCCATCCGCCGGTACCGCCGCGACGGGGAAAGCGTCGGGACGACGGGCAGCGGCGAGGTGGCCAGCGCGACCGGTTCGACACCCACGGCACGGGCGGCGTCCCGGGCCTCGGCCCGGGTGCGGTGCAGCTCGCGGGCCAGCTCGTCGAGATTGTGGCAGGGCCGAGTCCCAGTCTCGAGCTGCTCGCGTTTCAGCTCCCCGGTGAGCCCGGCGGTGTCCGCGGCGGCAAGCAACACCGCGCCCCCGATCGCCCTCGGTTCCCCGTTCAAGGGATCGACCAGCAAGAACTCTTCCTCGACACCCACGGTGCGCACACCCACCGCCACAGTATCCAGACCCGACGCGACAACGCCGACACCGGCAATGCCGCGCGACGCGTCCTCGACGCTCTCGTTCTCGATCAGGTCCTGGTAACGGGGCTCAGAGCACGCGGGCGGCTTGTGGCAGGAGGCCCTTCGTGCGCAGCGGCACCACGCGCACGCTGGCACCGGTGTACGGGGCCTCGATCATCTTCTCGCGGCCGACGTACATCGCGACATGGTGGATCGGACCCCCGCCGTTCTGGTAGAACACCATGTCACCGGGGCGCAGGTCGGAGACCGGCACCTTGCGGCCGGCGTCGTACTGGTTGCGGCTCACCCGCGGCAGCGACACCCCCACGCCGTTGAACGCGTAGAGCATCAGACCCGAGCAGTCGAAGCCGAGCCGGTCCAGCGAAGAACCGAAAGCGTCGGGGATCCCGGTGCTGGGACCGCGGCCGGTGCCACCGCCCCACACGTACTGCACGCCGACCTGCGACATCGCTCGGTCGATCGCCCGCTGGGCACCCCCGCCCCGCCCCGCGGGCGCCGAGCCCCCACCGTCCTCAGCTGCGGACGCGGCCGCCGCCAGCCGGGTCGCGGCCGCGTCCCGCTCGGCACGTTCGCGGGCGGCCTGCTCCTGCGCCAGCTGGCGCGTCCAGTCGTCGTAGCGGGCACGCTGGTCATGCAGGCCGGCGTCCGCCGACTCGGCAGCGTCGAGCCGGCGCTGCACGTCACCCCGCTGGGCGTCGACGGCGGCGAGCTGCGCAGCCTGCTCGCGGGCCGCTGCGTCGGCGGCTGCGAAAGCTTCGTCGGCCACCACCTTGGCGCTGCGCGCCTCGGCTTCCCGGGCGCGCGCCTCGTCGAGGGCGGCGCGGGCGGCGGAGTCCGCGTTGGCCTTGTCGACGCGGGCCCGCTCCAAGCTCTCCTGGGCGACGAGCTGGGAACGGGCGATCTCGTCGCTGAGCTCCGCCCGCGCGACGACGTCCGCGGGATCGGTGGCCTCGGCGAGCAGGCCCAGCGGACCGTTGTCGAGGCCCTGCTGGTAGGTCACGGTGACGAACTCGTCGAGCCGGTCCCGGGCCGCGTCGATCGCGACGCTCGCGGCGTCGGTCTCGATCCGAGCAGCCTCCGCGCGCCGCGCTGCCGCCGCAGCCGCGTCCCGCGCGTTCTGCAGGTCGACGAGCGCGGCCTCGGCGGTCTCGCGCCGCGCCGCGAGGGCTACCTGCAGGTCGTCGGTGCGGCTGTCGAGCTCGACGAGCTGGGCGGTGAGGCGTCCGACCTCCTCCGCGTGGCTGGTGACGCTGCTACGGCTGCGCTGCAGGTCGTCGTCGCTCGGGTTGGGTGGAGGGGTGGGCTGGGCGAGCGCGGTGGACGTCGCACCCAGCAGCGCGACCAGCACCAGGAGCACGACGGCGCATCTTGATCGACGCACAGAAAACCCCCATTCTGTCACGTTCGGTCACATTGAATCACACTGTGCCATCTAGGCCTGTCGCTGCCCACTCGCCACACGCATATCAGGGCCAACTTCCACCACATAGGTGATGCAAGGGGCCGTACTACGCTCTGTGCATGAGACGAATCCTGCTGGCTGCGGTGTCGCTCTACCTGCTCTTCGCCGTCATCGGACAGTTCGTCGAGCGCATGGGGGCAGTCACCTGTGGGTGCGCACCGACCTGCTGGTGCAAGAGGCCGGTCCTGAGCACCTTCCGCTGGGTGTTCCCGCTCGGCCACCACGGCGGCGCCGACTGCTCGGCGTAGCCGCGGCGCCAGGGCAGTCAGCGCAGGAGCCCGCTCGGCAGGCGGGCGGTGACGGCGGCACCGAGGACGGCGACGACGGCTGCGGACGCGCAGAGCGCGACGGCGAACCCGGCGAGATCGGTGCCGGTTCCGGCCAGCAGCGGGCCGAGCATGAGACCGGCGGCGTAGGCGAGATTGAACAGGGCGTACGCGCCGCCCAGCGCCGGGGGGCTCGAGGTCATGCCTTGGGCGCTGATCAGTGTGGTGGCGGGCGCGAGCAGGAACGCGTTCGACGCGCCGAGTGCGGTCATACCCACCCAGACCTGCCAGCTCTGCTGGCTCACGGCAAGGATCGCGAGAGCCGACGCCGACGTGGCGACACCGACCCCGACCAGGACGCGCGCGTCGACCCGTCCGATGAGGCCCCCGACAAGGGGGCTGAGCACCGCGACGGCCACGATGGCGACGGCAAAGAGCAGGCCGAGCCCGAGGGCGCCGGTGCCGTAGCGCTGGGTCAGGTGCAACGGCAGCACCGGCTCGATGGCGGAGAGGCTGGCGGCCCCCAGGACCACCACGCCGACCACGCTCCACGAACCGCGCACGCGAAGGACGGCCAGCGGGCCGACCGGATCGTCGGTGACCCGCCCGCCGTCCCGTACCAGCACCAGGCGGGCGATGCCGTCGGTGAGCGCGACCGCGGCGGCGAACAGGAACGGGGCCGCCGTGCCGAGGTTTTCGGCGAGCAGGCCGGCCAGTGGCGGTCCGATCAGCAGCCCCAGTGAGACCATGCTCATGGCCAGCCCCATCGACCGCCCGCGAGTCGCGAACGGCGTGACCGCGGCGATCAACGACAGGCCTGCGACCCAGGACATGCCCGCCGCGACGCCCTGCAGGATCCGAGCGACCACCAGCAGCCAGTAGGGTCCACCCACGGCGAAGAGCAACGTCGCCGCGGCCAGCCCGACCAGTCCGACCAGCAGCGGTCGGCGCGGTCCGGCTCGATCCACCATCCGGCCGGCTATCGGCGTGACGGCGATCATCGCGGCGGCGTAGCCGGCGAACAGGACTCCGGTGGCGGCGGGGCCCGCCTGCACGGTTGCGGGGAGCAGCGGCAGGACGGGAATCGCGATCCCGTACACGAGCATGTCGGTGAACAGCGCGACGCACGCCACCGTCATGGCGGCGGCAGGCCGCGTCCGGCGACCGGCGGCGGGCTCGGTGGCCGGCGGGGAGGGCATCAGCGGCTCCGTGGTGGTCAGTCTGCGCTCACGTATCCGTTGGGTGAACATCCATCGCCGGCCCTCGGACCGACGGCGACCGCCTGATAGACACGCTGCGGCATGCCCTCATATCCCTTCGACCCACGTTACAGGACAAGCGTACTGTTTTAAGGGGGAGGCTTCGCGAGATCGAGGTGGACGAATGAGCACCGACAGCTTCGGAACGAGAGGAACCATCCAGACCGGTGGGGTCGAGCACGAGATCTTCCGGCTCTCGGCCGTTGCGGGCACCGAACGCCTGCCGTTCAGCCTCAAGGTGTTGCTGGAGAACCTGCTGCGCACCGAGGACGGGGTCAACGTCACCACCGACCACGTCCGCGCGCTCGCGAGCTGGGACCCTGCCGCCGAGCCGGACACGGAGATCCAGTTCACTCCGGGGCGGGTGGTCATGCAGGATTTCACCGGCGTGCCCTGCGTCGTCGACCTCGCGACGATGCGCGAGGCCGTCACCGAGTTCGGCGGCGACCCGGCGAAGGTCAACCCACTCGTTCCCGCCGAGCTGGTCATCGACCACTCAGTGATCATCGAGGTCTTCGGTCGCCCGGACGCCTTCGAACGCAACGTCGACTTCGAGTACCAGCGCAACCGGGAGCGCTACCAGTTCCTGCGCTGGGGCCAGGGCGCCTTCGACGAGTTCAAGGTCGTCCCGCCGGGACCCGGAATCGTGCACCAGGTCAACATCGAGCACCTCGCCCGGGTCGTGATGACCAGAAACGGACAGGCCTACCCGGACACGCTCGTCGGTACCGACTCGCACACCACGATGGTCAACGGCCTCGGCGTGCTGGGCTGGGGCGTCGGCGGCATCGAGGCCGAGGCGGCCATGCTGGGCCAGTCCGTCTCGATGCTCATCCCGAAGGTCGTCGGTTTCCGGCTGACCGGCGAGATCCCCCCGGGCGCCACCGCTACCGACGTCGTCCTGACGATCACCGAGATACTGCGTCGGCACGGCGTGGTGGGCGCGTTCGTCGAGTTCTACGGCGAGGGCGTCGGAGCGGTGCCGCTGGCCAACCGCGCCACGATCGGCAACATGAGCCCGGAGTTCGGCTCCACGGCGGCGATCTTCCCCATCGACGAGGAGACCATCCGCTACCTCACGCTCACCGGCCGCTCGACCGACCAGATCGCGCTCATCGAAGCCTATGCCAAGGAGCAGGGGCTCTGGCACGATCCGGCCCGCGAGGCCGTCTACTCCGAGACGCTCGAGCTGGACCTCTCCTCGGTGGTCCCGTCGATCGCGGGGCCGAAACGCCCCCAGGACCGGATCGCGCTGTCGGAGTCCAAGCAGGCGTTCCGCTCCGCCCTGGTCGACTACACCGCCGGCGACGGGGTGCCGTCCCGCGTCGACGAGTCGCTCGACCAGTCCTTCCCGGCCAGCGATCCGCCCGCGCCGACCGGGGGAAACGGCACCGGGACTCCGCGTGAGCGGGTCTCCGCCGCTGCTGGCGCGGCGGGTCGCACCAGCAAGCCCACCCGGCTGACGATGGCCAACGGTGCGGAGATCGAGATCGACCACGGCGCGGTCGTGATCGCCTCGATCACCTCGTGCACCAACACGTCCAACCCGTCGGTGATGCTCGGCGCGGCGCTGCTCGCGCGCAACGCCGTCGAGAAGGGCCTCACGGTCAAGCCATGGGTCAAGACGTCGCTGGCACCGGGCTCGAAGGTCGTCACCGACTACTACGAGAAGGCCGGGCTCTGGCCGTACTTGGAGAAGCTGGGCTACCACCTGGTGGGCTACGGCTGCACCACGTGCATCGGCAACTCCGGCCCGCTGGCCGCGGAGATCTCCGCGGTGGTCAACGAGGCCGAGCTGTCGGTCGTCTCGGTGCTGTCGGGCAACCGGAACTTCGAGGGCCGGATCAACCCCGACGTCACGATGAACTACCTCGCCTCGCCACCCCTGGTGATCGCGTACGCGCTGGCCGGGACGATGGACATCGACTTCGAGAACCAGCCGCTGGGCACCGCCTCCGACGGCACCGAGGTGTACCTGCGCGACATCTGGCCCTCGGCGCGCGACATCCAGGCGACGATCGACTCGGCGATCAGCCAGGAGATGTTCACCACCGACTACGCCGACGTCTTCGCCGGTGACGAGCGCTGGCGGTCGCTGTCCACGCCCGAGGGGAAGACCTTCGCGTGGGATCCGGAGTCCACCTACGTGCGCAAGCCGCCCTACTTCGAGGCCATGGCGCCCGAGCCGGAGCCGGTCGCTGACATCTACGGAGCCCGGGTGCTCGCGCTGCTGGGTGACTCGGTCACCACCGACCACATCTCACCAGCCGGCTCGATCAAGGAGGACTCGCCCGCCGGTGCCTACCTGCGCGAGCACGGCGTGGAGCGCAAGGACTTCAACTCCTACGGCTCGCGACGCGGCAACCACGAGGTGATGATCCGCGGGACGTTCGCCAACATCCGGCTGCGCAACCAGCTGCTGCGCGACGTGCAGGGCGGCTACACCCGGGACTTCACCCGCGGCGGTGCACAGGCGTTCATCTACGACGCCGCGCAGAATTATGCTGCGGCCGGCACGCCGCTGGTGGTGCTCGGCGGCACCGAGTACGGCTCCGGCTCGTCGCGCGACTGGGCGGCCAAGGGCACCGCGCTGCTGGGCGTGCGGGCCGTGATCGTTCAGTCCTACGAGCGGATCCATCGGTCGAACCTGATCGGGATGGGCGTGCTGCCGCTGCAGTTCCCCGACGGCGAGTCGACGCGGTCGCTGGGCCTCGACGGCACCGAGACCTTCGACATCCGGGGCGTCACCGCGCTGAACGACGGCCCGACGCCGCGCACGGTGCACATCACCGCAACAGCGGAGAACGGCGCGACCGTCGAGTTCGACGCCCGGGTCCGAATCGACACCCCCGGCGAGGCGGACTACTACCGCAACGGCGGGATCCTCCCCTACGTCCTCCGCGGAATGCTCCGCGACTGACGCCGCTCGTGGGGGGGCATAGGGGGCCCGGGGGGGGGTTTCCGGGCCCGGGCGGGGGAGGGGGGCGCGCGCCCCCCGACGGTCCCCCCCGGGCGCCCCATAGGGGCG
>JBBSQN010000104.1:0-18949 GCA_038257875.1 Mycobacteriales bacterium
CAACCGATTCGCCCCCACCCCTCGACCAGCTTAGGTACTACAACCAGCCGCCCCCTGAACCCACCCTGAACAGCACAAACACCAGCCAAGATCGAACTAAGGGGGAAGGTGCCGCTAGGAGGACCTCCAGACCCAGGCGCGGGCGGCGATGCTGGACTTCGGCGGCACCCTCACCCCCGAGACGTTGCGGATGCTGGCCTGCGACGCCGCGGTCATCCCCGTCGTCATGAACGGGACCGGGCAACCCCTCGACGTCGGGCGGAGCAAGCGCACCATCCCCGACGGATTGCGCCGCGCGGTCGCCGCCCGCGACCGCGGATGCGCGTTCCCCGGATGCGGGCGGACCGTGTCGTGGTGCGAGGTCCACCACATCCGCCCCTGGCAGGACGGCGGCCCGACCGCCCTGACCAACTGCGTCATGCTCTGCACCACCCACCACCGGCTGCTGCACCACCCCGGATGGTGCGTCCAGATCCGAGACGGGCTACCGGAGTTCCTCCCACCGTGCTGGATCGACCCCGACCGGGTCCCGCGACGCAAACCCCTCGCGCACCTGATCAACGGGCCCTGAACCCGATCACCGCTCACGCGGGCGGCGGCACCCCGCACCACGTGCAGCCGCCCCCGTGATGCGCCCAGCCAAGCGAACCAATCGGCACCAGGAAGGTGGTGACCACCCGGTGCAACGACGCAGTCAGCTGGGCTCGTCGACGTCGGGGGGTGAGCTGGTCAGCGCCGCTCGGAGCCGGTTGAGCTCGCGCAGCGCGGTGCTGGCGCGGGGGCGGTCCGCGGCGGCGAGGGCGATGGCGAGCGCGTCGAGCAGTAGGACCGTGACCGCGTGGCTGGAGCTCTCTCCGGGCACGCCGCGCGGGCAGGTCAGCACCAGGTCTACGTCGTCGAGACTGGTGAGCACGTCGGTGAGCAGTACCACCGGGACGTCGCGGCGCCGGGCGGTGTCCAGCAGCACGGCCGCGTGCGGGTGCAGGCGGGTGTAGGCGAGCAGCACCAGCGCGTCGCCGCGGCGCAGGGTCAGGGCCTGGTCGGCCGCCGCCAACCCGGTGGCGGTGATCGTCGAGGTCGAACGGCCGATCCGGCCGAGCAGCACGGCGCCGTACTCGGCCACGGCAGCCGAGGGGCCGGTGCCGCTGAGCACGATGCGCTCCGCGGCGCCGAGCAGCGCGACGGCGGTGGGGACCGAGGCCAGCAGCCGCTCGCGGGCCAGGTCGGTCGCGGCCCGGTGTACGTCGAGGACGTGCTCGAGCACCTCGGCGGGATCGGTCCCGCGGCGTAGCGTCGCGGCGAGCCGACCCTCCGGGGTCAGCGCGGCGGTGTCGGAGCCGGGGTCGTCGCGCAGTGCCCGCTTGAGATCGGCGAGGCCGCGGTAGCCCAGGGACTGCGCGGTGCGCACGACGGTGGCGTCACTGGTACCGAGCAGCTCGGCGATCTCGGCCGCGGAGTAGAAGCCGAGCCGGGCGGCGTGCTCGGTGAAGAACCGCGCGACCTGCCGCTGAGCGGGGGCGAGTGTCGGGAGACCGCTCAAGATCCCCTCTTTCGCCTGATTCATTTACTACCTCTATGGCAATGGTAGGTAACATCAGCTACCGTACCCGGTGTGGTGACCCTCGTCGTCGGTGCGGTGCCAGCGTTCCTGGCCTCGCTGGTGGAGTTCGTCGAGGCGCTGACGATCGTGCTCGCGGTCGGGGTCAGCCGGAGCTGGCGTGCCGCGCTGAGCGGCGCGGTCGTCGCGACCACTGCGCTCGTTGCGCTCGTCATCGGGTTCGGTCCCACGTTGCTCGATCGCGTCGACGAGCGCGTGTTGCTGCTGGTGATTGGCGTGCTGTTGTTGCTGTTCGGCGCGCGGTGGCTGCGTAAGGCGATTCTGCGCGCGGCTGGCTACATCCCGCTGCACGACGAGGCCGCGGCGTTCGACGCCGAGGTCAGCACGCTCGGCCGGGCTGGCGGAGCGCGCCGGTTCGACTGGGCCGGGTTCGCGGTGAGCTTCAAGGGAGTGTTCCTGGAGGGCATCGAGGTGGCGTTCATCGTGCTCAGCCTCGGGGCCACCGGTAGCGGCTACGGTGTTCCCGCCGCTGGGGCTCTCGCGGCGTTGCTGCTGGTGGTGGCGGCGGGCGTGAGCCTGCGCCGCCCGTTGACCCGGATCCCGGAGAACGCGCTGAAGTTCGCTGTGGGCGCGATGCTGGTGACCTTCGGGGTGTTCTGGACCGCCGAGGGCCTCGGCGTGGAGTGGACCGGGGGAGCGGCGGCGCTGGGCTACCTGCTGGTGGGCACGCTCGCGCTGGGGCTGTTGTCGGTACGGCTGCTGCGCGGGGCCGCTCAGCCGGTGCGGCTGCCGTGACCGCCGAGCCAACCGGCACCGCGCGCCGGGTCGGACGGGCACTCGCCGCCGGTGCGCGCGAGGCGGTCGGGCTGCTCGTCGACGACGGCGCGGTCGCCGTGGGTGTCCTGCTTGCCGTCGCCGTGGTCGCGTTGCTGGCTGCGCCCCTCGAGACTGGCGATGTCGTCGGTTGGGTGCTGTTCGCGCTGGTCTGGGTGGCGCTCGCGGTGTCGCTGCTGCGGGCCCGGCGCCGCTGACGACGTCCTGGTGTGTCAGCTGAGGCTCCTGTCACCGACCAGCTCGTAGACGGCATCTTGCTCGACGACGAGATGGGCGACCAGTGGAACTCCGAGCACATGTCCAACTGCGACGAGCCTGCGAGTGACAGCCTGGTCCGCTCTGCTCGGACCCTTGCTGGTCGGATGGTTGTGTGCCAGCACCACCCCGAGCGCTCCGACCCGCAGCGCGTAGCCGAACACGCGCTCGGGCAGCACCCGCACATGCCGGTCGCTGCCGACAGCTGAGATGATCGGCTCGCCGATCCGAGTGGATAGTACCGGCCACGCGACAGCGAGCTCGTTGCCGAATCCTCCCGTCATGCGGCGGAGGGCGACGACCAGGTTGTGGAGCAGGCCAGAGTCGACGATCATGGTAGCCATCCCGAGAGGAGTTGCGTCCTGGCGGTGCCCGCTGCCGCGCTGCACAACCTCTTGTCAGTGGTCAGGACGGTCGTACCGAGTTCCAGCGACCATGCCAGCAGCAGTGCGTCGAAGAACGAGATCATGCGGTGCGCAGCGAGGTCGGCAGCGTGTGCGAGGACGTCGGCCGTCGTCACGTGGACCGCGACGCCCAGGTCGTCGAGCGATCGAGCGGCCGCGACGTAGTCGTCTGCTGTGATCTTCTGCATCAGCAGTCCCTTGCGACGAAGCACGTCGCCGAGCTCGTACCGGACGAAGTCCACAGTCTCCAGCTCGACGCCGCCCGCGACGTAGGCGGTCTGCAGCGCCAGCGCGTCCTGGTAACCGTCCTGCTCGATGTACCACCGCACGAACACACCGGTATCGACCAGGTATCGGTCAGCCACGAGGCTCCTCCCGGATCCGCGCGATCTCCTCGTCGACGCCGGTGACGCCCCGGGTCTGCTCCCGCATCCGGTCCATCAGGGCCAGTACCTCCTCGCGGCTGCGGGTTCGCGCGACCTGTCGTTCGCCGAGGTAGGCCTGTCGGCGGGACTCGTAGACGACCTCGGTCAGCTCGCGGAGGCTGCCCAGCCGGGGCTCCTGCCGGTCGAACAGCTCCTGGTCTACCCGCAGGTACGCCCATCGCACGCCGCTGGCGATCGTGGCGTCGACGGCCCAGGCCGCGGCGCGGGCGTCCTTGTTCGGTACGTCGACGTCCGCCAGGCCCTTGGTCTCGATCACAATGTGTTCGCCGTCGATGCGGCGAACGACGAAATCGGGATAGTAGTAGGCCACCCGGCCGCCTTCGGCCCGGTACTCCAGGGAGAAGCGCACCTCACGGGCCAGTTTGGAAAAGGCGTCAACGTCGCGGCAGCGGTCGAGGAACGCGCAGAAGCGGACTTCCAGCCCGCTGTCGCACGGTTGCGCGGAGAAAATCGACTTGTCGCTGGATACGGTCTCCCGGCTCCAGAGGAACGGCCGGGTACGCGAGAGCAGCAACGGCTTCGGTTCGGGCTCAGGCACTTGCCGGACCGTCACACGCTCTTCGACGGCCTGCCGGAGCACCGCCAGGATCAGTTCCTGCACCGGCGGCTCGCGCAGGGCCTGCAGGACGAGCGGGTCGGCGAGATCAACCGGCCCGCCGAACGATCGCTCCTCGATGTAGCCGCGGACCAGCGGCGCGAGCACGGCGAACTGGCCGGTCAGGCGGGTCTCCCGGGCGAGCTCGTTGACGAACCAGGCGAGCACCGGCCCGGGCTGGTCGGCTACCGGCAGCGGATACGTGGCGCGTTCGATCACGGCACCGGTGAGCAGGTCACGGCCGGTATAGGAGAAGTCCTCGTTGTTCAGCTCGTCGGTCAACGGGACGAGCCGAGCAGGTACGTCAGCGGGTCGCAGCGTGCGCAGCTCTGCCGCGTTGCGCGTGAGGACGCGGGTGAGCTGGGGGATCTCGATGTCGCGACTCAGCTTGCCGGGTTCCACGGTGATGACGGTGGAGTCGGGATGCACGTCCTCGGCCTTGCGCCGATCGACGACCAACCCCTCCGCGTCGAGGGCCACGTCCCACAGCTGTCGGAACGCCTCATGCTCGATGACCACGACCTGCTCGTCCACCCCGGATCCGGGTGGTGTCATGCGTCGCAGGCCGCGGCCGAGGGTCTGTTCCGGGAGGATCTGCGCGGCGGCGGTCAGGGGGCGGAGCGGCACGATCACGGAGACGTTGCGGACGTCCCAGCCCTCGCGCAGCATGAGCACGCTGACGATGGCCGCGTACGGGTTGTTGTCAGAGTCCACCTCGCGGGCCCAGCGGCGGGCGTCCTCCAAGTCGGCCTTGCTGATCTCGCCTCGGTCGCGACCGGCCATGTTGACGTGGATGGTGAGCACCTTGCCGGTGAGGTCGGACAGGGTTTCCAGATAGCGGGCGATCTGGTCGGCAGCGTCGGTGTTCTCCGCCATGACGAACAGCAGAGGCTTGCGCTTCGCCGGCGCCAGCGCGTCGCGGAACTCCCGCCATTTCACCACTCCTGCGGAGATCCGATGCCGGTAGCGAACCGACGCGTCGTCGCTGGCGGCCTCGGCGGCGCCGGAGAGCTCGCCGATGACGGGACGCTTGACGATGCCCTGCTCGATAGCTGCCGAGAGTGGGTAGTCGGTGACGATGTCGTCGAACAGCCTGCCCTCCTGGTTGCGCGGGGTGGCGGAGAAGTCCAGCTGGGCGACGACCCCGCTCTCGGCGAGCTCGTGCAGGCGATACAGGGTGCGCCAGATGGTCAGCGACTCGCCGGTGTCGCGGCGGATGGCGTCGTGCAGGTGGTGTGCCTCGTCGTTGACGACCAGGACACGACCCCGGGTGGCGATTCGAGTGAGGATGGGGTCCGGCGCGGTGAGCTTCGCGGGGGGTTTGGGGCCGAGTACCGAGTCGAGCGGGCTGGACGGGCGTGGGGGCGGCCGCTCGTAGAGCGCCTGCACGTTGGTGAGCACGAGGACGGGCGCGCCACCGGGTGGCAGCGGATCGTCGCGCAGCGATACCTGCAGGTTGAACTGCGACATCCACTCTGGCGGGATGATCGGATCTTCACGGAAGATTCGGGCGTGCTCGAGATCTGTCCGCAGCCTCTCGTAGACGATGAGATTGGGTGCGATCACCAGCGATGTTGCCGACAGTTCCGAGCCCGGCTCGCGTAGTGCATGGAAGTACGACCAGGCGATGAGCAGGCTCATGACCTTGGTCTTGCCGGACCCGGTGGCGGCCTTGACGACGTAGCGCGGGTAGGGCTGGCTCGGCACCGGTAACGGACCGGTGGCGAAACGTGCGGCGAGATCGGGAAGCCTGCGAGCCTTGGCCACCTCATAGAGGTAGATCACCGTCTCGACGGCCTCGCGCTGGACGAAGTAGTAGCGGAACGGCATGCCGTCGGGTGCCTGGTGCTCGTCGAGGAACCAGTGTTCCAGCAATCGCTTCGAGGTGGCGCAAGCTCCGGGATAGCCGCCTGCCCGCCAGGCGTCGACCTCGCGCCGGATGCCGCCCACCAGCGGGGCCACGCTCGGCGCCCGGCTCGCAGGCACGCCGTACGGGTCGTTCCCGGAGGTGGTCACGGCACGCTCACCGCGACTTCGCTGGTGGTGTCGTTGCCGAAGACGTCCACCACCTTGACGAGGATCCTGCGGCTGCCGGGCTCGTCGTAGTCGTGGTGGGCGGCCAGCTCCAGGGCGCGGTCGGCCCGGGTCCGGTAGGACTGCCACTGGTTGTGGAAGGTGTCGCCGTCACCACCGGCACCGAAGTCGAAATCGACGGCCCAGTAGTCCACGTAGTCCGACCAGCTCGTGATCTTGTCGCGGATGGTGGTGGGCACCAGGTCGGGATTGGGTAGCACGAAATCGGTGAGTTCGACGGTCACGGATCGCTTCCGGACCCGTGCGTCGACGGCGAGGTAGGCCAGTTCGTGGAACACGACCTCGCCGGAGGCGACCACGCGCGGATCCATCACCTCGCGCGGGATGCGCCGGATCTGCAATGCGAGACTTCGGAACCGGGCTTCGTCCTGCACCAGCTCGTGCAGGCCCATCTCGAACTCCCAGCCGAGCACGTCCAGACGCGGGTGCCCGACGGTGGCCGTCTCATCGAGCGCCTCCTTGATCTCGGCGAGTGTGACCGGTGCGTCGACGGCGCCGACGTGCACCGCGGTGGCCCCGACGGTGCCGTGGATGTGGCGGAGCTCGTGCGTCGGACTGCCGCCGTAGAGCTCGACGACGAAGTCGAGGTAGGCCTGCACCTGCTCGCCGGTCGTGTCCCGCTGCCAGACCTGTCGCTCGTAGCGGCCCAGGTTGGCGACCACGAACGGTGCGCACTGGGAACGGTCGAGCAGCCGCTTGCGGGTGGTGTGGATGGCGAAGCGGCCGATGTCGATCGCCACCCACCGGCGGCCCAGGCGTTCGGCGACGGCCGCGGTGGTGCCGGAGCCGACGAAGCAGTCGAGCACGATCGAGCCCTTGTGGGAGGAGGACTCGATGATGCGTTCCAGCAGCGCCTCGGGTTTCTGGGTGTCGTAGCCGAGACGTTCCTTGGCCTGCGGGTTGATCGGGAAGACGTCATCCCACACATCGCCAAGCGGCATGCCGGGCATCTCGTCTATGAACCGCTTGAGCCATGGTCGCCTGAATTTGTCGGTTGGATACCAAATTCGGCCTTCATCGTGGAGCCGCTGCATCGTCTCCTTCGAGTAGGCCCAGCCGTTGCGATGGGGCTCATAACCGTGCCAGGTGTACTGGAGGTTCGGTCGAGGGTTTGGACTGCGCATATCGCTCAGGCGGTACCTGCGGCCTTGCTCGTCGACATGCGAATAATGAGACTTGATATAGGTATCGTCGTAAGGTCGGAACTGCGGATGCCAGATGTGTCGCTCAGACTTCGCGAAGCACAAGATCGAGTCGTGGATCGTGCCGAAGTCTTTGGTGTCGGCATGCGCCGTGGTTCGTTGCCAGATGATCTCGGCGCGGAAGTTGTCGGCTCCGAAGATCTCGTCCATCAGCACCCGGGCCAGGTGTGACACGTTCGGCGCGAGGTGCAGGAAGATCGACCCGCGGTCCGACAGCAGCTCCTTCAGCACCACCAGCCGCTGGTAGAGCATGTCGAGGTACGACTCGACCCCGCGCCCCCAGGTGTCGCGGTAGGCCTTCTCCTCGATGATCGACGAGATCTTCGCCAGCTCCTGGTCGGCGGCGTCCCCGCCGTCACCCACAGCGATGCGGACCTTGTAGTCCTGCCGGGAGTCGAACGGCGGGTCGATGTAGATGAGGTCGACCTGCCCGGCCAGCTCGTCGGCGAGTGCGGTGAGCACGTGCAGGTTGTCGCCCCAGATGAGCTTGTTGCGCCAGCCGCTGTCGTCGGCGTCGGCGCCACCGTCGAACAGGGTGCCCCGGTCGGCGCGCGCGGCGTTGACCGTCTCGACCACCTGGATCGGCAGTCGCCGCCGTGGTACCTCGCTGCTCTTGCCATCCCACTCCAGCCGAACTCCGGCCACGGTTGTCCCCTCTCGTGCACAACGCGCCCGCTGGTGGCGGGCGTGCCGATCGTGCCAGGCGCCGTCGTCGGAGACTTGGACGCGCCCCCGACCGGTTCGGTTCCCGATGGCGGTGAACTCGTCGCATCCCCGGCGCGGCGGGGTCAGCCGGCGTTGAAGTACTTCGCCTCCGGGTGGTGGGCCACGATCGCGTCGGTGGACTGCTCGGGATGCAGTTGCAGCTCCTCGGAGAGCTCCACGCCGATCCGTCCGGGCTCCAGCAGCTCGACGATCGTGGCGCGGTCGGCGAGGTTCGGGCAGGCCGGGTAGCCGAACGAGTAGCGGGCGCCGCGGTAGCCGAGCTTGAAGAACTCCTCGACCTCGGCCGGATCCTCGCCGACCATCGCGTCGCCGGAGGGGAGCACCAGCTCCTCGCGGACGCGGCGGTGCCAGTACTCGGCGAGGGCCTCGGTGAGCTGGACGCCGAGGCCGTGCACCTCGAGGTAGTCGCGGTAGGCGTCCTTGGCGAAGAGCTCGGCGGCGTGGTCGGCGATGGGCTGGCCCATCGTGACCAGCTGGAACGCGACGACGTCGACCTCCCCGTTCGCGATCGCGACGTCGCGGGGTCGCCAGAAGTCGGTCAGGCACAGGTGCCGGTCGCGGCGCTGCCGGGGGAAGGTGAAGCGCACCCGCTCCGGCCCGTCCGGCTGCGGCTCGGACCCGCTCTCGTGGTCCAGCACGACCAGGGCGTCGCCCTCGGCCACGGCCGGGAAGTAGCCGTAGACCACGGCGGCGTGCGCGAGCACGCCCTCGGTGGACAGCCGCTCCAGCCAGTACCGCAGCCGGGGGTGGCCGTCGGTCTCGACGAGCTCGGCGTAGCTGGGCCCGGAGCCGCCCCGCGCGCCGCGCAGGCCCCACTGGCCCAGGAACAGCGCCCGCTCGTCGATCATCTTCGTGTAGTCGGCGACCGCGATGCCCTTGACCACCCGGGTGCCCCAGAACGGCGGCCTGGGCAGCGGGTTGTCCAGCGCGACGTCGGAGCGAGCGGGTACGGGGCCGGCCACCTCCTCCGCGGCGGCGCGGCGCTTCGCCGCGATCCGCCGGGCCCGCTCCTGGCGAGCCTTGCGCTCGGCGCGTTCGGCCTCCTCCTCCGGGTCCGCGTCGCGGCCCTTTCCCTGCGCCTCATCTCGGGCCCGAGCCATGGTGGCGTCCATCAGGCGCAGGCCCTCGAACGCGTCGCGGGCGTAGGAGACCCGGCCCCGGTAGACCTCGGCGAGGTCGTTCTCGACGTAGGAGCGGGTGAGCGCGGCGCCGCCCAGCAGCACGGGGAGCCGCTGCGCCGCGCCTCGGGAGTTCAGCTCCTGGAGGTTCTCCTTCATCACCACCGTGGACTTGACCAGCAGCCCGGACATCCCGATCGCGTCCGCGCGGTGTTCCTCGGCGGCGGCGAGGATGCTGGAGATCGGCTGCTTGATGCCCAGGTTCACCACCGAGTAGCCGTTGTTGGACAGGATGATGTCGACGAGGTTCTTGCCGATGTCGTGGACGTCGCCCTTGACCGTCGCGAGCACGATCGTGCCCCGACCCTCGTTGTCGGCCCGTTCCATGTGCGGCTCGAGGTGGGCCACCGCCGTCTTCATCACCTCGGCCGAGGCGAGCACGAACGGCAGCTGCATCAGACCGGCGCCGAACAGCTCGCCGACCGTCCGCATGCCGGACAGCAGCGTGTCGTTGATGATCTCCAGGGCGGGGCGCTGCTCCAGGGCCGCGTCGAGGTCGTCGGCCAGCCCGCCCGGCTCGCCGTCGACGATGCGCCGCTCCAGTCGCTCGAACAGCGGCAGCGCGGCGAGCTCCTCCGCGCGCCCGGCCCGGGCCGCAGCCGCCGTCACGCCCGCGAACAGGTCCATGAACCGGTTCAGCGGGTCGTAGTCGGGTCGGCGCCGGTCGTAGACGAGGTCCAGCGCGACCGACCGCTGCTCGTCGGGGATCTTCGCCATCGGCAGGATCTTCGCCGCGCTGACGATCGCGGTGTCGAGCCCGGCGTTGACGCACTCGTGCAGGAAGACCGAGTTGAGCACCTGCCGCGCCGCCGCGTTGAGCCCGAAGGACACGTTGGAGACGCCGAGGGTCGTCTGGACGTCCGGGTGCCGGCGCTTGATCTCGCGGATCGACGCGATGGTCTCCAGCGCGTCGCGGCGGACCTCCTCCTGGCCGGTGGTGATCGGGAAGGTCAGCGTGTCCACCACGATGTCGCAGGTGCGCAGGCCGTGGTTCGTGGTGAGGTCCTCGATGAGACGGTCGGCCACCCGGACCTTCCAGTCCCTGGTCCGGGCCTGGCCCTCCTCGTCGATACACAGCGCGACGACGGCGCAGCCGTGCTCGCGGACCAGCTCCATGGCGCGCTGGAACCGCGAGTCGGGCCCGTCGCCGTCCTCGTAGTTGACCGAGTTGACGATGCAGCGCCCGCCGAGGCGCTCCAGTCCGGCCCGCAGCACGTCGGTCTCGGTGGAGTCGAGCATGATCGGAAGTGTCGAGGCGGAGGCCAGCCGGCCGGCCAGCTCGGCCATGTCGGCGACGCCGTCGCGTCCCACGTAGTCGACGCACAGGTCGATCATGTGGGCGCCGTCGCGGGTCTGGTCGCGCGCGATAGCGACGCAGTCCTCCCAGCGCTCGGCGAGCATCACCTCGCGGAAGGCCTTCGAACCGTTGGCGTTGGTCCGCTCGCCGACCATCAGCACGGAGGTGTCCTGGCGGAACGGCACGGCGGCGTAGAGCGAGCTGACGCCCGGCTCGGGATGCGGCGTGCGCCGCGCCGGGGTGACGGTGGCGACCGCGTCCACGACCGCGCGGATGTGCTTGGGCGTGGTGCCGCAGCAGCCGCCCACCAGCCGCAGGCCGAACTCGCTGACGAACCCCGCCAGTGCCTCAGCGAGCTCGTCAGGCGTGAGCGGGTAGACCGCGCCGTTCGGGCCGAGCTGGGGCAGCCCGGCGTTCGGCATCACCGACAGCGGGATCCGGGCGTGCTTGGACAGCGTGCGCAGGTGCTCGCTCATCTCGGCGGGCCCGGTGGCGCAGTTGAGCCCGATCAGGTCCACCCCGAGCGGCTCGATCGCGGTGAGGGCCGCGCCGATCTCGCTGCCCAGCAGCATCGTGCCGGTGGTCTCGACGGTGACCTGGGTGATGATCGGGACGTGCCGGCCCTCGGCGGTCATCGCCCGCCGCATGCCCAGCACCGCCGCCTTGAGCTGCAGCAGGTCCTGGCAGGTCTCGATGATCATTGCGTCCGCCCCGCCGGCGAGCAGCCCTCGACCGCACTCGGTGTAGGCGTCGCGCAGTCGTTGGTAGGTCTCGTGCCCCAGCGTGGGCAGCTTGGTACCGGGGCCGACGGAGCCGAGCACGTAGCGCGGGTGGCCCGGGGTGGCGATGCCGTCGGCGACCTCGCGGGCCAGTGCCGCCCCCTTCTCGGCGAGCTCGCGGATCCGCTCGGCGATGCCGTATTCGGCGAGGTTGGGCAGGTTGGTCCCGAACGTGTTGGTCTCCACCGCGTCGGCGCCGGCCTCGAAGTAGGCCCGGTGGATGTGCCGGACGACGTCGGGGCGCGTGTCGTTGAGGATCTCGTTGCACCCCTCGAGCCGGGCGAAGTCGTCGAGGGTCAGGTCCGCATCCTGCAGCATCGTTCCCATCGCGCCGTCGGACACCAGCACGCGCTCGGCGAGGGTCTCCAGCAACGTCGGGACGGTGCTCGGGTTAGACGGTGCGGCGCTCATGGCCAGGTGGTCGCGGGACACGTCTATGAGATTAGTGGGCAGGGGGCCGGTTGGTCGCCCCCTCGGGTCCGCTAACCTCAATCGATCCAGAGGAGTATCATGACTTCGGTTACACTACGCTTGGCTGCCGGTACGGCGAGGTACCGAGCGGCACTCGACGCACCTGGCGGTGTGCCAGGTCGGGTGCCGCGTCGTGTTCGTCGCCTTCCACGTCGGAACCTCGTAGTGGCCGCAGGCGTCCCAAGACTGATCGGCAGCGAGCGTATCGCCGACGGCGCGGCTGTCCGTGCGGGCGGCTCGACCCGATCACCGACGGGACGGCGGCGACGAGGCATGGGTCACCGCTCGTGCGCTGACTCCGCTGCCCGGACGCGTTCGTCTCGATGATCTAGCCGGAGCCGGAGGAGCACGTATGGCCCTGAACACCGTCGCGTTCGAGTTGGTTCCCCCGAACATCGAGGATGGCACGGAGCGGGCGCTCGAGGAAGCGAACAAGGTGCAGCAGTACTCCCGAAAGTTCGGTCTGGAGGGCCGCATCCAGCACATCATGATCCCCGAGATCAGGGCGGAGGAAGACGACCGTCCGATCGTGATGAAGCCCAAGATGGACGTGCTGGACTTCTGGACGACCGTGCAGTCCGAACTGTCCGGAATCAAGGGCCTGTGTACCCAGGTCAGCGCGTTCCTCGACGAGTCCACGCTGACCCAGCGGCTGACCGACCTGTGCGCTGCGGACATGGAAGGGGTCATCTTCGTCGGCGTGCCTCGGACCATGAACGACGGCGAGGGCTCGGGGGTGGCGCCGACCGATGCCCTGGCTATGTACTCGGAGCTGGTACCGAACCGCGGTGTGATCATGATTCCTACGCGGGACTCCGAACTCGGCCGGTTGAACTTCAAATGCGAGCGACAAGCCACTTTCGGAATGACCCAGTTGCTCTACTCCGACGCCGTGGTGGGTTTCCTCACCGACTTCGCCGACAAAAGTCCGCACCGCCCGGAGCTGTTACTCTCCTTCGGTTTCGTGTCCAAGCTGGAGCAGCGGGTCGGTCTGATCAGATGGCTGATCCAGGATCCGGGTAACGAGGCCGTGGCCGCCGAACAGGAGCTCGTGGCGAAGCTGGCCGACAGCCCGACCGACCAGCGGCGCAGGCTCATGGTGGATCTCTACAAGCGAGTGGTCGACGGTGTGTACGACCTCGGCTTCCCACTCGGTATCCACCTGGAAGCGCCGTACGGGGCCTCCGAGCCGGCGTTCGAGACGTTCGCGGAGATGCTCGCGTACTGGGCGCCGGACCAGCCGTAGCGGCGAGCACGGTCGGTCAGAGCGACAGGAGCCGGTCGAAGAAGCTGCGGTACCGACGCAGCGCCAGCCGCAGGTCCTCGGTCGAGGCCTCCTCGGCGTCGAGACCCTGTTCGATACTGCGGCGCTGCTCGCGAAACAGCTCCTCCAGGTCCTGCAGCAGCTCGCCGACCAGCGCGTCGGCCTGGGCCACGGCCTGGCGGGGTTCGTCGACGAAGGCACCCTTGACCGCGTTCCAGCGTGACCCGTAGGCGTCCGCGCGGTCGGCGGGGACGAGCTGCTCGCGCTCCTCGGCTCTGGTGTCCGTGTGCTGCTCGGGGGTACTCATCGGGTGCGCTCCTCGGTGGTCGGGACATCGGCCGCGCGGTGGCTGTTCCTGCGGTCCTCGCCGGGCCCGCGTCCGAGAAGCGCCTCGACGAGGCTGCGGTAAGACGTGACCGCGCGCCGCTGCTGCTCGGTGTCCGCCGAACCCTGCTCGGTCGCCTCCTTGACGGCACGAGCCTCCCGGTAGTACTGCACGACCTCGGGATGTTCCACGGACACGTCCTCGGCCCGACGCTCGAAGTCCTCGACCGGGTAGCCGCGGGTCCGCATGATCTCGACGATCAGCCCGTCGGCCTTACGGACCGCCTGCACGGGGTCGTCGACGAAGTCGCGCTGAATCGCGGTCCACGACGAGGCGAACCGCTCGCGCTCCTCTGACCGCAGGTCGCGCACGTCCAGCTTGCGGAGCCGCTTCTCGCGCTGCGTGAGCTCTGCCTCGGCGGAACGGCGATCCCCGGCCTCGCGCAGGCTCCGCTCGTACTCGGGTCCGTAGTGCTCCTGCAGTTGCTCGGAACGTCGGCGCCGGTAGAGGAGGACACCGGCTGCGGCGAGCGCGAGGACCAGCACGACGATGACGACGATCAGAACGATCAGGGTGGAGTCCATCAGACACCCCTCTCTCTGTGACGGGCGGCCACCCGGTCGAGTGAACCACGGTCGGGTGGTTCCCGAAGGATCGCAGGTGCCAAACCTCTCGTTGACCCCGGCCCCGCGTTGTGTTCCAGTTCTGCTGACGGCAGTGGAGGAAGCCGGTGGGAATCCGGCGCGGTCCCGCCACTGTCACCGGGGAGCGGACGCCCAGCACGTGACCACTGCCATCGGCGGGAAGGTCGGGTGGCCCGCGCCGATCCGGGAGCCAGGAGACTTGCTGCCGTCATCGGATCCCCGAGCAGAGGGCGCGGACCCTCGTGGAGGACGAGATGACCGGCGCTGTCCTGCTGTTGTCCACCGCTGACACCGAGCTGCTCGCGGCGCGGGGCTGCGGGGTCCCGTACCGGACCGCCAACCCGGCCCGCGTCGAGCCCACCGGGCTCTCCGCGCTGCTCAACGGCGTCGCGGTGGTGGTGGTGCGGCTGCTCGGCGGGCGCCGGGCCTGGCCCGAGGGCGTCGACGCGCTGGTCGCGTCCGGGCTCCCGGTCGTGCTGCTGGGCGGGGAGGCCTCCCCGGACGCCGAGCTGACGGCCGCCTCCACCGTCGCCGGTGGTGTGGCGGCGGAGGCGCTGGCCTACCTCGCGGCCGGCGGCCGCGACAACCTCCGCGAGCTGCACCGCTTCCTGTCCGACACGGTGCTGCTCACCGGGGAGGGGTTCGCTCCGCCCGCTCCCACCCCCGAGTTCGGCGTGCACGGGACGCGCGCGCACGACCCGGACCGCGCGACGGTCGGTGTGGTCTTCTACCGGGCGCACGAGCTCAGCGGCAACACCGCGTTCGTGGAGACGCTGTGCGACGCGATCACCGCGCGCGGCGCCAACGCGCTGCCGGTGTTCTGCGGGTCGCTGCGAGGTGCCGATCCGGCGTTGACCGCACTGCTCGAGCGGGCGGACGCGCTGGTCACCACGGTGCTCGCGGCCGGCGGCACCCGAGCGGCGGACGCGAGCGCGGGTGGGGAGCAGGACGCCTGGGACGCGGGCGCGCTCGCGGCGCTCGACGTGCCCGTGCTGCAGGGCCTGTGCCTCACGACCTCGCGCGCCACCTGGGCCGCGTCGGGTGCGGCGCTGTCCCCGATGGACGCGGCGATGCAGGTGGCGATCCCGGAGTTCGACGGTCGGCTGATCACGGTGCCGTTCTCGTTCAAGGAGACCGCTGCGGGCGACGACCTGCCGATTTACGTCGCCGACCCGGAGCGGGCCGCGCGGCTGGCCGGGCTCGCCGTGGCGCACGCCCGGCTGCGCGCGACACCGGTGGCGCAGCGCAGGCTCGCGATCGTGCTGTCGAGCTACCCGACCAAGCACGCCCGGGTCGGCAACGCGGTCGGGCTCGACACCCCGGCCTCGGCGGTGGTGCTGCTGCGGGCGCTGCGCGCGGCCGGTTACACCGTCGGGGACTTCCCGGAGGACTCCGACGAGCTGATCCACACGCTGATCGCCACCGGTGGGCACGACGTCGAGTGGCTCACCGAGTCCCAGCTGGCGGCGGCGCCGTCGCGGGTGCGGGGCCAGGCGTACCGCGCGTGGTTCGACGCGCTCCCCGCGGAGCTGGCGACACGCGTGCGCGAGCACTGGGGCGAGCCGCCGGGTTCGCTGTATGTGGACCGGGACGAGATCGTGCTGGCGTCGTTGCGGTTCGGCAACGTGTTGCTGATGATCCAGCCGCCGCGCGGGTTCGGCGAGAACCCGGTGGCGATCTACCACGATCCGGACCTGCCACCCTCGCACCACTACCTCGCCGCTTACCGCTGGCTCGAGCATGACTTCGGCGCGGACGCGGTGATCCACCTGGGCAAGCACGGCACCCTGGAGTGGCTGCCCGGCAAGGGCCTCGGGCTCGGCGCCGGCTGCGCCCCGGACGCCGTGCTCGGCGAGCTGCCGCTGGTCTACCCGTTCATCGTCAACGACCCCGGCGAGGGCACCCAGGCCAAGCGCCGCGGGCACGCCGTCGTCGTCGACCACCTGGTGCCGCCGATGGCCCGCGCCGACACCTACGGCGAGCTGGCCAAGCTGGAGCAGCTCCTCGACGAGTACGCGACGGTGCAGGCGCTCGACCCGGCCAAGCTGCCGGCGCTGCGGGCGCGGATCTGGGAGGTCGTGACCGCCGCGCAGCTGCACCACGACCTGCACCTGGACGCCGCGCCGGGCGCGGACGGCTTCGACGACTTCGTCCTGCACGTCGACGGCTACCTCTGCGAGGTCAAGGACGTCCAGATCCGCGACGGGCTGCACGTGCTCGGCGGCGCGCCGGTCGGGCCGGCGCGGGTCAACCTGATGCTGGCCATCCTGCGGGCGTCGCAGATCTGGGGCGGCCGCACCGCCCTGCCGGGGCTGCGCGCGGCGATCGCCGCCTGGATCGGGCTCGACGAGCAGGTCCTGCTCTCCGAGCCCGGTGCCGTCGTCGACGCCGTCCCCGCACCGCTGTTCTGGGAGACCGGTGATGAGGTGAGCCCGCCGGTCGTGCGCGCCTCCGACGTGGTCGACCGCCTGGAGCTGGCTGCTCGCAAGCTGGTCGAGTACCTCGAGAGCCCCGGGAACGAGCGCCGCCCGTGGTCGCCCGGGCTCGGCCACGCAGCCATCACCGAGTGCCTGGGTGACCTCTACGGCTGCGGACCCCGGCACGGTCCGGGCGACGGCGACGTCGAGGCCGTCCTGGAGTTCGGCTGCGCCGAGGTCGCCCCGCGGCTGGAGCGCACCACCGACGAGGTCGCGGCAATCCTGCACGCTCTCGACGGCGGTTACGTCCCGGCCGGACCGTCGGGCTCCCCGACACGCGGGCTGGTCAACGTACTTCCGACCGGGCGCAACTTCTACTCGGTCGATCCGAAGGCGATCCCCTCGCGGAGCGCGTGGGAGATCGGCTCGGCGCTGGCCGACTCGCTGGTCGCCCGCCATCTGGCCGATACTGGCGGCTACCCGCGGTCGGTCGGCCTCACGGTGTGGGGGACCTCTGCGATGCGCACCCAGGGCGATGACATCGCCGAGATCCTCGCGCTCATCGGCTGCCGGCCCACCTGGGACGACGCGTCGCGTCGGGTCACCGGCTCCTGCGTGGTCCCGTTCGCTGAGCTCGGTCGGCCGCGCATCGATGTCACGGTGCGCATCTCGGGTTTCTTCCGCGACGCGTTTCCGCACGTCATCGAGCTGCTCGACGATGCGGTCCGCGCGGTCGCCGAGCTCGACGAGCCACCCGATCAGAACTACCTGCGCGCCCACGTCGAGTCCGACACCGCGGCGCACGGCGACCGCCGCCGCGCCACGTCCCGGATCTTCGGGTCGAAGCCGGGTGCGTACGGGGCCGGGCTGCTGCCGCTCATCGACGCGCGGAACTGGCGCAGCGACGCCGACCTCGCCGAGGTCTACGCGGTGTGGGGCGGGTACGCCTACGGCCGCGGGCTCGACGGGCGCGAGGCCCGCGCGGACATGGAGTCCTCGTTCCGGCGGATCGCGGTGGCGGCGAAGAACCAGGACAACCGCGAGCACGACATCGTCGACTCCGACGACTACTTCCAGTACCACGGCGGCATGGTCGCGACCGTCCGCGCGCTGACCGGATGCTCACCCGCCGCGTACGTCGGCGACTCGGCGGTCACCGACGCCGTCCGGACCCGGACGTTGGCCGAGGAGACCAAGCGGGTGTTCCGGGCGCGGGTGGTGAACCCCAAGTGGATCGCGGCGATGCAGCGTCACGGCTACAAGGGTGCGTTCGAGCTGGCCGCGACCGTGGATTACCTGTTCGGCTACGACGCGACCGCGGGCGTGGTGGACGACTGGATGTACGCCCAGCTCGCCGAGAGCTACGTCTTCGACGCCACCAACCAGGCGTTCATGGCGCAGTCCAACCCGTGGGCGCTGCGGGGGATCACCGAGCGGCTGCTGGAGGCGGCCGACCGCGGGATGTGGGCCAAACCCGACGACGCCGTGCTCGACCGCCTGCGCCAGACCTACCTGGACCTTGAGGGCGATCTCGAGGGGGCGCAGTGAACACCCTGGTGGGCGTGGGCGTCGGCCCCGGCGATCCGGACCTGGTCACCGTCAAGGCGGCGAACCTGCTGGCCAAGGCCGACGTGGTGTTCGTGCCCGTCGCCGATACCGGCGAGACCGGGCGCGCCGAGCAGACCGTGTTGTTCTACGCCGAGGCGTGGCGCATCGAGCGGGTGGTGTTCGCGCTGCACGACCGCGAGCACACCCGCGCCCGCGAGCAGGCCTGGGACGCCGCCGCCGCGCAGATCGGCGGCTGGTTCGCCGCGCATCCGGGTGGCACGGCGGTGTTCGCGACGATCGGCGACCCGTGCGTGTACTCGACGTTCACCTACCTCGCGGCGTCGGTCCGCGACGGGGTGGGGGAGCTGTCCGTGGCGCTCGTCCCGGGGATCACCGCGATGCAGGACCTGGCCGCCCGCACCGGCACCCCGCTGGTGGCGGGCCGCGAGGCGCTCGCGCTGTTCCCGATGACGGCCGGTGCCGACCGGTTCCGGGAGGCGTGCGAGCGCGGCGACGCGGTGGTGGCCTACAAGTTCGGCCGGATGCTGCCGCAGACCCTCGCCGTGCTGCGCGAGACGGGCCGGCTCGACGGCGCCGTCTACGGCGCGGCCCTGGGCCTGCCCACCGAGGACATCCGCCCCGCCCGCGACCTGGACCCCACCATCCCCCGCCCCGACCTGTCCACCGTGATCGTCCCCCCCCCCCCCCCCCCCCCCCGGCCCGGGCCCCCCCGGAGCGCCCCGGGGGGGGGCAGCGGCGCCCGGGCGCGGGGGTCGCCCCCCCCCCCCCCCCCCCGCCGCGCGGGGGGCTCGCGCCTGTGTGGTCCTTATACACCAACCCCCCCCCCCCGCCCGGCGGGGGGGCCCCACCTCTACCCCCCCCGGGGGGCCCCCCCCCCCCGGCGATCCCTCC
>JBBSQN010000105.1:0-18885 GCA_038257875.1 Mycobacteriales bacterium
CCACCACACCAGACGATCACTGTTACGACCGACACCCCCACAACATCAACCGCTACCCCGACCACCACACCACCGCCACCGAGCGCCAACCCACCTCACCGAGCGCTCAACCGCAGGTCACGCAACGGACTGAATGTTTACGTTCGAGTTCCTGTTCGACAAAGCCGCGTTGTGCGAGTTCATGAACCTGGCAACCGAAGCTCTACGGGAAATAGATGAGCACCGCGCACGCGAGGAAGCCGAAGCCGATCATGAAACCGCCGAGCTCGACGCCACTCATGACCTTCATTTTAGACGGCTGGCTTAGGGCGGGTGCCGACGACCAGTTCGATGGACTTGCCATCACCAGTAGAGGTGTTCACGCTCACCCGCGCAGTACCGTCGGGCGGCGATGAAGGTGCGCAGGTGGAGCTGGTCCAGTCGCAGGTAGTTGGGGACGAGGTCGTCGCGGGTCAGGGTGCCGTCGAGGTGGGTGAGGCGGGCCCGGTCGGGTCAGTCCCCGCCCTCGAGGGCGTCGCGCACCGCGACCATCTTCGCCGCGGCCTCCCGCACCTCGGTGTCGGGATCGGAGTCGGCGACCACTCCGCACCCGGCGAGCAGCCGCGCCACCGGCCCGTCGAGCTGCGCGCACCGCAGCGCGATGCCCAGCTCGCCGTCGCCGTCGCCGTCTACCCAGCCGACGGGGCCGGCGTAGCGCCCGCGGTCCATCCCCTCCAGCTCCGCGATCAGCGCGATCGCGGCGTCGCGCGGGGTGCCGCCGACCGCGGCCGTCGGGTGCACGGCCTCGGCGAGCTG
Source organism: Mycobacteriales bacterium (assembly GCA_038257875.1). Taxonomy (GTDB): domain Bacteria; phylum Actinomycetota; class Actinomycetes; order Mycobacteriales; family Pseudonocardiaceae; genus Pseudonocardia. The sequence goes on from JBBSQN010000105.1 coordinate 796, forward strand.
CAGCAGGGTGGCGGGCGCGGCCGCGTGCACGGTGGCGTGCACGTCGCTGGCCAGGTGCGACACGTTGTGCAGGGCGATCACGTCCGGTGCGGACGGTACGTCCAGCTCGGCGCACAGCGGGCGCAGCGCTGCGGCCAGCGAGTCGAGGGCCAGCGCGTGTTCGCGGCGGTCCTTGACCGAACCGAGCAGCTGTCCCGCGAGATCCCCGCCGCCGGTTGCCCTGCTCTCGCCGGGCCAGATCGTGCCGGCGAGCACCCGGGACTGGACGGTGCCCCCGGTGCGCCGCACCAGCAGCTCCGGGGTGGCGCCCACCAGCCCGTCGACGGCGAACGACCAGCAGGTCGGGTAGCGCAGGGCCAGCCCGCCGAGCAGGAACCGAGCGTCGTGCGGGGCGTCCGCGACGGCCAGCAGGTCGTGGGCGAGCGCGGCCTTGTCGAGCTCACCCGCCCGCATCCGGCGCACCGCCTCGGTCACCGCGCGGCGGAACCGGGCGACGGGGAGTCGGCCGTCGGAGTAGCGCAACATGCCGGTCGGTCGCACCGGACTGACCGCGCGCACGGCGGACGGCCCGTCGCCATGGGAGAACTCGGTGATCCACGACTGCCCGTTCCGGCGCCCTACGACGACCCGCGGCACCACCAGCACCGAACCCGGCGAGGTGTCGGCGAAGGTGAAGCTGGCGAACGCCACGGGTCCGGTGCCGGCCACGCCGACCTCGTCGCGGACGTCGAGACGGGTGGCGAACGAGCGCCACCAGGCGTCGGCCTCGGTGAACCGGCCGTGCCCCGTCGCGGTGAACCGGGCGACCTCCCCCCAACCGACCAGACCATCCGGCCCCCGCACCCAGGACAACGGGTTGCGGTCATCGGGCAGCAGGTCGAGCAGCCGGCCCGGGTCGTCGACGAGCCTGGTTCGCACGCCCAACCCGGTTGGTAGCGGGGCGATCGTCACGTTTCCGAGAGTAGGAGGCCCCGAGGCGCCGTGCGCGCCCGCCCCGGGAGGCACGGGCCACACCCGCTCGGCCAGAACCCTTAAGCTGACCCACCGTGGCCACTGGTGCCGGGACCGGTACCCGGACGATTGACGAGCTGGCGGTGCTGGTTCGCCTCGCCGTGCGGGCCGTCCTCGGGCGGCTACCCGAGATCGTGGCCGGGCTGGCCGTGCTGATCACCGTGCTGGCCGGGTTCGCGGTCGCCGGCGCCGCGCTGGACGACCGCGCCATCGAGTCGAACCCCGCGGTGGCCAAGGCCGAGGTGCTGGAGGGCTCGACGTTTACCCGGACTCTCGTCCGGTTCACCGCCGCCGACGGGACGGCGGTCGTGCCGGAACGGGGCGTGTACTACCCGCGGGGATTGCAGGCGGGCGCCATGGTGGCGGTCGAGTACGACGTCACCGACCCGGAGCACGTGCGGGTGGCCGGCCGCACCGTGCTCGACGCCGTAGCGCCTCTGCTCCTGGGCATCCTCGCCGTATGGCTCACCCTCGCCCCCCTCTCCCGCTGGCTCCACCACCACCGCCACTAGCCCGCGAGTCGGTACGAACTGGTGGGCGAGTCGCTACGGACTGGCGGGCGATGGGTGGCGGCACGGGGTGTTGGCCACCTGTTCGGCGACCCGTCAGCCCGCCGACGATCTCGCGGCCGCTGGCTGCGGGACCGTGCTCGCTGTGCGCGTCGCGATCGTGTCCGAGTGTTTTCTGCCCGTCGTCAACGGCGTCACCAACTCGGTGCTCCGCGTCGTGGAGTACCTGACCGCAGCCGGTCATCAGGTGCTGGTCGTCGCGCCCGGGATGGACGGGCCCACCGAGTACGAGGGTGCGCCCGTCGTCCGGATCCCGGCGGTCGATCTGCCCGTGGTGTCGTCGATGCCGGTCGGGGTGCCCAGTCGCAGGGTGCTCACAGCACTGCGGGAGTTTGCCCCCGATGTGGTGCACCTGGCCGCGCCGTTCGTCGTCGGCTACCGGGGCCTCGCTGCCGCGCGCCGGCTCGGCATCCCGACGGTGGCGATCTACCAGACCGACGTCGCGGGGTTCGCGTCGTCCTACGGGCTGGGTCTGACGGCGCGCGCGGCGTGGCGCTGGACGTGCCGGCTGCACGGCCAGGCCGACCGCACGTTGGCGCCGTCGAGCTGGGCCACCGAGGCCCTGCGCGCCCGCGGGGTGCCTCGGGTGCACCAGTGGGCGCGCGGGGTCGACACCCGACGGTTCACCCCGTCCAAGCGTGACCCTCGGCTGCGCGCCGATCTCGCCCCCGGAGGAGAGCTGCTCGTCGGCTACGTGGGTCGGCTGGCGCCGGAGAAACAGGTGGAGCGGCTCGCGGCAGTTGCCGGCGTGCCCGGGACCCGGCTCGTCGTGGTGGGCGGCGGACCGTCAGCGGAGCGGCTGCGCGCCGCGTTGCCGACGGCGGTGTTCCTCGGCTTCCGGGGCGGCGACGAGCTGGCCCGGGTCTACGCCTCGCTCGACGTGTTCGTCCACACCGGACCGTCGGAGACGTTCTGCCAGGCCGTGCAGGAGGCGCTGGCGTCCGGGCTGCCGGTGGTGGCTCCGGACGCCGGTGGCCCCCGCGACCTGGTCCTGCCGGGCCGCACCGGCTACCTCGTACCGCCCCGCCCCGACGGCACCGATGCCGGGCGGACAGACGTGCACGACCCGGCGGTGGTAGCCGCGGACGCCCAGCTCCGCGCGGCGGTGCTCGCGTTGACCGACCCGGCGACCCGCGCCCGCTTCGGCGCGGCGGCCCGCCAGTCGGTGCTGCATCGGACCTGGTCCACGGTCTGTGCCGAGTTGCTCGTACACTACGCCGAGGTCATCGGGGGCGCAGCGGCGGCGCCCGCCGCCTGAGGTGCGCATCGTCACGCTGGCCAACTTCTACGGTCCCCGCTCCGGCGGCCTGCGCACGGCGCTGCATCACCTGGGCGCGGGGTACGTTGGGCGCGGGCACGAGGTGGTGCTCGTCGTGCCCGGGCCCCGCAGCGCCGACGAGGTGCTGCCTACGGGCGTCCGGCGAGTCACGGTCGCGGCGCCGAAGCTGCCCGGCACCGGCGGCTACCGGGCCGTCGACCCCTGGCGGGTGACGCGGCTGCTGGAGCGGCTGCGTCCGGACGCGATCGAGGTGTCCGACCGGCTGACGCTGCGCGGTCTCGGTGCCTGGGCCTCGCGCCACGGCGTGCCGAGCATCGTCATCTCCCACGAGCGTCTCGACCGGCTGCTGTCGCAGTTCCTGCTTCCCGAGGCACTCGCGTGCCGCGTGGCCGACGCGGCGAACGCCCGGATGGCTGTGGCCTACGACACGGTCGTGTGCACCACCTCGGTCGCGCGGGCGGAGTTCGACCGGATCGGCGCGCGGAACGTGGTGCAGGTGCCGCTCGGGGTGGATCTCGCGATGTTCTCGCCGCGCCGCCGCGACCCGCAGCTCCGTGCGTCACTGGTCGGCGGCGCGGACGCCCTGCTCGTCCACTGCGGGCGGCTCTCGCCGGAGAAGCATCCCGAGCGCAGCATTGACACCGTGGCGATGCTGCACGACGCGGGGCACCGGGTCCGGCTCGTCGTCGCCGGCGACGGCCCGCGGCGGCCCGCTTTGGTGCGGCGCGCGGCCGGGTTGCCGGTGACGTTCGTCGGCTTCGTGCCCGACCGGGCGCGGCTGGCCCGGCTGCTCGCCTCGGCCGACGTGTCACTGGCGCCGGGTCCACACGAGACGTTCGGGTTGTCGGCGCTGGAGGCGCTGGCCAGCGGCACCCCGGTGGTCGTGTCGGCGTCGTCGGCGCTGTCGGAGCTCGTCGCGCCGTCCCGTGGGGCTGCGGCGGTGGACTCGCCGGCTGCGTTCGCCGCGGGTGTCACCACGATGCTCGCCGCCGACGAAGGCGTCCGCCGGACCGCCGCCCGGACCCGGGCCGAGCAGTTCGGGTGGCCGGCGTCGGTGGACTCGATGCTCGCGACACTCCGGGCGTCATGAGTCGTCGACCTCGGTGAGTCAGCCGGGGGGTGGGCGTCTCGGGTGGGAACGTGGATCCGGGTCACGCTTCGCGTCGAGCTGTGATCCATCGTCGTAGTCGGTCGACGATCAGTGGGTCGGCAGGAAGGGCGTCGAGGTGTCCGTCGAGGACATCCAGGTCGACCAGGCCAGCAGCGATCAGTGCATCCGCGAACGCGTAGTCCTTCTCTCGCCCGGCGACGAGCTTGGACAGCACCGTCGACGGCGTCGGACTTCGTGTTGTCGGGATCGTCGAAGAACGCCACGTCGACCTCAATGGATGCCGTCGCCTCGACGGGCAGCTGGTTCTCGGTGAGACTGCCGAGCAGCGACTGGCTGCCGATCACGACGACGTCCGGGTCGTCGGCAATCTGTGATGCCGCCCGCAGGACATGCTCAACGTGCTCCCGTCGCATGGCGGGTCACGCGACAGTCGAGTTGCGCCAGTGCCCACGGAAGGAGCGCAGGATCTGCTGACGCTCCTCGGTCGACAGTGCCCCGGCGAACGGGCTGTTCTGCCGCAGCTCGACCGCCCACTCCGCACGCGAGAGCAACGCCTCGAAAACAGCATCAGGTCCCGAGTCGAGAACCTCGTCCCACCGCCTTAGCCATGCCGTCGCGTTACCCGAGGGGTGCACCTCGCGCAGCTGGCTCAGGTTGGACCTCGCCAGTGCCATCACGGATGGGCAGTCAGTGGCCAGTCGCCCGGCAACAGCGCGGTGCAGCCACAGCGACTGCTCCTGTTCCCGTCTGGGCTTCCCACCGCGCAACGCTTCGGCGTCGAGCCGACGGATCCGACGGTGGGTCCCTACCGATACGTAGGGGAGTGCTCCGCTCGTACACAGATCCACCACGTGCTGGCGTGAGCAGCCCAGCAGGCGGGCGACCTGCCCGGTCGTGAGTAGATCGACGGATTCCATGAGCATCATCATTCCTTGCAAACCCAAAAACGCAAGATCGTGGAGCCCTGCAGTGGGCTGCCCGTCTCAGGCGCCGATCTACGTGCTCGGAGTTTCAGGGCTGTCGGGTGGTCGGCTGCTCCGCGCGGAGCAGCAGTAGCGAGCGCGGTGGGAGCGTGATGGTCGTGCCGCCGGGCAGCGGGCGGTGCGACACCGGCACCCCGTCGACCCGGGTGCTGTCCAGCACCGGCGTGAACCGGCCGTGCGGAGGCAGCGTCGCGGGTATCGCGTCCGGGTCGGCGTGCAGGAGCAGCAGCCATTCCCCGCGCTGCAGCCCGAGGCTGTGCAGACCGCCGTCGTGCCAGTCGTGACCGCGGATGCGGCGCCCAGCCGGGTGCCACCACAGCACCTCCCCGTCGCGATAGAACCGGTCCCGATGCAGGGCGGGGGAGCTGCGACGGGTCGCGACGACGCGCGTGAGGAACGCGGACAGCGACGCGGCCGCGACGCCCGGCGTCCAGTCGACCCAGGACGTCGGGTCGTCGAGGACGTAGGCGTTGTTGTTGCCGCGCTGAGTGCGCCAGCGCTCGTCGCCGCCGAGCAGCATCGGGGTGCCGATGGAGAGCAGCAGCGTGCCGAGCATGGCGCGGGCCGTCGCGAGCCGCCGGGCTGCGATCACCGGGGAGGACGTGTCGCCCTCCACGCCGAAGTTCTGTGACCGGTTGTCGTCGGTGCCGTCGCGGCTTGCCTCGCCGTTGGTCTCGTTGTGCTTGCGCTCGTAGGACACCAGATCGCGCAGCGTGAACCCGTCGTGCGCGGTGACGAAGTTGACCGACGCCCACGGTCGCCGCCCGGACACCTTGTACAGGTCGGAGCTTCCGGTCAGCCGGGACGCGACCTCGCCGATGCCGCCGTGGCCGCGCCAGAAGTCGCGCACGGCGTCGCGGTAGCGGCCGTTCCACTCCGACCAGGCCACCGGAAAGCCGCCGACGCGGTAACCCTCGCCGGTGGCGTCCCACGGCTCGGCGATGAGCTTGACCCGGGACAGCACCGGGTCGGTCGCGATCGCCGTCAGCAGCGGGGCGTTCGGGTCGAACGGGCCCGAATGCGGCCTGCCCAGCACGCTGGCGAGGTCGATGCGGAACCCGTCCACCCCGAACGTCGTGACCCAGTGCCGCAGGGCATCGCAGACCAGCCGGATGACCGTGGGCGAGCCGGAGTCGAGGGTGTTGCCGGTGCCGGTGATGTCGGCGTCGTGGCCGTTGCCGCCGATGCAGTAGTAGGCCGGCGCATCGAGGCCGCGATAGCACAGCGTCGTGCCACCGACGCCACCCTCGGCAGTGTGGTTCGGGACGACGTCGAGGAGCACCTCGATGCCGGCCGCGTGCAGCGCGGCCACCATGGCGGTGAGCTCCTCGATCTCCGCACCGGGTACGGCGGCGTAGCCGGGATGCGGGGCGAGGAAGCCCAGCGTCGCGTAACCCCAGTAGTTCGCCACGCCGCGGTGCAACAGGGGTGGCTCGTCGGCGATCGCGGCGACGGGCAGCAGCTCGACCGCGGTGACGCCGGTGCGCCGCAGATGCTCGATCACCGCCGGGTGGGCCAGACCCAGATAGGTGCCGCGATGCTCCGGCGGCACCTCTGGGTGCAGCATCGTGTAGCCGCGCACGTGCAGCTCGGCGATCACCGTCTCCGACCACGGCACGTCCGGTCGGGGGCCGGGCGCGGTGGCATCGGGTGCGGTGACGACCGAGAGCGGCACGTGGCCGAGCGAGTCGAGGGTGCTCAGCGTTCCGGTCATCGGATCGTCGACCCAGCCGCGGGCGGCACGCAGGTCGGTGACGCGGCCGGTGACCCGCCGTGCGTAGGGGTCGACGAGGATCTTGGCCGGGTTGGCGCGCAGCCCGTCCCACGGTCGGTAGGGGCCGCGCACCCGGTAGCCGTAGCGCTGGCCGGGGCGCACGCCGGGAACGTGGCCGTGCCAGACGCCGAACGTGCGCTCGGGCAGCTCGACGCGTCGCTCGGTGAGATCGGGGCCGGACCCGTCCACGAGGCACACCTCGACGGCATCCGCGCTGGTCGAGGCGACGGCGAAGCGGACTCCGGCCTCGTCGACGTGGGCACCCAGCGGGAAGACCGGCACGATCGGCGAGGATAGGCCAGTGGCAGCTCCTGGATCCTCCCGAGAATCGGTTCTCACCGGGCGTCCCGACCTGACTGATCTTGTCATCCGGATGGAGGGGGTGGCGGTGCGCCGCGGCGCGACGACGCTGCTGCACGACCTCGACTGGGCCGTCGAGCTGGACGAGCGCTGGGTGGTGATCGGCCCGAACGGGGCGGGCAAGACCACCGTGCTGCGGCTGGCGGCAGCGGAGCTGCATCCGACCTCGGGGTCGGTGCACGTGCTGGGCGAGCGCCTTGGCCGCGTCAACGTGTTCGAGCTGCGCACGCGGATCGGGCTGTGCTCGACGGCGCTGAACGGTCGAGTACCGGGCGACGAGCTGGTGCTCGACGTCGTCGTCAGCGCCGGCTACGGCGTGCTGGGCCGCTGGCGGGAGCGCTACGAGGCCACCGACACCGACCGCGCCGAGCAGCTGCTCAGCGCGCTCGGCGTGCGCGGCCTGGCGCAGCGGGCGTTCGGCACCCTCTCCGAGGGGGAGCGCAAGCGCACCCTGATCGCCAGGGCGCTGATGACCGACCCCGAGCTGCTGCTGCTCGACGAGCCCGCCGCCGGGCTCGATCTCGGCGGGCGCGAGGACCTCGTCGGGCGGCTCGCCGCGCTGGCCGCCGACCCGGACGCGCCCACCTCGGTGCTGGTCACCCACCACGTCGAGGAGATCCCGGTGGGCTACAGCCACGGGCTGCTGCTGCGCGAGGGCGCCGTGGTGGCGGCCGGGCTGCTCGACGACGTCCTCACCGACGAGAACCTCTCGGCGACGTTCGGGGTGTCGCTGGCCGTGCAGCGCCGCCGGGGTCGCTACAGTGCGTGGCTGCGCTGACCGGCCGGTAGGGTCCGGGCGGGCGTCGCGTCGCAGCGTCGCGGGTCGAGGTCTCGGGAGGAACGCGGCGTGGGCGAGTTCGTCAAGCTCGAGGTCGACGGCGGTGTCGGCACGGTCCGGCTGGACCGGCCGCCGATGAACGCGTTCAGCCGGCAGGTCCAGGAGGAGCTGCGGGCGTGCGCGGAGGAGGCCACCCGGCGGGCGGATGTGCGGGCCGTGGTGGTCTACGGCGGGGAGAAGGTGTTCGCCGCCGGCGCCGACGTCAAGGAGATGGCCGCCATGTCGTATGCGGACCTGGCGCCGGTCACTCGGCGGCTCTCGGCCTGCTTCGGGTCGCTTTCGGAGATCCCTAAGCCGACCGTCGCCGCGATCACGGGTTACGCGCTCGGCGGCGGCATGGAGGTGGCGCTGGGCTGTGATCGCCGCGTCTGCGGGGACAACGCCAAGCTGGGCCAGCCCGAGATCCTGCTCGGGATCATCCCCGGCGGCGGTGGCACCCAGCGGATGGCCCGGTTGATCGGTGCGTCGCGGACCAAGGATCTGATCTTCACCGGTCGGATGGTCGGGGCGGAGGAGGCGTTGGAGATCGGGCTGGTGGACCAGGTCGTGCCCGCCGACGAGGTCTACGGTGCTGCCCGCGGCTGGGCCGAGCAGTTCGTGAACGGGCCCGCGGTGGCGCTGGCCGCGGCCAAGAAGGCGATCGACGGGGGGCTCGACGTCGACCTGCGGTCCGGGCTGGACTTGGAGGCCGAGATGTTCGCCGCGCTGTTCGCCACCGAGGACCGGCAGATCGGCATGGCCTCGTTCGTGGCGAGCGGGCCCGGCAAGGCGCAGTTCACCGGCCGCTGACGAGGTGATCATTCGGGCTGTCACGGTCGCACCGTCGCACGGACCACCGACAGTTCTCGCCCGGATCAGGACACGGTGGTCAGGTGACGTGCGACGCTGTCCGGTTCGCTGGGACCGTCGAACGGGTTTTTGATCGGCGTCCGGTCGGCCGCGACCTGGGTCCGGATAGCCCGTAGCTCGTCGGTCGCCGTGTAGCGCCGCGCTCTCGTCTCGCCGTGGGGGCGCAGCAGCCCGGTGTTGACCATGAGCCGCAGGTCGCGGGCCGCGGTACCGGGCTCGACCTCGGTGTCACGTTCGTAGCCGGATCGCCGGACCCGCAGTCCGGACGCGGCGTCGAAGAGCGCGAGGACTGACCGATCGGGCAGGCGGCGCGCGGTGGCGAGTTCGCTCAACGCCGACCACAGCCGGGCTGACTCGTCGATCCGGCGCAGGACGGTCTGAGCCTGCATGTGGTGCGCGACCAGGTTGAAGCGGATCCAGGCGCGGGTGTCGCGTTCGGGGTGCCACGAACCCGCACCGGTCTCGGCGAGTACCGCGTAGTAGCTGTTCGTGTTGCGCCCCAGCCACTCCTCGATGCTGCTGAACTCCGGGGCGAGCACTTGTTCTCGGGCCAGGACCAGGGTCTGCAGGGCGCGGGCCATCCGCCCGTTGCCGTCGCGGAACGGGTGAACCATCACGAGGTTCAGGTGGGCCATGGCCGCTCGGACGAAGACTGGCCGGTCGTCCGGCGCCGCCAGCTCGTTGCTCAGCTCGAGCATGAGGCCGGGAACCTGCTCGGCAGGTGGTCCCTCGTAGACGGTGAGCTGGCGGTCGTCGTCGCGGATGTAGATCGGTCCGAGCCGGTACTGGCCGGGGCTGTTGCGCAGGTCATGCCCGAGCATCATGAAGTGCAGGCTCCGCAGCAACGAGGCGTCGGGTGCGTAGTGGGGGTCGCTGGCGAGCTGCTGGACGTAGGTCAGCGCGTTGCAGTACCCGACGATCTCGAGTGACGTCCGCCGGTTGGCGTCGATCGGCTCGTCGTCGTCGAGGAGCGCGAGTGCGTCGTCCAGGCTGACGTCGTAGCCCTCGATGCTGTTGGAGCCCTGGATGGCGCGTGCCTTGAGGTTGCGGCGGAGGATGCCCTTCCAGCGTCGCGGTTCGTGAAGAACGTTCCGTAGTTGCTGACGGAACGCGTCGATCTCGTGGAGGACGCGGCGTTGTTCGTCGTCGAGGTCGGGTGAGTGGAAGAGCATGATCTCAGTGTGAGAGGTTGACGAATCATTCGTCAATGTGAACGGATGATTCGTTAATCTCTTCACCGGCCCGGTGGCCAGTGATCACTCGGCGAAGAGCTCGTCGATGGCGAGGGCGAACCCGGGCAGCAGTGGGCTGGTGAGCTGTTCACCGGGGCCGATCTCGACGGCGTCGTCGAACGAGCCGGCGCGGTAGGCGAGCACGGTGCGGGCCGGGGTGTCAACCAGCCACAGCTCCTTGGTGCCGGCGGTGCCGTACTCAGCGAGCTTGACGCCGATGTCGTGGTGCCAGGTACCAGGAGAACGTACCTCGACAGCCAGGTCGGGTGGGCCGTCGTGGCGGGTGCCGGTGGGTGGGATGGCGGTCCACCAGACGTCGGGCTTGTAGATGTGACGGTCGGTGAGCACCCAGTTGCCGCCCCACCCCACCTCGCCATGGCCGTGCGCACCGTCGGACCACACGAGGAGCGCGCGGTAGGCACGACCACACAGTCGCTGGTGCCGGAAATCCGGGTCGTTCAGATGGACCACCCCGTCGATCAGCTCGGAGCCGACGGGGTAGTCATGCGACAGGAACTCCTCGGCGGTGATCCGAGCGGTCGCGGTCCGAACCGTCATGGCTGTCATGGTCGCACCGTCGCACGGGGCACCGACAGTTCAACCTTCCTTATGCTCGTGCCTATGAGTACGGACCCGGTCCCGAACCCGCACGCCACCGTCGAGCAGGTGGCGGCGGCGCGGCACGATCGCAAGCTCGCGAACGTGCTCTACCACGACTGGGAGGCGGGCTCCTACGACCAGAAGTGGTCGATCTCCTACGACGAGCGCTGCATCAGCTACGCCACCGACCGCTTCCGGCTCGTCGCGGACGCCACCGGCTGGCCGTACGGGCATGCGCTGGAGCTGGGCTGTGGCACCGGGTTCTTCCTGCTCAACCTCATGCAGGCGGGTGTGGCGCGGCGCGGCTCGGTCACCGACCTCTCGCCGGGGATGGTGCAGGCCGCCCTGGGCAACGCCGCGCACCTGGGCCTCGACGTCGACGGCCGCGTCGCCGACGCCGAGCGCATCCCGTATGACGACGCGACGTTCGACCTCGTCGTCGGCCACGCCGTGCTGCACCACATCCCCGACGTCGAGCTGGCGCTGCGCGAGGTGCTGCGCGTCCTGAAGCCGGGCGGGCGGTTCGTGTTCGCCGGGGAGCCGACGACGATCGGGGACTTCTACGCCCGCAGGCTCAGCGCGTTCACCTGGAAAGCCGCCACGACGATCACGAAGCTGCCCGCCCTGCAGGGGTGGCGGCGCCCGCAGGCGGAGCTGGACGAGTCCTCGCACGCCGCGGCGCTGGAGGCCGTGGTCGACATCCACACGTTCGACCCGACCGAGCTGGAGGGCACCGCGCGCCGTGCGGGGGCCCGCGACGTCCGCGTCGTCACCGAGGAGCTCACCGCAGCGATGCTGGGCTGGCCGGTGCGCACGTTCGAGTCGGCCGTGCCACCCGGGAAGCTGGGGATGGGCTGGGCGATGTTCGCCTACCGGAGCTGGCAGCGGCTGTCCTGGGTGGACCGGCACCTGCTGTCTCGGATCGTGCCGCGCGCGTGGTTCTACAACGCGCTGGTCACCGGTAGGTCGAGCACGTAGTTCTACGGATCCGCCCGCGACAGCGACAGGCCAAGGTGATGTCGTGACCATGCCGTCCGTAGCCGACGTGGAGCGGCCGCTCGAACCGCTGTGGCGTGGGTTGCTCGTCTATCGCGTGCTGACGTTGCTCAGCGCCGTCGGTGTCGTCGTGTACTCCCTCGGTGCGTATGCCTCTCCGGCAGGGGCGCTCGGGGTGCTCGTGGTGATGGTGGCCTGGACCGCCGTCACCGGCTACGCCTACGTCGTCGGCCTGCCCGGCACCTGGGGCCGGCGCGGCCGGGTCGCGATCGCCGACCTCGTGGTCACCGTCGCGGTCATGGCCACCACGCCGCTTGTGCAGACCCCGGCGCAGCTGGCTGCGGACGCGCCGGTGATGGGCTCGATCTGGACGCCGAACGCGATGCTGGCCTGTGCGCTCGCCTACGGAGCCCGCGGTGGTCTCGCGGCCGCGGCCGTCTTGGCCGGCGCGCTCGTGGCGTTCCAGGAACGGATCCAGACCGAGGTCGGCGACATTCAACTGCTGGTCCTCGCCGGGTTGACGATCGGGTTCGCCGCCACCGTGCTGAACCGCTCCGCCATCCGGCTGCGTCAGGCCGTCAGCTCCGAGGCGGCGGCGATGGAGCGGGAGCGGCTGGCCCGCGCGGTGCACGACGGCGTGCTGCAGGTGCTCGGCTACGTGCGGCGGCGCGGGGCCGAGCTGGGCGGGGAGGCCGGGGAGCTCGGCAGGTTGGCCGGCGAGCAGGAGTTCTCCCTGCGCACGCTGTTGACCACCGGTGCAGCGCCCGTGGATGTCAACGGTCGCCGCGATCTGACGGCCGCGTTGCGGGTGCTCGGTTCGGAGCGGGTCACCGTCGCCACGCCCGCGCACGCCGTGGAACTGCCCGCCCACGTGGTCGAGCAGCTCATGGGTGTGGTGAGCGCCGCGCTCGCGAACGTGGTGCGCCACGTCGGCCCGGACGCACCGGCCTGGGTGCTGCTCGAGGACCTGGGCACCGGCGTCGAGATCAGCGTGCGGGACGCGGGACCGGGCATCCCGCCGGGCCGGCTCGCCGCCGCGGAGCAGGAAGGCAGGCTCGGCGTCGCGCGGTCAATGCGTGGCCGCGTGCTCGAGCTCGGTGCCACGATCACTTGTACCACCGCCCCCAACCAAGGCACAGAATGGACCATCACCCTCCCCCGCCGGTAACCCCCACCGCCCGCGAGTCGGTACACACTGGCGTGCGAGTCGGTACGAACTGGCGGCCGAGTCGGTACAAGACGGCACGGCCCGGGCGCGGCGGTGACGAGCGGCAGCGAGGAGCTGACGTGACAGACGAGATCACGGTGATGGTCGTCGACGACCATCCGATCTGGCGGGAGGCCGTGGCGCGGGACCTGACCGAGCGCGGGCTGCGGGTCATCGCCACCGCCCCCGACGCCGACGCCGCGGTCCGGATCGCGGTCGCCACTCGGCCGCGGGTGGTGCTGATGGACCTCAACCTCGGCGCGACCTCGGGGGTGCGCGCCATCGAGGGGATCCTCGCCGTATTGCCCGGAACCAGGATCCTCGTGCTGTCGGCGAGCGGCGAGCACGCCGACGTGCTGGAGGCGGTGAAGGCCGGCGCCACGGGCTACCTGGTGAAGTCGGCGAGCGCCGACGAGCTGTTGGCCGCCGTCCGGCGCACCGTCGACGGCTTCCCGGTGTTCACCCCCGGCCTGGCCGGACTGGTCCTGGGTGAGTACCGGCGGCTCGCCGGTGAACCACCCGGACCCGCCGGAGCCGCACCGGTGCTCACCGAACGAGAGACCGAGGTGCTGTGCCTCGTGGCCAAGGGCCTCACGGCGCGGCAGATCGGCGAGCGGCTCGTGGTCTCGCACCGCACGGTGGAGAGCCACGTGCAGAACACGCTGGGTAAGCTGCAGCTGCACAACCGCGTCCAGCTCGTGCGGTACGCGATCGAGCAGGGGCTGGCCGACGACTGATCAGCGCTCGGACTGCGCGTTGACCACAGATGACGCGCTGTAGTTCAAACGGGTGAAGACGCCCAGTGACGTCCGCGCGACGCTGTACTTTGGGAGGATGCGCCGCATGGCCGTGCGGCGTGGTGTAGCCGGATGAGCGAGTTCGCAGGCACGTCAGCGACTCAGCACCCGAGCGCAGCACCGACTGCGGTGAACGGAGTCGGAGGCGACGGTCAGTCGGTCACCGCCGTGCTCGTCGAGGGTTCCGCGGAGGACGGCACGGCAGACGTGCTGACCCGCGGCGGCGTCACGCTGCTGGCCCGCACCACCGTTCCCGCCGAGGCGGTGCGATTGGTCACCGGATGGCACCCGCAGGTCGTCGTTGTGGATCTCGACGCCGGTTCGGCGACGCTTCCGGCCATCAGGTCCGTTGCCGCCATGTCGCCGCAGATCCCGGTGCTGGCGCTGATCGCCGCTCCCGACCACACCGCGGTGCTCGCCGCGATCGGCGCGGGCGCCACAAGTCTTCTCGTCGTGCCCGGTCTGCCGGGCGAGTTGGCGAGCGCGGTGCGGCGCACCGCGGACGGGGAGGCGGTGTTCAGCCCGGGACTCGCCGACGTCGTACTCGCGGAGTTCGGTGGCCCGTCGGATTCGCCGGAGCCCGCGCAGCGACTCACCGAGCGGGAGGCGGACGTGCTGCAGCTCGTTGTCGAGGGGCTCACCGCACGCCAGATCGCTACCCGGCTGGTGCTCTCCCCGCGCACCGTCGAGAACCACGTGCAGAACGTGCTGCGCAAGCTGCGCCTGCGTACCCGGGCCGCGCTGGTGCGCTACGCGATCGAACACGGCCTGGCTTGATCTGGCCCCGCCGCGACACCCGCGCCGAGGCAAGATGGCCCACCATGAGCGCGATGTGGGGATCCCCCCTGTTGCGACGGTGGACGCGGCTCGGTCGCCGGGACCCGCGCCAGGCCCGATTCCTCACCGTGGCGTCGTTGCGCTGGGCGTTGCGCAATCGAGCCTTCACACCGTGGTACCTGGTGCGCTACGCCCGGCTGCTGCGATTGCGGATCGCCCACCCGCACGTGGTCCTGCGCGGCATGGTGTTCCTGGGCAAGCGGGTGGAGCTGCACGCGCGGGCGGGTTACGGGCGTCTCGAGATCGGCCGCTGGGTGCACATCGGCGACGGCAGCTCACTGCGCTGCCACGAGGGCTCCCTGCGCGTCGGCGACAAGGTCGTGCTGGGCAAGGACAACACCGTCAACTGTTACCTCGACGTCGAGATCGGGGCTGCCACGATCGTCGCCGACTGGGTCTACGTCACCGACTTCGACCACAAGACCTCCGACGTGCACGTCCCGATCAAGGACCAGGGGATCGTCAAGACCCCGGTGCGGATCGGGCCGGACTGCTGGATCGGCGCCAAGGCCTCGGTGCTGCGCGGGACCCGGATCGGGCGGGGTTCGGTGCTCGGCGCGCACGCCGTCGTCCGCGGCGACGTCCCGGAGTACTCGATCGCGGTCGGCGTTCCCGCCCGGGTGGTGCGCAACCGGCTCGTCGACTACGAGGCCGACGCCCAGCGCCGCGCCGCGCTGGCCGACATCGCCCGCAAGACGCACGCGGCCGTGCAGCAGCGCATCCAGCGCTGATCTCCGCCCACCCGCGCTCAGCGGCCGAACACGTTGCCCGTCGGGATCTTCGGCCGGCCCAGCTCGATCGGGCCTCGGGCGCGGACCGACGCATAGACCTGGGCGGTGTCGGCGGCGATGCGGGTCCAGGAGAACGACGCGCCGAGC
Organism: Mycobacteriales bacterium; assembly: GCA_038257875.1. Classification (GTDB taxonomy): domain Bacteria; phylum Actinomycetota; class Actinomycetes; order Mycobacteriales; family Pseudonocardiaceae; genus Pseudonocardia. The sequence continues at coordinate 16,117 of JBBSQN010000105.1, forward strand.
CGGGCACGTGCGGCGCGTGCCCGGCGCGCGGCCCCGACCGGGTCGGCCAAGACGGTGCCGACCGCCCCGGTCAGCCCCGCCACGTCCCCGGGGGCAAACGACACCCCGGTCACGCCGTCGACCACCACCTCGCCCAGCCCGCCCGCCGTCGACGTCACCAGCGGCGCCCCGGCCGCGGCTGCCTCCAGCGCGACGATCCCGAACGGCTCGTAGCGGCTGGGCAGCACGACCGCGTCGGCAGCCGCGAGCAGGGCGGCGAGCTCGCTGTCGGGCAGGTGCCCGAGGAACGTGACGCTGCGCAGCACGCGGTGCGTCCGGGCCGTTTCGACCAGCATGTCCGCCGCGGTTCCGGTGCCGGCGACGACGGCCCGGGCGCCCGGGTGGGCCCGGCGGATCCGCGGCAGGGCGGCGATCAGATCCTGCACGCCTTTCTCGTACTCCAGCCGCCCGAGGTACAGCAGCAGCGGCTCGCCGCCCGGGGCGTGACGCACCCGCAGCGCTGTCACCCGCGACCGGCGCACGCGCCACCGGCGCTGGGCGATCCCGTTGTGCAGCACCACGATCGCGGTAGGGTCGAGGTCGTAGAGTCCGGCCACCTCGTCGCGCATCGCGGCCGAACAGGTGATCACGGTGTCGGCGCGGCGGGCGAGCCACCACTCGACGGAGTGCACCTGGCGGCTCAGCGGGGAGGACAGCCAACCGGCGTATCGGCCGGCCTCGGTGGCGTGGATCGTGGCGACGAGCGGGGACCTCAGCACGTCGGCCAGCGCGATCGCGGGGTGCGCGACGAGCCAGTCATGGGCGTGGACGACGTCGGGGCGCCAGCTCCCGAGGCTGGTCAGCGCGGTGCGCAGCAGGGCGTGGCCCATCGCGAGCGTCCAGGCGACCATGTCGCGCTCGAACTCCAGGTGTGCGGGGTCCTCCGCGACGCGCAGCACGCGAACCCCCGTCGACGACGTCGTCGGCCGTGGGATGGGTCAGCGCGTCGGTGCCCGCGGGGTGGCGCGACGCCACGACGACCTCGTGCCCGGCCGTCACCAGCTCCGTCGCAAGCGCATGCACGTGCCGGCCCAGGCCGCCGACCATGACCGGGGGGTACTCCCACGACACCATCAGCACCCGCATCCCCGGAACCTATGCGCCGGTAGCCGGTGCCAGCAGGCGGACGTCCACGTGGCCGAAGGGCGTTGCTGGCCAGGCCGCGATCCGGCGCGTGGCCGCGGCCCTGCGACCGGCCGCCAGCAACACGGCCAGCTCTTCGACGCGCTCGGCATGCCCGTGTGCGCGATCACGCGCGTAGCCGGCAGCGGACTCCTTGCTGGCCATGAACACCCAGTCGCTCGACAGCGCGAGTAACGCCTCCTGCGCCAGCGCGTCGCGCACCGGGTCGCGGGTGAGCGCCGGTGCCACGGCACCCAGCAGCGTCTTCTGTACGTGCTCGTTCAGCGCCACGAGATCGGTGACCTGCTCGCCTGCCCACACCCGCCAGTCCTTGCCCGACCCCCATGACGAGGCCGGCAGCTCGACCGGCCCGCCCACCAGTCCCGCCTCGACGGCGCCGCGCAACGTCGTCACCCGCACCCCGGCGCCCGGCAGCGCCCGCAGCACCGCCTCCAGCCACGCCGGGCCCTCGTGCCACCAGTGCCCGAACAGCTCGGTGTCGAACGCGGCGACGGTCAGCGCCCGGCGACCGAGCCGTCCGTGCAGCTCGAGCAGCCGATCCCGGACGACGCGGACGAAGTCGGCGGCGTCGCGGGCCACGGCGGCACCCGCGCGGGCCGGGTCGTAGGGCCGCTTGTCCTCCGGCGTCACCGACCGCCCGGTGACGCGCGCGGGTTTGAGGCCCGACGGGTGGTCGAAGGTGTGGAAGTCGCGGTAGTCGCGCCCGCCGGGGTAGCCGGATCGCGGCGACCACACCCGGTAGGTGACGTCGAGGTCGCGGCCGAACGCCACCACCTCCGACGTGCCGACGGTGCGGGCGAGCCCGGTCTCGCCGTGCAGCGCCGGCCCGTCGACCAGGAAGCGTGCCACGCCCGCTGCGGCGTACCCGTGCTCCATCCCGGGCGCGTAACCGCACTCCGGCGCCCAGATCCCGGCCGGGCGGGCACCGAGCCGGATCGTGGTGTCGGTCAGCCCGGCGTCGAGCGCGAAGGTGCGCACCCGCTCGTCGAGCAGCGGGCCGAACGGGTGCGTCGCCGGCCCGCCGAGCAGCTCCAGCGCGCCCGCGTCGGCCAGGCCCCGCAGTACCGGCGACGCGCCGTGCCGCCACCGCGTCTCGAACAGCTCCAGCGCCGCGGTCGCGGCCCGGTGCTCGTGGGCGGCCGCGTCGGGCAGCCGCGGGGCGGCGCCGTGGGCGCGCAGCAGCCAGCCGCCGAGCCAGTCGTGCACCCCGCGCAGGCAGTGCGGGTCGTCGAGCTGCGCGGCGAGCACCGGCGTGACGCCGAGCGTCAGCAGCTCGCGCCTGCCTTCCGCGGCGAGCCGGTGCACCACGTCGAGCACCGGGAGGTAGGCGTGCGCCCACGCCTGGTAGAGCCACTCCTCGCCGACCGGCCAGCGCCCGTGGTGAGCCAGCCACGGCAGATGGCTGTGCAGGACCAGGCAAAACGTGCCGACAGGCGCGGCGGGATCAACGTCGCCCACCCACCACCCCCTGACCTCACCGCTCCGTATGCACGCTACCTGCCACCGCCGGGCCGAACGTCCTCCCTCTCGGGTGGTTACAGCGCAGCGGGTCTCGACCTCGCACACCGAGTGGCGTCCTCGCACACG
>JBBSQN010000106.1:0-18879 GCA_038257875.1 Mycobacteriales bacterium
GCGGCGCCCGCCGGCCGCCCCCCCCGCGCGTCGCGCCCCCCCCCCGGGCCCCCGCCCCCCCCGCGGCCCCGCCCCCCCCGCTCGTGGAGTAGCCGCAGCGGGACCGAGCTCAGTCCTTGCCCAGCTTCTTGCCCGCGTCGCCCACCTTCTTGCCGACGTCGGAGGCGGTGTCCTTCACCGAGTCCCCGGCCTGCTTGAGGTTGCCGGTGACCTGCTCCTCCTGGCCCTCCGCCTCGAGCTCGCGGTCGTCGGTCAGCTCACCGGCCTTCTCCTTGCCCTGGCCGACGACCTCTTCGGCCTTGTGCTTCGTCTTGTCGATGAAGCTCATCGCTCTCCCTCATGCGCGTGGGTCGGCGCTGCACGCCGACGCCGGGTCGATGCACTTTCACACTCGTTCAGGTGAGTGCCCTCCTTTCGCGGACGTACCGAGCGCCGACTACGTGCTGGCAGCTACCGTGTCCGCTGTCAGTTCAGACGTCCCGGGCGCGCGCGTCCTCACGATGAGGCGCGTCACATCCCGGCCTCACGAACGGAGTTCGGTGGCAGCGACCCGGGGAGCGATGGAACGGGCCCCGTCGCGCCCGGTGCCATGGCCCGAGGTGCCCGATGCGGAACCCGTGCCGTCCCCCGACGAGCTCGACGAGCAGACCCTCGTGGTGCGCGCCCAGGAGGGCGACGTGGGGGCGTTCGAGGTGCTCGCCCGGCGGCACCAGGCGGCGCTGTACCGCCTGGCGGCGCGCGTCATGGGCGATCCCACCGAGGCCGAGGACGCCTTGCAGGAGGCGCTGATCGACGCGTGGCGGCGGATCGCACGGTTCCGCGGCGACTCGGCCTTCTCCACCTGGATGTACCGCGTCGTCACCAACCGCTGCATCGGGATGCTGCGCCGCCGCAGACCCGTGCCCGTTGCCGAGATCGACGACCAGCTACCGGCGCCCGACTCCCCCGAGCGCAGCGTCGAGCTCGACGCCCGCATGGCGGCACTCGGGCGGGCCTTGCGGGGCCTGCGCGAGGACCTGCGCGTCTGCTGGGTCCTGCGCGAGCTGGAAGGCCTGGGGTACACCGATATCGCGACAATCACCGGCGCCAGCGAGGATGCGGTACGCGGGCGGATCCACCGCGCGCGGGTGCAGCTGGCGGAGGTGATGCGACCATGGCGCTGAACCCCGAGCCCGGCGACCTTCCCGCCGACGCCCGCATCGAGCCCCTCGCCTGCGGCCGGGACGCGGCACTGGTCTGGGATCGCGCGGAGGCCGGCACCCCCCCGGACGAGCACGAGCGTGCCTGCCCACACTGCACCGCCGCGTTCGCCGACGCGCAGCGGCTGGACTCCGTGGTGCACCGGATGGCGACCCAAGAGCTCGAACCGCCGTCGTCGGTGATGGACCGGGTGCTGAGCGCAGTGCGCACCGAGCTCCGCCCGCACGACGTCCTGACCTTGCCTTCCCCGCACGGTCCCGCCCGGGTGAGCCGGCCCGCCGCCGCCACCGTGCTGCGGCACGCGGTGGACCGGATATCCGGGGTGTGGGCCCGCAGCTGCCGGATCGAGCAGGTCACCGCTGTCGAGTCCCGAGCGGTGGACGTGACTCTCACGGTGACAGCGCGCTTCGGCATCGACCTCACACCGGTCACGGCCCGGGTCCGGCAGCTGGTGATCGCCGCGGGCGAGCAGGCGCTCGGGATACCGGTACGGCGGGTGGACATCCACGTGGTCGACGTCTTCGAAGACGGGTCGTCATGACCGAGCCGGGAGCGGGTGTCCCCCCGGTGCGCATGCACGTGAGCGACGCGGTCGTCGCGCGAGTGGCGGCTCAGCAGGCCCAGCGGGTTCCCGGCGTCGTGGCGCTGCGCGCCGACCTGGGCCAGGCGCTGCTCGGGATCGCGGGGTCGGTGCTCGGGCAGGACCGGCCCACGCTGTCGGCGGACGGGGTGGGTGCGACGGTGAACGGCCGATCGGCCGAGGTGTCGGTGACGATCGTGACGCGCCTCGGGCACAACTGCCGCGACCTCGCGCAAGCCGTGCCGCGCGAGGTCGCCGCGGAAGTCTCCGCCTACACCGCCCTAGACGTCCACGTCCAGGTCACAATAGCCGACATCCTCCCGCCCTGACCCCACCCTCCCGCGAGTCGGTACGAACTGGCGCCCGAGTCGGTACGAACTGGTCGCCGTGTCGGTCCGATCCGGCGCGAGCTCCCCGCTGCCGATCGACGCCGCGACCCCGCTGCGTTGATGTCGGGCTTCGTGCCGCACGAACGCGGTCGTGGGCGAGGCTGTGCTCGAGCGCCACTGCGTGCTGACTCGGCCGCCAACTCGTACCGACTCGCGGGAGGGGGTGGGTCAGGGCGGGTGGAGGATGCAGTCGGCGCAGAGGGCGCCGCCGGGCACGCGGTAGTAGAGGCAGCAGCTCCGGCGACGGAACGACCACAGCCGGTCCGGTTCCTCGGGCGGGAGCAGGTCGCCGGTCCCGGCCAGCGGGCCGATCCCCAGGAGCCGCTCCGCGACCGCCGCGCTGCGCTGCGCTGCCGTCGGACGCTGCGCAACCACCAGCCGCTTCCCACCCGCCACCGACGACGCGACGCTCCCCCACAGCAACCGCTCCGCGATCGACACCTCGGCCCGAACGGCCGCGACCAGCGGCGCGAGGTGCTCGTCGAACAGAGCATCAGCCAAGGCCTCGGCCACGGCGCCGGCGCCGGAGACCAGCTCGCCGTCGGGCTCGGAGCACCACAGCGGCCACGACCCGGTCGTCGAGACCTGCCAGTGCAACGTCCGCGCGGTCAGTCGCGGCACCACCGCGTGCAGGACGGCCGCTGCGAACGGTGCCGAGACCACGAGCGCGGCGAGGCCCTGGAAGGCGATCGATGCGGCCACGCGGTCGTCGCTGCCCAGCATCCGGCGCACGTGTGCGATCCGGTCACGCAGCGGGCACGGATCGGAATAGAGCTCGCGCATCGGCCGCCACGTCGGGTCGAGGGCCTCGGCCGAATCGGTGCGGATGGCGAAGAACGGTCCCAACCCCGCGACGTCGGCCAGCACAGCGCGCACGTCCACCGCTGCAGTCTCCATCGCCGCGGTGCCCACCGCTGACCCTTGCGGTCGCCGCGGCTCTCGTTGGCGATCACCGGTCCCGCGTGCGACATTGTGCAGTGAGTCGCGCACCCGCTGCCGCGTGCGCAGTGCCAGAAGCTGACCGAGATCCCACGACGGTGTCCGTCGTCGCGCCGGTGACCACGGATGGTCACATCCCGGGACCCGGCGCACAGTCATACACCCGTCAGGAGCAGAACAAGACTCCTGACGGGGAGGTCGGATACTCTCCTCACACCATAACGTCGTCCCGATGCCAGATGTCGGGGTGCACCGCGACGACAGGAGGCACTGGTGGCAACGAACGCGGATACAGCGTCGACCGATCCAGGGCCTGGCTCCACGGGGCTCTACGACCCGGACTTCGAACACGACGCCTGTGGTGTGGCCATGGTCGCCGACCTCGCCGGCCGCCGCGACCACGGCATCGTCCGCAAGGCCCTCACGGCGCTGCTACGCATGGAACATCGCGGCGCCCGCGGCAGCGAGGTGAACACCGGCGACGGTTCGGGCATCCTGCTCCAGATACCCGACGGGTTCTTCCGGGCCGTCGTGGACTTCGAGCTGCCGCCGGCCGGTGCGTACGCTGCGGGCACCGCGTTCCTGCCGGTCGAGACCGGCGCAGCCGACGCGACCGTGGCGGAGATCGAACGGCTGACCGCCGAGGAGGGCCTGCGGGTGCTCGGCTGGCGCGCGTTGCCCGTGGACCCGGACGCAGCCGACGTCGGCCCCACCGCGCGCGCCGCCATGCCGAGCTTCCGCCAGCTGTTCGTCGCCGGGATCGAGGCCGACCAGCGCACTGACCTTCCTGAGCCACCCACCGGGATCGAGCTGGAGCGCCGCACGTTCTGCCTGCGCAAACGGATCGAGCACGCCACCGGCACGTACTTTCCGAGCCTGTCCACGCGCACCATCGTCTACAAGGGCATGCTCACCGAAGCGCAGATCGAGGCGTTCTACCCCGACCTTGCTGATGAGCGCGTCACGAGCGCCCTAGCCGTGGTCCACTCGCGGTTCTCCACCAACACCTTCCCAGCCTGGCCGCTCGCGCACCCCTACCGCTACGTCGCCCACAACGGCGAGATCAACACGTTGCGGGGCAACCGCAACTGGATGGCCGCTCGGGAGGCGCTGCTGTCCTCCGACGCACTGCCCGGCGACCTCACCCGACTCACCCCGATCGTCACCCCGGACGCCAGCGACTCGGCCACCTTCGACGAGGTGCTGGAGCTGCTGCACCTGGGTGGGCGCAGCCTGCCACACGCGGTGTTGATGATGATCCCGGAGGCGTGGGAGAACCACGACGAGATGGACCCGGACCGCCGGGCCTTCTACGAGTTCCATTCCACCCTGATGGAGCCGTGGGACGGCCCCGCGCTGGTCACGTTCACCGACGGCACGCTCATCGGTGCCGTGCTCGACCGCAACGGCCTGCGTCCCGCGCGCTACTGGGTCACCGAGGACGGAACCGTCGTGCTGGCCAGCGAGGTCGGCGTACTCGACGTCGAGCCGGACGCCGTGATCCGCAAGGGCCGCCTGGAGCCGGGCCGGATGTTCCTCGTCGACACCGACGCCGGCCGCATCGTGGACGACGCCGAGATCAAGGGCGCGCTAGCGGCAGAGCACCCCTACGGCGACTGGCTGCACGCCGGCCTGATTCGGCTCGAGGATCTCCCCGCACGCGAGCGCGAGGTCGTCGGCCACGCCGCGCTCACCCACCGTCAGCAGTCGTTCGGCTACACGGAGGAGGAGCTGAACGTCCTGCTCAAGCCGATGGCGACAGCCGGTGCCGAACCGATCGGCTCGATGGGCAACGACGCTCCGCTGGCCGCGATCTCGGAGCGACCGCGGCAGCTCTACGACTACTTCATCCAGCTGTTCGCGCAGGTCACCAACCCACCGCTGGACGCCATCCGCGAGGAGCTCGTCACCTCGCTGCACAGCCGGCTGGGGCCGGAGCAGAACCTGCTCGACGCCACCCCGGCCACCTGCCGCACGATCATGCTGCCGTTCCCGGTACTGGGCAACGACGACCTCGCCAAGATCGTGCACATCAACGACGACGGGGAGTTCCCCGGCTTCGCCTCGCACACCGTCCGGGGGTTGTTCCCGGCGGCGGAGGGTGGCGACGGCCTGGTCAAGCGGCTGGAGGAGATCCGAGCCGAGGTCTCGCAGGCCATCTCCGACGGCGCCCGACTGATCATCCTGTCCGGCCGCGGGGTGGACCGGGAGCACGCGCCCATCCCGTCCCTGCTGCTCACCGGCGCGGTGCACCACCATCTCGTCCGGGAGAAGACCCGCACCCGGGCCGGACTGATCGTCGAGACCGGTGACGCCCGCGAGGTGCACCACGTCGCGTTGCTGATCGGCTACGGCGCCTCGGCGATCAACCCGTACCTGGCCATGGCCACCGTCGAGGACCTCGCCGAGCGCGGCGACCTTCCCGGTGTCGACCCCGCCACCGCGGCACGCAACCTGGTCACGGCGCTGGGCAAGGGCGTCCGCAAGACCATGTCCAAGATCGGTGTCTCGACGGTCGCCTCCTACACCGGCGCGCAGATCTTCGAGGCCATCGGGCTGGGCGCCGACGTGATCGACTCCTGTTTCACCGGTACCACGTCCCGGCTGGGCGGCGTGGGGTTCGACGTGCTCGCCGAGGAGGTGCTGCGCCACCACCGGCTGGCGTACCCATCGGACGAGGTGCGCGCGCATCACCGTTCGCTGGCGGTGGGCGGGGAGTACCAGTGGCGGCGCGAGGGCGAGCTGCACCTGTTCAACCCGCAGACCGTCTTCACGCTCCAGCACTCCACGCGGCAGGGTCGCTACGACGTCTTCAAGGACTACACCCGCCGGGTAGACGAGCAGGCGCAGCGGCTCATGACGCTGCGCGGGCTGTTCACGTTCACCGACGGCGTCCGGCCGCCGGTGCCGATCGAGGAGGTCGAGCCGGTCGAGGACATCGTCACGCGGTTCGCCACCGGCGCCATCTCCTACGGGTCGATCTCCAAGGAGATGCACGAGACCCTGGCGATCGCGATGAACCGCCTCGGCGGACGGTCGAACACCGGTGAAGGCGGTGAGGACGCCGACCGCTACACCCCGGACCCGAACGGCGACTCCCGGCGTAGCGCGGTCAAGCAGGTCGCCTCCGGCCGGTTCGGCGTCACCAGCGAGTACTTGGTCAACTCCGACGACCTCCAGATCAAGATCTCGCAGGGCGCCAAGCCCGGCGAGGGCGGCCAGCTGCCCGGCAGCAAGGTCTACCCGTGGATCGCACAGACCCGGTACTCCACCCCGGGCGTCGGGCTGATCTCACCGCCGCCGCATCACGACATCTACTCCATCGAGGACATCAAGCAGCTCATCCACGACCTGAAGAACGCCAACCCGCGCGCCCGCGTCCACGTGAAGCTGGTCAGCCAGGTCGGTGTCGGCACGGTCGCGGCGGGGGTGGCCAAGGCACACTCCGACGTCGTGCTGATCTCCGGACACGACGGCGGCACCGGCGCGTCGCCGCTGTCCTCGATCAAGCACGCGGGCGGTCCGTGGGAGCTCGGTCTGGCCGAGACCCAGCAGACGCTGCTGGCCAACGGGCTGCGCGACCGGATCGTCGTGCAGACCGACGGCCAGCTCAAGACCGGCCGCGACGTCATCATCGCCGCCCTGCTCGGCGCCGAGGAGTTCGGCTTCGCGACCGCGCCGCTGGTGGTGTCGGGTTGCATCATGATGCGCGTCTGCCACCTCGACACCTGCCCGGTCGGCGTCGCCACCCAGAATCCGGAGCTGCGCAAGCGGTTCGACGGACGTCCGGAGTACGTCGTGAACTTCATGCGGTTCGTCGCCCAGGAGGTGCGCGAGTATCTGGCGGCACTGGGCTTCCGCACGCTGGCCGAGGCCGTCGGACACGCGGAGACGCTCGACACCGACGCCGCCGTGCGGCACTGGAAGACCGCGGGGCTGGATCTGTCCCCGATCTTCCACACCCCGCAGCTGCCCCCGGGAACGGCCCGGCACCGCACGAAGGGCCAGGACCACGGCCTGGAGAAGGCGCTGGACAACACGCTGATCCAGCTGTGCGAGGGCGCGCTCTCCTCCGGTGACAAGGTGCACCTGGACCTGCCCGTGCGCAACGTCAACCGTACCGTCGGCACGATGCTCGGCTACGAGCTCACCCGCCGCTGGGGCGGCGAGGGCCTGCCCGACGACACGATCGACGTCACGCTCACCGGTTCGGCCGGGCAGAGTTTCGGCGCTTTCGTCCCCTCGGGCATCACGCTGCGCCTGGTCGGGGACAGCAACGACTACTTCGGCAAGGGTCTGTCCGGTGGCCGTCTCACGCTGCGGCCCGACCCCGCGGCGCCGTTCGCCGCCGAGGAGAACGTCATCGCCGGCAACGTGATCCTGTACGGGGCCACGTCGGGCGAGATCTTCGTCCGCGGTGTCGTCGGTGAGCGGTTCTGCGTGCGCAACTCCGGCGCGCTGGCCGTGGTCGAGGGCGTCGGCGACCACGGCTGCGAGTACATGACCGGCGGACGGGTGGTGGTGCTCGGCGCGATCGGGCGGAACTTCGCGGCGGGCATGTCCGGCGGTGTGGCCTACGTGCTCGACCTGCAGGTCCATCGGGTGAACGCCGAGATGGTCGACATCGACCCGCTCGACGACGACGACCGCGCGTTCCTGCGCGACGCCGTCGAGCGCCACCACGCCGAGACCGACTCGGCCGTTGCGCACGGTCTGCTCACCGACTGGGACGACGCGGTCGAACGCTTCGGCAAGATCATGCCCAAGGACTTCAAACGGGTGCTGCTGGCCCGCGAGGCAGCCGAGCGCGACGGCCGCAACGTGGACGAGGCGATCATGGAGGCCGCTCATGGCTGACCCGAGGGGCTTTCTCACCACACCGCGGGAGAACCCGCTGCGACGGCCCGTGGACCTGCGGCTGCAGGACTGGCGCGAGGTCTACGAGGACTTCCCACGCACCCACCTCGAGGCCCAGGCCGGGCGCTGCATGAGCTGCGGCATCCCGTTCTGCCACCAGGGTTGCCCGCTGGGCAACCTCATCCCGGAGTGGAACGACCTCGTCCACCGCCACGACTGGCGCGAGGCCGCCGAGCGGCTGCACGCCACGAACAACTTCCCGGAGTTCACCGGGACGCTGTGCCCCGCGCCGTGCGAGACGGCGTGCGTGCTGGCGATCAACAGCGACGCGGTCACGATCAAGCAGGTCGAGATCGAGATCATCGATCGGGCCTGGGCCGAAGGCTGGGTTCCCCCACAGCTACCCGAGGTGAAGACCGGCAAGAAGGTGGCCGTCGTCGGCTCCGGCCCCGCCGGGCTGGCGGCCGCGCAGCAGCTCACGCGCGTCGGGCACGATGTGGTGGTCTACGAGCGCGCCGACCGGATCGGCGGGCTGCTCCGCTACGGCATCCCCGAGTTCAAGATGGAGAAGCGCCGGCTCGACCGCCGGCTGCGGCAGATGCAAGACGAGGGCACCCACTTCCGCGCGTCGGTCGAGGTCGGCGTGGACCTCACCGTCGAGACGCTGCGGTCGGACTTCGACGCCGTCGTGCTCGCCGGGGGGGCCACCGCATGGCGCGACATCCCGGTGCCCGGGCGCGAGGTCGAGGGCGTCTACCAGGCGATGGAGTTCCTGCCGGGGGCCAACCACGTGCAGCAGGGCGACATCGACGCCCCGCCGATCAGCGCGGCGGGCAAGCACGTCGTGATCATCGGCGGCGGCGACACCGGCGCCGACTGCCTCGGGACCGTGCACCGCCAAGGCGCCGCGTCGGTCACCCAGCTGGAGATCATGCCGACGCCGCCGGAACACCGTACCGACGCCATGCCGTGGCCGACCTACCCGATGGTCTACCGGGTGTCCTCGGCGCACGAGGAGGGCGGCGAGCGGCTGTTCTCGGTGAACACCACCGAGTTCGTCGGCGACGCGGACGGCAGGCTGTGCGCGCTGCGGCTGGTCGAGGTCAGCCGCGACGGGAACGGTCGGTTCGTCCCGATCGAGGGCACCGAGCAGGAGCTGGAGTGTCAGCTCGTGCTGCTCGCGATGGGGTTCGTCGGGCCGGAGAAGGGCAAGCTGCTCGCCGAGCTGGGCGTGCAGCTCGACGAGCGCGGCAACGTCGCCCGCGACGCCGACTTCATGACCTCCGTTGACGGCGTGTTCGCGGCCGGCGACATGGGGCGCGGGCAGTCGCTGATCGTGTGGGCGATCGCGGAAGGCCGCGCCGCGGCAGCCGGCGTGGACGCCTACCTCACCGGCCGCGACGTGCTGCCCCGACCGATCGCGCCGACCGACCGGCCGCTCACCTGAGTCCGTAGATCAACTCGAGACGGGCCGCACGACAAGAGGCGGACCCGGTGCGTATGCTGATCGTGTGAACAAGCGTCGCGTCACCCTCAACCTGGACCTCGACGTCATCGAAGCCCTGGAGTCCGTCGCCGGCGAGAGCATGTCCGCCGTCGCCAACGAGGCGCTGCGCCGGGCATTGGAACGCAAGGCTCACCAGGCAGCGCTGCGAGATTGGCTCGACCAACTCGACGAGAAGCACGGTGCGCCCACCACGGAACAGCTGGCCGAAGCCGACGCGTTCCTGGATGCCCTCGAGCGAGCCGACCTCGATGAGTCGGGCGCTGCGTGAACACGCGCGTCGTACTGGATGCTGCGGCGTTCGATGTCATCGACACCGCGCGAGGCCAGGCATTGAGAGGCCTGCTGCGGCGCGCGTCAGAACGGGACGCAGAGGTGTGCTGCGCTGCGGTGACGCTCGCCGAGGTGTGCCGGGATCTGGCCCGGACCCGCCGGGTCGAGGCCTGCCTGGCTCGTAGCCGCGGCGGGCGGCGGATTCGGGTGGTTCCCACCGACGAGCGCCTGGCGAAGCTCGTCGGCGCGATCCTGCACAACACCCGCAGCGGCAGCGAGATGCTCGGCGACGCCCACGTGGTCGCGGTCTGCACCGGCGCCGATACCGCTGTGGTCGTCACGTCCGATCCGGACGACGTCACTCGCCTCGGCGCGGCCGTGCCTGGCGTCCGCATCGTCACCCGCGCCCCCTGACGCGGGAGCAGGCACACACGACGCCGCGGATCAGCGTCCGGCGAGCCGTTGGACTACCGGCGCGAGTTGCTCGACGAAGGTGGCGTTGACGCTGACGTAGGACACCGAAGCCGTCGCGACGGCGCTGCAGCTCGTCGGCCATCTCCGCGGTGGTGCCGCGCAGCATCGTCAGCGAGTCGTGGGCGATCAGCGTGGCGGCGTCGGCACCGATGAACGCCTGTGTCCACGGCGGCACCTCGTCGCCGACGACGAACAAGTTCATCGCGAGCTCGATATGGTCGGCGCGCTCACCTGCGGTGGCGCGCAGGTCGCTCGACATGGCGGTGAACTCGTCGCGGCTGGCCAGCGGGTCGGCCGCCAGCGTGACGGTATCGACGATCTCCGCAGCGAGGGCCCGCGCCTTGGGTCCGCCCGCAGCCATCAGCACCGGAGTTCGGTGGTCCCCATCAAGCTCGCGGAGGTGCTCGACGGTGCTCGCCACCTGCTGCAGCCGCTGCGCGCCGGTACTGGCGGGCATACCGAGCAGTTCGGCGGCCCGCTGCACCTCGGGCCGCCCGGTGCCGATGCCGAGCTCGAAGCGCCCGCCGGTGAGCTCGGTCAGGCTGTGCGCCTCCCAGGCCGCCGAACGCGGCGGACGCAGCGGGCTTGCGAGGACGAAGGTGCCGACCCGCAGCGTCGTGGTGACACTCGCCGCCACGGCCAGCGACGGGAACGGGGCGAGGAGCTGCGGTCCGTCGGGCATCAGCAGTGTCGAGTAACCGAGCTCCTCCGCGCGGCGCGCGGTGTCGATCCACTGCTCAGGCCCACCCTGCGGGGTGGCGACGACCCCGAACCGGAACGGGCGGGCGGTCATCACCCCACCGCCCGGGTGGGACGCGTCGGTCGGGGTGAGGTGAACGTCGTGGTCATGGAGCCTCCATTTCATTACAGTGATAAATCGTTCACTCAGGTATATGATTTGTCAAGTGCTACGGTTCGCTCGTGAAAGCCTGTGCACACCGGCCCGAGGACGGTCCCGGGGCAGCGTTCCTGCTCGCCGCGCTCGGTGCGCACGCCGCCGGCCAGTTTGCCGAGCGAATCACCGCCCTGAACCTGACGCCCCCGCAGACCGGGTTGCTCCGAGCGATCGCGGCCACACCCGGACAGAGCCAGCAGGCCATGGCGCAACTGCTCGGGACCCCACCGAGCCGGCTGGTCGGTCTCGTCGACGCGCTCGCCGCGCGCGGCCTCGTCGAGCGCCGCCGCAACGCGGCCGACCGGCGACTGCACGCCCTGCACCTGACAGCGGACGGGTGCGAGATCCTCAAACGGATCGCTGCCGTGGGCCAGGCGCACGACGACGCAATCTGCGGCAGCCTCGACGCCAGCGAGCGCACACAACTGCGCACCCTGCTCGCCCGCATCGCCGACGACCATGGCCTCACCCCGGGTGTGCACCCCGGCTACCGCCGCCTCTGATTCCGCAGGAACCGACGTGTGAACCTCGCCAATCGGTGCCGACTCACCCGCCAGCTCGTACCGACTCGCGGGAAGTGAGGACGTATAACAGCTGGCATGGGTAGTGACTCGCAGCACGGGCATGGGCATGGGACGGGACGGGGTGTCGCGCTGCGGCGGGTCTGGGGCGCCGCCCGGCACCTCGTCACCCCCCACAGCCACGACGCCGTCGACCGCGTCGACTCCGCGATGGAGGCGTCGCGGGCCGGGATGCGCGCGCTCTGGATCTCGCTGGCCGTACTGGGCGCGACGGCGGCGTTCCAGGCTGTTGTGGTGGTGGCGTCGGGTTCGGTCGCGCTGCTGTCGGACACCCTGCACAACGTCGCCGACGCGCTGACCGCCGTACCGGTCGGCATCGCCTTCCTGCTCGGCCGCCGTCCCGCGACGCGCCGGTTCACCTACGGCTACGGCCGCGCGGAGGACGTCGCGGGCGTCGTCGTGGTGCTGGTGATCCTCGGCTCGGCCGTGCTCGCGGGCTACGCGTCGCTGCGGCGCCTCGCCGAGCCCGCCGACGTCCGGTTCCTCGGGGCGGTCGCCGTCGCCGGGCTGGTGGGCGCGGTCGGCAACGAGATCGCCGCGCAGGTCCGGATCCGCACCGGGCGACGCATCGGCTCGGCCGCGCTCGTCGCCGATGGCCTGCACGCCCGCACCGACGCGCTCACCTCACTCGCGGTGCTGCTCTCCGCTGGCGGCGCCGCGCTGGGCTGGCGCTGGGCCGATCCCGCCGTCGGCCTGGCGATCACCGTGGCGATCGCGGCGGTCACGTGGGGCGCGGCGAAGCGGGTGCTCGCCCGCCTGATGGACGCCGTCGACCCGGCGCTCGTTGCGCAGGCCACCGTCGCGCTGCGCGACGTGGACGGAGTCGTCGACGTCGATCGGGTGCGGCTGCGCTGGGTCGGGCACGCCCTGCAGGCCGAGGTCGACCTCACGGTGGTGCCCGGCGTCAGCGTCGAGCAGGCCCACGCCACCGCGCATGCCGCCGAGCACGAGCTCACCCACGCCGTCCCGCGACTCACCGCCGCGACCGTGCACGCGCACCCGGCGGCACACTAGGGTCCGGCCCGTGACCTCGGGCCGGGTCTCAGCCGGAACCGGTGTCGGGACGCGGTGCGTCCGGCAGGTCCAGCCCCATGGACCACTCCCGGGACCGCTCGCTGATCAACAGCAGCAACGTCGTCACCACGAAGGCACCCGCAACGATCCCCAGGACCAGTTGGCGTGACGGGCCGAGCAGCGAATAGACGACCGGCAGCAGCAACAGCTGCGTGACGATGGCGGGTGTCCGCGCCCACCGGCGCCCGGCAACCAGCCCCACGCCGACGGCGAGCAGGGCCCCGCCGATGACGACGAAGTAGCCGGCCTCCCCGACGACGGCGCCGACCGGGACGTCGGGGGACAGCGCGCGCACGGCCAGCAACACGGCGAACCCGATGCCGAGCAGCGCCTGCACGCCGACCAGCGCGCCCGCCACCCGGATCTGCCGCGGCGGACCACCGACCAGTGGTTCCTCAGACGTCACAGGCATGAGAGTAGGCCTGGGGTGATGCGCGGAACATCCTGCGCCACGACGCTGTTCTCCTCAGGAGGTGTACAGCATGGATCAGCTCGTGCCGCGAGGTGGATGTCAGGCCGTGCCCGATGGGCTACGCGTCGTCGTGTGAGACGCGCAGCTCATCGCAGCAGGCCAGCGCTCGCCGCCCGCAGTGTGACCGCCTGCGTCCATTCACCGATGTTCGTGCACCGTCGAGCCGATAAGGGCTCGCACCTGGGCAGACAGTGGCCCAAAGTAGGTCATGGACAAGCGAGCGATCGCGAGGAAGTTTCTCGCACGGGTCCGTCGGGTACCGGGTAACCGGCCCGGATGGGCGGGACGAGGTTGATCGCTCATCGTGAGCGCGGCGCGACGCAGTAACTGATCGGGCCAGCAGTCGTTGCGATGAGTGGGTGAGAATCCTCACCGGGGTGGACCTCGACCCTTGAAGATCGAGCGCGCTCGTGAAACGCTTCACAAGCGCGGAAACACCGTGACAGACGATCGGCGCGACCCCGATCGCGCAAGTACGAGGAGCACAGCACCATGGATTGGCGTCACCGCGCTATCTGCCGCGACGAGGACCCCGAGCTGTTCTTCCCTGTGGGGACCAGCGGTCCTGCGCTGCTGCAGATCGCCGAGGCCAAGACCGTCTGCCGACGCTGCCCGGTGGTCACCGAGTGCCTCACCTGGGCACTGGAGAGCGGCCAGGATGCAGGCGTCTGGGGCGGTCTGAGCGAGGACGAGCGGCGAGCGCTGAAGCGCCGCAACGCACACACCCGTGCGCACACCGCCTGACCTGCAGCATCACCTGAGAACGGCACCACCTCCGACGAGCCTTTCTGGTCGCGGGCCCGAAGCCGGCTAGCCCCGAGTTCCGGGCCCGCGGTCGCTCCACCGAGCGTCGCGAGGACGGCTCCGGTCACGAGCCACAGGTTAGCGCCCTCGAAGCGAGAGCCTGATGACGGCCTCCGTTCCGCCGCCCGCGCGCGCTCGGACCTGCAAGGCAGAGTCGAGTTCCGAGTCGAGCAGCGTCCGCACGATCTGCAGGCCGAGGCCGCTGGTGGTCTCGAGGTCGAAGCCCGCCGGTACACCCCGGCCGTCGTCGGCCACCACCACATCCAACGTGCCCGCCGATCGCTGCGCCGACACCACGACCTCACCGGCGGCCTGGCCGGGGCCGAACGCGTGCGCAAGCGCGTTGTGTACCAGCTCGGTGAGCACCAGGACGAGCGGAGTGGCGAGTGCAGCGGGCAGAATGCCGAAGCTGCCCTCTCGGCGCACCTTGGCCCGGGACTCGGCGGTAGCGCCGTCACCGATGGCGGGCAGCACCTTGTCGACGAGATCGTCGAGGTCCACCCGCTCGGCCAGCGACACCGAGAGCGACTCGTGCACCAGCGCGATCGAGTTGACCCGGCGCACGCTCTCCGCGAGCACCTGCCGGGCCTCCGGGATCACCGTGCGCCGGGCCTGTAGCCGCAGCAGCGCGGCGACGGTCTGCAGGTTGTTCTTCACCCGGTGGTGGATCTCCCGGATCGTGGCATCCTTGCTGAGCAGCGCCATGTCACGACGGCGGAGATCGGTGACGTCGCGCACCAGAACCAGGGCTCCGGCGGCATCGCCGCGGGGGCGAAGCGGCAGGGCCCGCACGAGCATCACCGCGCCGCGGTCCCCCACCTCGATACGCAACGAGTGCCGCCCGTCCAACGCGGTCGCGATCCGAGCGACCACCTCGGCGGCGTCGAACGGGTCGTGCACGAGCTCCCGTGTGACCTGCGCGAGCGAGAGCCCGACGAGGTCGCTGGCGTGGCCCATCCGGTGGTAGGCCGAGAGCGCGTTGGGGCTGGCGTAGGCGACGAGACCGTGCGCGTCGAGCCGGATCAGCCCGTCCCCGGCCCGCGGGCTGGTGTCGGCCCCGACCACCGCCGCACGTGGTGGGAAGGTGCCGTCGGCCACCATCTGGCACAGGTCCGACGCACTGCCCAGGTAGGCGATCTCCAGCGGGCTGGGCACCCGAGGCATCGCGAGGTTCGTGTCCCGGGACAGCACCGCGACCACCGCACGGCCGTGGCGCACCGGGATCGTCTCCCTGTGGACAGGCACCTCCAAGTGCCAGCGCGGGTCCTCCTCGCGGCAGATGCGGCCCTCGACGACGGCCTGGCGAAGCTGCGGGTTCTCCGCAGCGCTCACCCGCGCGGCGACGACGTCCTCGGAGTGCGCTGTCGGAGCGGTGGTGGGGCGGGCCTGGGCGACGCACAGGAACTCCTCGACGCCGCCGGCCAGCGGGATCCAGAGCAGGAAGTCGGCGAACGACATGTCCGCGAGCAGCTGCCACTCCGCGACGACGCGCTGCAGGTGCTCGACGGCGGCACCGGGGAGCTGGGTGTGCTCGGCGAGCAGCTCGCTCAAGGTGGACACGCGACCCACCTCCCACTCCCCCGACTGCCCCATCCAACCACGTGGGAGGATCGGGACATCTCCACGACAGAAACTCTCCACGACAGAAACGAGGAGGTAGCCATGTCCAAGCGCGCACGCAAGCGTCGTGACCGCTCGAAGAACGGAGCGAACCACGGCAAGCGGCCCAACACCTGAGTCCTCCGCCGGGCGGGCGATCACCCGCCCGGCGTCAGCCCTGCCGTTCGGCGCGGGTCGCGCGCACCTCCACCGTGGTCGTGGTGCCCTCGGGGCCGGACTCCACCGTCACCTCGGCCTGTGCCAGCACCGCCACGCGGATCTGCTGGCGCAGCCGGTCCTTGAGCCCGTCCGGGGCGTGCTCACCGCCGCACTTGGTGGCCAGCAGCGTCTTCAGCTTCTCGTCGAGGCCGTACTCCTGCAGGCACGGGCCGCACTCGTCGAGGTGCTGGGCAAGAAGCGCACGGCGCGTCTCGTCGCACTCGTGGTCGAGGAACAGCCATACCTCGGCGAGGACCTCGGAGCAGTCGGTCTCGTGGTGGTCCCCGCAGCTCATGGCGCAATCCCCTGCTCTCCGCGCAGGAACCCGCGGTCACGAGCGGTGTCGGTGAGCATGTCGCGCAGCTGGCGGCGGCCCCGGTGCAGCCGCGACATCACGGTGCCGATCGGAGTGCCCATGATGTCGGCAATCTCCTTGTAGGCGAAACCTTCGACGTCGGCAAGGTACACCGCCATCCGGAAGTCGTCGGGCAGCTGCTGCAGCGCGGCCTTCACGTCGTTGTCCGGCAGCCGGTCCAGCGCTTCCATCTCGGCTGAGGGCAGGCCTTGCGACGTGTGTTCTCCGGCTTGGGCGATCTGCCAGTCGGTGATCTCCTCGGTGGGCGACTGCTGTGGCTGGCGCTGTCGCTTGCGGTAGCCGTTGATGTAGGTGTTGGTCAGGATCCGGTACAGCCAGGCCTTGAGGTTGGTGCCGGCCCGGAACGTCTGGAACGCCGAGTAGGCCTTGAGGAACGTCTCCTGCACCAGGTCCTCGGCGTCAGCCGGGTTCCGGGTCATCCGGAGGGCGGCGCCGTAGAGCTGGTCGAGCAGGGGCATCGCGTCCCGCTCGAAGCGGATGACCAGCTCCTCGGTGCTCTCGCCCGTCTGGCCGACCTGCTCCTCACCTGCGGTCAAGCCCTCGGTCACGGCCGCGTCGCTCGCTGTGTCGGCTGCCTGCTCGGTGCCGGGCACCGCGCTCCTCTCACGCCGGGTCGGGGAGATCGCCATCGCTGCGACGGCGGGATGACGGGCTGAGCCTACGCGTCCGGCTGCAGTCCGGCCCGTCGACGCGGCGTGCGACCGCGGGATGTCCAGCGCTGCGAACGTCGATGTCACACGGGCCTCAACACCCGCCCCCGGACGGTGATTCCCGGCTGGATAACGTGCGCGGCGTGGCAGGGAAGGGGACGCAGGCGACCGCGCTGCTCGCACAGCGCGGCGTCGAGCACCGGTTGCACAGCTACCCGCACGGAAGCGGGCACGCCTATGGTCCGGAGGCAGCCGAGCTGCTGGAGCTGGACCCGGCACGCGTGTTCAAGACCCTGATCGCCGACGTCGACGGGGTGCTGACCGTCGGTGTCGTCCCGGTCTCGGCGACGCTCGATCTGAAGGCCCTCGCCGCGGCCGTCGGCGGCAAGCGGGCGAAGATGGCCGAGGTCACCGCGGCGCAGCGGGCGACCGGCTATGTCGCCGGCGGCATCTCCCCGCTGGGTCAGCGCAAGCGCTTGCCCACGGTGCTGGACTCCTCAGCCGAAGCGCTGGAGACGCTGTTTTGCAGCGCCGGACGGCGCGGGCTCGAGGTGGAGCTGGCTCCGGCCGACCTGGCCCGGCTCACCGACGCCCGCTTCGCCCCGATCGCCGGGTAAGCAGGGGTGTGCCAGCCGCACCCCTGATGATCGGGTGGACGGCCCACACCGCTTCTCGGTGGCACCCCTAGTACTCGAATTCGTCAGCTCGCGTATCGCGGCGCTTCCACAGCACGCTGAGCCAGCGGAGCGCCACTGTTCGCTGAGCGGCGAGGAAACGCCGCCGAGTGGTGTCGTCGATGATGCCGAGGTCGGGCAGCAGCGAGATCCACCATTCGTCGTCGATGGCGTGGGCGCTGAGGTGTTCGACGAGCTCGGCGGCATCGTATGCCGTGTCGCTGTATCCGACGAACTCCCAGTCCACAACGCGGACGTCCAACTCGTCCCAGAGCCAGTTGAGCAGGTTGGAGTCACCGCGCGAGAAGATCCTCGGCGCTGGTTCGGCGAGAACCGCGGCGTCGCCGCGCTCGTGCCAGGCGTCGAGCAGCGAGCGCATGTCGGCGGTGAGCGGCTCGTCGTCGTGTTCGTCGAGCTGGTCGGGCCAGACCTCGGTGATCCGTTTCATGTAGTTCGTGGCCGAGTCGACGCGTGGCATGTCGGCGAACGGCCCGAGTGGGATTTCGCGGAGCTGGGCGAGAACAGCGACGACGGCGCGCAGCGCGGTCGTCGGCTCGGCGAGGTCGGGCACCGGCTGGCCGGCCAGCAGGGTCATACCAACCGCGGGAAGCTCCGGGTCGGGGTCGTGCCACAGCGGCTGCGGTACAGCGGTGACGCCGCAGGCGGCGACGTGTGTGAGGGCCTGGTACTCGCAGGAGGCGCGGTCGCGCTTGTCGGTGCGGTACAGCTTGAGGCAGGCCGCGCCGTCGGGGCTCTCCCAGGCGAACACCCGGTTGTTGCGGCCCCCGGTCAGCGGCCGGAGCCGCCAGCCCGGAAGGTCTTCGTCGAGCAGGCTCGGTTCGCGCCGGTGGAAGTTGCGCAGCTCGTCAAGCAGGCCGGTCGGTACTGCGATGGCATACGGCAAAGCAGATCCTCGTGCTGATCGGCGGGATGACGTCGCGCAGGCCGCGCAGCGTCCCACCGTCCCACCCCGACCAGCACCACCCCGTCCGTCACCCCGGATCGGCAACAACCTCAAGCGACGGACGATCAGCGGGGCGCCGCATCCGAGCTGGGGTGCTGCGTGGTTTCTTGGACACGTCAGACACGCTGACCCTCACCAGCTTGGCGTCCATGATCGGAGCCCACCTGGACGCGACGTTGTCCAGGCTGGTGGAGATGATCATATCGCCGCTGCTGTCGTCCTCGTCGATCGAGATGACGTAGGCCTGTCCGTCGGGCAGCGCGAACACCCATGCCGTCACGCCGCGTCTGGGCTCCGTCAGGCCGTAGACGGTCGGGATCGCGGGCAGGGTGATGCGGCGCAGTCTCTTGACCCA
>JBBSQN010000107.1:0-18811 GCA_038257875.1 Mycobacteriales bacterium
CGCCCGCGACGCGGGGCGCTGCCGCCCCCGGGCGCGCAAATGGTCGCTGGCGCGACGTTTCCCGCGCCCAAGGCCGCATCAGCGCAACTCGGACGGGTCGTACCAGGCGAGCTCGTGGTCCTCGGCCTCGCCGATGAGGAACTCCGCATCCAGGTCGCCCATGTCGGCGGCATCCACTGCCTCCGCGGCCTGGCGCACCGCGTACTCGGCTTCCTCGGTGTCGACGTGCACGGCGGCGACCGCTGCCAGCGGCACCCCGCCGGCGATCCGGACCGCACCGTCGTCGAGATCCGGACGCAACGTCACGTCGTCGAGGTCGGCGGCGACCACCACCCGGCGGGCGGGGGCGGCGTCCTCGCCAAACCCGAACTCCACCGAGAGCAGCCGCAGCGACGCGCGAGCCGCCTCGGTCAGCGCGGCGTACTCCAGCTCCTCGTCGTCACCGCTGGTGTAGGACTCGCGCAGCTTCGGGGTGAGCGCGAACGCCGTACCACCGATCGGGTCGAGATGGCCACTGCGGACCATCGCCTGCACCATCGGCCAGGTGGCCGGCACGTAGACGCGCATCAGCCCACCGTCGCCAGCAGCTCGTCGAGCGACTCGTCCACCATGGCGGCGAGCACGTCGACGTCGGGCATCGCGTCGCGGTCGCCGTTGAAGCCGTAGTAGACACCGCCGTTATAGGAGGTGAGCCCAATGGCGAGCGCCTGGCCCTTGGCCAGCGGCACCACTGGGAACATCTCGAGCATCCGGGCGCCGGCGGCGTAGAGCGGGAACTGCGGTCCGGGCACGTTCGTCACCACCAGGTTGAAGATCCGTTTCGAGAGCTCGCTCGCGGCGCGAGCACCCAGGGCATGCAGGGTGGGCGGCGCGAAGCCGCCGATGCGGACCAGGGTGTCCGCGCCGACGGACTGCCCCGTCGAGGTGTGCTCGCGCATCGCGTGCGTGACGTGGTGCAGGCGCACGACCGGGCTCGACTCCCCGACCGGCAGGTCGACCAGGAACGAGGACACCCGGTTGCCGAGGGTGCCCGCCGTGGCCGAGCTGGGCACGTCGGCCTCGCCGCGCACCGACAGCGGCACCATCGCCCGTACCGACGACGACGCGATGACCGGTTCCCCGCGGGAGAGCAGCCAACTGCGCAACGCGCCGGAGACGACGCTGAGCACCACGTCATTGACGGTGCACCCGTGCGCGGCGCGTACCTTCCGGTAGGACTCCAGCTCGGTGCGCGCGATCGCGAACCGGCGCTGGGTGGAGATGACGACGTTGAGCGGGGTACCCGGCGCGCGCCTGCTCGCCGTGCGGGCCATCGAGAGCAGCTGGCCGGCAGTCCCGGCGATCTTGCCGACGGTGGCCATCGCGTCACCGGCGGCCGAGCGCACGTTGTCGACGATCACCCCCGGCCGGGCGACGGCCTCGGCGACCGCACCGAGGACCAGCTGCACGTCGCTGGGTTCGGGCCGCGGCATCCACAGGTCAGTGGGCACCGGCGACCGTGACTCCCTCCCGCCAGGGGGTGCGGCCGAGACGTCGAGGATCACCTGTCCGATGTCGATCGCGCTGATCCCGTCGACCATCGCCTGGTGAGTCTTCGTCAGCACCGCGGTGCGCCCGCGCGCGAGCCCCTCGACCAGGTACATCTCCCACAGCGGCCGGGTGTGATCGAGCGGGCGCGACATCAGCCGTCCGACGAGATCAGTGAGCTGGGCGTCGGAGCCCGGTGTGGGCAGGGCGGAGCGACGCACGTGGTAGGCCACGTCGAAGTCGGGATCGTCTACCCATACCGGACGAGCGAGGTTGGCGGGCACGCGGCGGACCTTCTGCCGGTACCGCGGCACCAGCGCGATCCGCTGCTCGATCAGCTCGACGAGGCGATCGTAGTCGAACCCCGCCCGCGGTCGACGGAAGATCGACACCGCGCCGACGTGCATGGGCGTGGTCGGCTGATCGAGGTAGAGGAACGAGGCGTCGAGGGCGGAGAGCCGGGGCGGCATGCAGCGATCCTAGGCTGCCCGGGTGGCAACAGACCGGTTCCCGAAGACTCGATCACCCAAGGACACCTTCATCACCGTCTACGGCCGCAAACCCGTGCTGGAGGCCCTTGACGACGTGACGCTGCAGGTGGACAAGGTGATCCTCGCCGAGGGTCTGCGCGGCGAGCCGGTGCGCGCCATCCTGGCCGCGGCGCGGGAGCGGGGGGTGCCGGTGGCGCGCGCGTCGGCGCACCGGGTGAAGGTGTTGGCTGGCAACGGCCGCCACGACCAGGGGGTGCTGGCCGACGTCGTGGCGCCGCGGATGGCGCCGGTCGCCGAGTTCCTGGCAACCCTGACCGGACCGGCGTCCGTGCTCGTCCTCGACCGCGTCACCAACCCGGCCAACGTCGGGATGCTGCTGCGCAGCGCGACGGCCGCCGGGCTGGACGGCGTGCTGCTCCCCCGCCACGGCGTGCCGGCGATCGATCCGCTGGTCGTGAAGGCCTCGGCCGGGGTGGCGTTCCGGGCCCCGGTGCTCCGCTCCGCCACCGCCGAGGAAGGCTGCGCGGCGCTGCGGACGGCCGGGTTCGGCATCGTCGGGTTGGACGCGGGCGGTCCGTCCCTGCTCGACGCCGCGCTGCCCGATCGCGTCGCGCTGGTGCTGGGCAACGAGACCGACGGCCTGTCCGAGCCGGTGCGCGCTGAGCTCGACCGCGTGCTGACGATCCCGATGCACGGCGGCGTCGAGTCCCTCAACGTGGCCAGCGCCGGCGCGGTAGCCGCGTTCGAGCTGCTCCGCCGCCGCCGTCCGCACGTGCGTGATCAATGCTAGCGGCAGCTCACCTTGAAGATCTCCGCCAGCTGGTCGACGGTCTCGTCGGGGTCGGTCGCGTGGATCGTGGCCATCCCGAGAGCCCGCGCTGGTTCGAGATAGCGGGCGACATCGTCGACGAAGACGCACTGGGAAGATTCGAGCCCCAGCCGTTCCGCCGTCAGCCGGAAGATCGCCGGATCCGGCTTGCGGAGGCCCACCTGATCCGAGATGATCACGGCGTCGAAGGTGTCGTGCAGCCGGAACGGTGCGTAGGGGTCGAACGGGGAGCTACCCCACGAGTTCGACAGCACGGCGACGCGAACCCCGTGCTGGCGCAGCCGCGCAGCGGCGGTCGCGACCAGAGGCTCGAGGCGCAGGTCGGCGGTCATCCGTTCCAGCAGACCGTCCGCCTCGACGTCGAGCGAGCGAGCGAGCAGTGCGACGAACTCGGCCTGACCCGTCTTTCCACACTCCAGGTCCACCAGCGCACCCTGCGCACCCGCGTCGAGGGTGAAGATCCACTCCAACGCGTCGGGGGGCAACCCGTCACGAACGCAGTAGGAGCGCAGCGCCTCGTCGAAGGAGGTGGTGAGCACTCCGCCGAAGTCCAGGACGAGGCCGGTGAGCTGGCGAACGTCGGCGTTGTCCGGACCCCGGGGACGGACAAGCTCGTCAGACACGCTTCTCCTCGAGATCCTGCTCGACGCCCGCACCCATCACGTCGGTCCAGAGCCGCAGCGCAGCGGCGGCCTTGCTGGGCCGTACGGCCACGGCGATCCGGTGCACGCGTCGAGCGAGGACCTGGTGTTCTGTCTCGGTGGCGATGGCCAGCGCCTCGGTGGCGTCTTCGCAGCACGCGTCGATATCGTGACCGGCGAGGTGCGCTGCTGCCCGGTCGATCAACGTCGCACAGCGATGACGCCGCATGCTGACGTCGAAACCCGCGAGCGCCTCGTCAAGTAGCGCGATCGCTGCGGTGTGCCGACCCAGACGCATCAGGTCGCCGCCTTCGTATGCGGTGACCTTCACGAGATCGAAGGTTCCAAACCCCGTCCAGTCCAGATCGTTTACTGGCTCGGACAGCGCTGCACGGGCCTCATCGAGACGGCTCAGGCTCCGTCTTTCGTCACCCACTACGGCGAAATGTTCAGAACTCACAGCGGCGACCCAACCGCGCGTGGTCATGCTCGTGAGATCGCGCGACGCGACCTCCACGGCGGCGTCAGCGAACTCTGCGGCAACCGTGGGACTACCACCGTCGAAGCTTGTCACGAACGCCCTGCACGCAAGGACCACGGCAGCGAGATCTGAGTCCTCGTTCTCCTTCGCAGCGTCCTGAGCAAGCGTGAGAAACCGATCCGCCTCGGTTCTGCGACCTAAATCAACGCCCAGCAAGGTTGCCGCCAACGCCGCGGCCTCTCCGACCGCACGAACCAGGAGCCGGCGGCTACTGTACGTGTTGGCTGCGACCCCGGTGTCAGAGACAACATCAGCGACAGCTGCGCTGTGGTCGCTGCGAGTAGCGCGCTTGCCGATACGGAACGATAGGCACGCCGGTAACTCGTCGACACCGACACCATGTCCAGCGCCGTCCATGTCGAGACGATCCGAGCACCTCCAGAACTCGACACGCTCAGCCACCGGAATAGAGCGAGATCGTCCCCGATAGTCCCTGCGCCCCTATTGCGCCGGTTCGTCTCTTCCGTCGTAGGCGATGGTCCCCTGCCGGAACCGCTCCACACATCACCATCACTGGCAGCACACAGCGCAGCGAAGCGCTCCTGGGCGGCCGGGTCGGCCTGCGCCAACACAGTATCGAGGATGGCCTGGGTGTCAGGTTGGGGAACGACACTTTCGGCCCCGGCCTCCCATTTGGAAACAGTGCGTACGGCGAGCCCAAGATGCTCAGCAAAGACACGTATACTCATCCGCAGCGCTCCCCGCAGCGCACAAGCCTCACGACCCGTCCAACGGACGACGGTTGACATGACGATGACCCACCTCCCTCTGGCGTATCCTG
This sequence comes from Mycobacteriales bacterium, assembly GCA_038257875.1. Lineage (GTDB taxonomy): Bacteria > Actinomycetota > Actinomycetes > Mycobacteriales > Pseudonocardiaceae > Pseudonocardia. The sequence goes on from JBBSQN010000107.1 coordinate 4,811, forward strand.
CCAGGCCAACGGTCGTCGCCGTAGAGTGCGTCGAAAGTGCCACACCGGCGCCACACTGTACCGAGGTCTGAGCTTCCACCGGATGACGAAAGACCATCTCAACGTCCAAGATGGGGCCATGGTTCAGCGGCGGATGCCTCGTGTCGAGGAACTGAGCCGGCTGCTGCGGCCTGCGCCGATCGTCGGTGACGGCACCGAGCGGCGGCTGCGGCGGGCGGCCAGCATCGCCGACCTGCGCTCGATCGCACGCCGCCGGACGCCGCGCGCGGTGTTCGACTACGTCGACGGTGCCGCCGACGGTGAGCTCTCGCTACGCCGGGCTCGCGACGCGTTCGCCCGCCTCGAGTTCACCCCGACGGTGCTGCGCGACGTCTCCTCGGTCGACCCCGGCCGCGATATCCTCGGGCGACGCTCGACGCTGCCGTTCGCGTTGGCCCCCACCGGGTTCACTCGGATGATGCACCACGAGGGCGAGCGCGCGGTGGCGGCGGTGGCGCAGCAGGTCGGCATCCCCTACACGCTCTCGACCATGGGGACCACCACGATCGAGGACGTGGCGGCTGCGGCACCCGGTGGCCGCACGTGGTTCCAGCTCTACCTGTGGCGCGACCGGGCTCCGGCGAAGGACCTCGTGCAGCGCGCCGTGGACGCCGGTTACGACACCCTGCTGCTCACCGTCGACACCCCGGTGAGCGGGGCGCGGCTGCGCGACGTGCACAACGGGCTCACGATCCCGCCCGCCCTGTCGCTGCGCACGTTCGTCGACGGGGCGCTGCACCCGCACTGGTGGTTCAACCTGCTGACGACCGACCCGCTGAGGTTCGCGAACCTGGAGCTCGCCGGCGGCACGGTCGCCGAGCTGATCAACCGGGTCTTCGATCCCGCCCTCACCATGGCCGACGTCGAGTGGCTGCGCGGCATCTGGCCGGGCAAGCTGGTGATCAAGGGTATCCAGAGCGTCGACGACGCCCGGCGCGTGGTCGACGCCGGCGCCGACGCGGTGCTGCTGTCCAACCACGGCGGCCGTCAGCTCGACCGGGCCCCGGTGCCGCTGGAGCTCGTGCCACCGGTGGTGGACGCGGTCGGGGACCGCGCCGAGGTGTTCGTCGACACCGGCATCACCCACGGGGCCGACATCGTGGCGGCCGTCGCGCTCGGCGCGCGGGCCGCGCTCGTCGGCCGCGCCTACCTCTACGGGCTGATGGCGGGCGGGCGCCGCGGGGTGGTGCAGGCGGTGGAGATCCTGGCTGCCGAGATCGTGCGGACCCTGCAGCTCCTCGGCGTGACCAGCGCCGATGAGCTGCGCCCCGCGCACGTGCGGCTGCGGCCACAGGCATAGCGGGCTTCTGATCACTACTCAAACGGGTGAGCGTCGCGTTTGCGGGCCAGGATCGGCTGAGCCATGGTGCAGGTATGAGTTTCATGGACAAGGCCAAGGACCTGCTGAACCAGCACGACGACAAGGTGGACCAGGCGCTCGACAAGGCGGGCGAGGCCGCCAAGAGCCGGTTCGGGCACGACGAGCAGATCGACGGGCTCGTCGACCGGGCCCAGGACATGACCGGAACCGGTGACACCACCGAGACCGCCGGTGCCGCCACCGAGGGCGAGCAGCCGCGACGCTGACCGATTCCGAATGTGGCCGTGAGATGAACACCACCGCTCTTCGATCATGAGCGGAGCGCGGTGGTGTTTATCTCACGGCGCGCTCAGTCCAGCGCGCGGCGCAGGAACCCTCTGACCCCCAGTGCCCGAACGCCACGCCGGCAATCGTCGGCACGACGAGGCACAGCCAGAGCGGCAGGTGTGGCACCTGCGGCACGAGTGCAGCGCGGATCCCCTCGCTGACGTAGGTCAGCGGGTTGAGCGCCGAGAGCACCTGGAACCAGCGCAGATCCGACAGCGTGAGCCATGGGTACTGCACCGAGCCCGTGAACAGCAGCGGTGTGAAGATCACCGCGAACATCACGTTGATCCGTCGCGGCGGCACCGCGGTACCGAGCACCATGCCGATCGTGGCGCCGGTGACCGCCCCGAGCACGATCATGAGCGCTGCCGGGACGAGCCCGGACGCGGGCCACGACACGTCCACCATCAACAGCCCGATCGGCACCATGAGTCCGGCCGCGATCAACCCGCGCAGCGTGGCGAACACCATCTTCTCGACCGCGACCAGCGGGATCGGCATCGGCGCGAGCAGCCGGTCCTCGATCTCCCGGGAGAAGGAGAACTCGAACACCAGCGGAAACGCGACGCTCTGCAGCGCCCCGAACACCGCGTTCAGCGCGAACAGCCCGGGAAGCAGGACCGAGCCGTAGTCGGGGGTGACGAACCCGCCCTCCTCGCGCAACGCGTTGATCTGGTCGTGCACGAACAACCGGGCCTGCGGGTCGAGGCCGGTCGAGGGCTCGTCGAGGAACAGCACCTCCGGCCGGCGCATCAGGCCACGTGCGATCATCAACCGTTGGCTCTGCCCCCCCGGACAGGGTGTCGATCAGTGCGGCGACCTTGTCGGTGAGCCCCATCCGCTCCAGTAACGCATCAGCCCGGCGGGCGCGTTCGGCCCGCCTGACGCCGTGATAGGCGGTGTGGAAGACGAGGTTGTTGCGCACGGACAGGGACCGGTCGAGGTTGACGCGCTGCGGCACGACGGCCAGCCGGGTTCGGACGGCGACGGCGTCGGCCCGCGCGTCCAAGCCGGCGACGCTCGCTCGGCCCCCGGTCGGCAGCACGCGCGTGGTGAGGACGCCTACGGTGGTTGTCTTGCCCGCGCCGTTCGGGCCGAGCAGACCGAAGACCTCGCCGCGCTCGACGGTGAACGAGAGCCCGTCCACGGCGTTGGTGGTGCTCTTCGGGTAGCACTTGACCAGGTCGGTCACCACCACGGCCGGCTCGGTGAGCGCCGTATCGGCCATCACGGTCGGGGCTCCTCGTCGGTAACCGCGCCGAGCACGGCCAGCAGGTAGTCGCGGATGATCACCTCATGTTCGGGTGGGGGGTGCGGCATCCGGTCCCGGAACATGGCCGCCACGTCGGTGAACGCGACCAGCAGGCGGTCCCGGCCGCGCTGGGTGATCGACAAGCGCACCACTCGCCGATCGACGCCGTCGCGTTCCCGGCTCAGCTCGCCCGCGTTCTCCAGGGCGTCGACGACCGGTGTGAGCGTCGCCGGGGTGACCCCGAGGTGCCCGGACAACTCCCGGTGCGAGACGGCGTCGGTGTGCGCGAGCACCCCGAGCACGCCGATCGACGTGGACGTCAGGCCGCGGGCCGCCACCATGCGCTGGTAGTAGCGGCTCAGCGACTGCCCGGTCCAGGACAGCAGCTTACCCAGCGGCATCCGCTCCGGCTCGGCTTCGAAGAACATCTCACTCACGACGCAACCATATGCCACCATAGCGTTTGTCGCCATACCGTTCGGTGACTGACGGGTTCGTCTCGGTCCGGGTCGTGGTGCGCGCCCTGCACGCTTCGTCCCATGACCAGCACTCTGATAGCACCGGGGACCGTGGTCGGAGCTCGACCGCCGGCTGCAGACCCAGCACCGCGCCTGCGGCGCGTGCGCTATGAACCCGAGCCCGGCGCCGGCGGGGCCGACCCACCGCTGCTGGTACGACCCGTTCTCGAACCGGCCGAGCCCGCCCCGTCGACGCTGGAGTCGGAGTCGGAGTCGGAGTCGGCCGAGGCGCACCACGCGGTCGCGCGGGTGCTTCGACTGGCCCTCGAGGTACTCGACGGCCGCCGGCTGCCTGCGCACCTCAGTCCGCACTTCGAGGAGCCGGTGCTGCGCTACTGGCGGGTGGCGACGCAGCAACGGCGGGTGCGTTCCCCCGCCCGGTTCACCAGGATGCGGCTGTGCCTGCCGCGCTCCGGTGTCGCGGAGGTCGCGGTGACGTGTGACATCGACGGCCGGTCCCGCGCCCTCGCGGCCCGGTTCGAGCGTGGCGAGGATCCCCGAGCCGGTTGGCGGTGCACCACCCTGCGGCTGGGTTGACGACCACCGCCGACCGGGACGGACGCCGAGGACCGCCGTCGTGATCACCGATCCGGGACTGGCAACCGGGTTCCGCACTGCTCCGCGGCCCGAATCAGCGATCATCCCCTGCCGACCGCACGATCAGGGGCGGATAGCCGTGGGCGAGCCGTGGCACTGCTTGTACTTGCGCCCGGACCCGCACGGGCACGGGCGGTTGCGCGAGGGCTGGGCCGCACCCGCGGCGGTGTCGCTGCCACGGCCGCCGTCGCGCGCGGAGCCACCGTTCCCGGACCGCGTCCGGGTGGCGCTGCCGTCCTCAGCGGGCCCGCTGTAGCTCAGCTCGGCCGGTTGGGCCCCGCTGAACGCCACCGGCAGGACGCTCGTCACAGCGGCCGGCTCGGCCATGGGGTCCCCGTGCGCTGCGGGAGCGACGGCGGCGGCGGCCGGGTCCCGCGGCGGGGCCGGCTGCCGCGCGGCGGGCTCCAGGGGCTGTGCGGCCTGCTGCACTGCGGCGGGCTGTTGCTCCGTCACGGTCTTCTGCGCGGGCTGTGCCGTCGGCTCCGCTGGCTGGGCCGACTGCACCCGCACGTTGAACAAGTGCCCGACCGTCTCCTCCTTGATGCCCTCGAGCATCGCGGAGAACATGTCGTACCCTTCGCGCTGGTACTCGATCAGCGGGTCACGCTGGGCCATCGCGCGCAGCCCGATGCCCTCCTTGAGATAGTCCATCTCGTAGAGGTGCTCGCGCCACTTGCGGTCCATCACCTGCAGCAACACCTGCCGCTCCAGCTCGCGCATGCCCCCCTGGGTGCCGATGATCCCGTCGATCTCGGCCGCGCGGCGAGCGTAGGCCGCCCGCGCGTCGGCGAGCACCGCAGCGGCGAGAGTTTCACGCGAGAGGTCGCTCTGGTCGTCGTCGCCGGCGACGTCCTCCCAGCGGATCCCGACCGGGTAGAGGGTGCCCAGCGCCGTCCGCAGCTTGTCGAGGTCCCAGTCCTCGGCGTAGCCCTCGGCGGTGGCGCCGGCGACGTAGGCGTTCACCACGTCCTCGAGCATGTGCTCGATCTGCTCCTTGATGTCCTCACCGGCGAGGACCCGACGTCGCTCGTCGTAGATGACGGTGCGCTGCTTGTTGAGCACCTCGTCGTACTTGAGGACGTTCTTGCGGATCTCGAAGTTCTGCTGCTCGACCTGCGTCTGCGCGCTGCGGATCGCCTTGGTGACCATGCCGGCCTCGATCGGCATGTCGTCCGGCAGGTTGAACCGGTTCATGATCGATTCGACGATCTGGCCGTTGAATCGGCGCATCAGGTCGTCGCCCAACGAGAGGTAGAAGCGCGACGCGCCCTGGTCGCCTTGCCGGCCGGAGCGACCGCGCAGCTGGTTGTCGATACGTCGCGACTCGTGCCGTTCGGTGCCGAGCACGTAGAGCCCACCTGCCGCCTTGACCTCCTCGGCCTCGGCCGCGACCTGCTTCTTCATCGTGGCGAGCACGCCGTCCCAGGCGGCTTCGTACTCCTCGCGGGTCTCCACCGGGTCCAATCCGCGACGTCGTAGCTCGAGGTCGGCGAGGAAGTCGGGGTTGCCGCCCAGCACGATGTCGGTGCCGCGGCCCGCCATGTTGGTGGCGACGGTGACCGCACCGGCGTGCCCGGCCTGGGCGACGATCACTGCCTCCCGCTCGTGGTGCTTGGCGTTGAGCACCTCGTGCGGCACCTGGAGCGCCACCAGCAGTTTCGACAGGTACTCGGACTTCTGCACGCTCGTCGTGCCGACCAGCACCGGCTGGCCGTCGCGGTGCTTCTCGGCGATGTCCTCAGCCACCGCGGTGAACTTCGCCTCTTCGGTCTTGTAGATCAGGTCCGCCTGGTCCGTGCGGATCATCGGCCGGTTGGTCGGGATCGGCACGACACCCAGCTTGTAGATCTGGTACAGCTCAGCGGCCTCGGTCTGGGCGGTACCGGTCATCCCGGCCAGCTTCTCGTAGAGCCGAAAGTAGTTCTGCAGGGTGATGGTGGCCAGGGTCTGGTTCTCCGCCTGGACCTCCACCCCTTCCTTGGCCTCGATCGCCTGGTGCAGGCCCTCGTTGTAGCGGCGCCCGGCCAGCACCCGGCCGGTGAACTCGTCGACGATGAGCACGTGCCCGTCGCGGACGATGTAGTCCTTGTCCTTCTTGAACAGCTCCTTGACCTTGAGGGCGTTGTTCAGATAGCCGACGAGCGGGGTGTTGGCCGCCTCGTAGAGGTTGTCGATGCCCAGCTGGTCCTCGACCAGCGCCACGCCCTCCTCGGTGACGCCGACGGTGCGCTTGCGCTCGTCCACCTCGTAGTGGACGTCCCTGATGAGCATCGGCGCCATCCGCGCGAACTCCTGGTACCACCGCGCGCTCTGCTCCGCGGGACCGGAGATGATCAGCGGGGTGCGGGCCTCGTCGATCAGGATGGAGTCGGCCTCGTCGACCATGGCGAAGTTGTGCCCCCGCTGCACCATGTCGGCGGCGTTCCAGGCCATGTTGTCGCGCAGGTAGTCGAAGCCGAACTCGTTGTTCGTGCCGTAGGTGATGTCGGCGGCGTACTGCGTGCGACGCACCGCGGGCGGCATCTCCGACAGGATCACCCCGACCGTCAGGCCGAGGAACCGGTGGATGCGGCCCATGTTCTCGGCGTCGCGGCGGGCCAGGTAGTCGTTCACCGTGACCAGGTGCACGCCGTCGCCGGGGATCGCGTTGAGGTAGGCCGCGAGCACCGAGGTGAGCGTCTTGCCCTCCCCGGTCTTCATCTCGGCGACGTTGCCCAGGTGCAACGCCGCGCCGCCCATCAGCTGGACGGGGAAAGGCCGCTGGCCGATCGTACGAACCGCCGCCTCACGGACCACCGCGAACACCTCGGGCAGCAGTTCGTCGAGCGTCTCCCCGGCCTTGTGGCGCTCACGGAACACCTCGGTCTTCGCACGGAGCTCGGTGTCGGTGAAGGCTTGGACGTCGCGCTCGAGCGTGTCGATGTGCTCGGCGATGCGCCCCAGCCGCTTCACCAGCTTCGTCTCACCGGTACGGAGCAGACGGTTCAGGAGCGGCACAGGTCGACCTCATTCACGATCGCGGTCAGTACGCAGGCAGAGCTTTCGTGTCACAGCATGCCGCGACACGGCGCACTGCCCGGCCCAGGGTAGCGAAGCACCGGGCACTGCCCACACAACGCCGACGAGGCGGCAACCGTTCCTGGTGGGAACGGTGCCGCCCCGGTCGGGACGTCCGGCTTACCGGGCGAGCCGGATCACGCCGTAGTCGTAGCCCTTGCGCCGGTAGACGACGCACGGCGCACCGCTGTCGGTGTCGGTGAAGAGGTAGAAGTCGTGCCCGACGAGCTCCATGCGCGACAGCGCGTCATCGACGCTCATCGGATCGGCCATGTGCACCTTGTGGCGGACGATGCGTCCGGGGGCCGTCTCGTCGTCGGGGAGGTACTCGTTGTGGCCGCGCGGCCCCGGGATGTCGACCTCGACGGGAGGCAACTCGTCGAGGACAGCGGTGGCGCTGCCCCGACCGGCGAGCACGCGAGTGCGTTTGCCGTTGACTCGACGCCGGTCGTGCGAGCGGCGCAGCCGTTCTTCCAGCTTGGCGACCGCGGCGTCCAGCGCCGCGTAGAAGTCCTGTGCGCAGGCCTCGGCGCGCGCCGTCTGACCGGAGCCGCGGCCGGTGATCTCAACGTGCTGACAGCTTTTGAGCTGGCGTCGGTTACGCTCGTGGAAGAGTTCTACTTCCATCCTGACGATCTTGTGGTCGTAACGTTCCAGGCGAGCGACCTTCTCGGCGACATGGACCCGGAAATGCTCCGGAACCTCCACGTTACGGCCGGTGACAACGATCTCCACGCAGACCTCCCTCGCTCTCAGCGCCGGGTTGGCGTTGCAGACTGCGCCGGAGGCTCCTAGTCCCCCTGGCGCTCGATCGGTGGTTCCTCCTGAGATATCTCGGCTGATGCGAAGCACCGTAACCCGCATCACGGTCCGGCAACAGACCTGCGCGCCCAGTGACCCCAACCTGGTGAATTCCGGATGGATGCGCCGAACGGCATGCCCGCAAGACCTCCACGCAAGTATAGTACTTGCCCACTTTTTCGACCGCACCCAAAGTTGATCACCATGCTGCGGGCCGGGTCGTCGCATCGCAGAGGACCAGCGCGACGTCGGCGCACACCTCGACGCTGGCGAGCGCGGCGCGACAGGCCCGCAGGGTGGCGCCGGTGGTGACCACGTCGTCCACGAGGAGCACAGCGGCACCCGCGGGGGGCAGCCGGGCGGGTGCCACCCTGAGCCTGCCGGCGAGGTTCTCCGCCCGCTGCGCCGCGTCGAGGCCCACCGAGTCACGTGCCTGTCGGGTGAGCCGAAGCGGCCGGGCCACGCGCAGGTCGGGGCGGCCCGCGGCCAGGGTGCGGCAGAGCCGCAGCACGTGATCGCCGCCACGGACGCGGGCGGCCGCCGGGCGGGACGGCGCGGGCAGCAGCCAGGTGACGGCAGGCGGTGGGCGCACCAGCTCGTCGAGTGGCCCGGCGAGCAGTCCCGCGAGCGGCCCGGCGAGATCACGGCGACCGCGCTCCTTGTAGCGCAGCAACGCGGTCCGGAGCGGGCCGGTGTACCGCCCTGCGGCGAGCACCTCGAGCGCACCCGGCACCGACGGCCACGACGGGGCACCCAACCGCGACGCGCACCGCGCGCACCACGGAGGCTCCGGTTCCCCGCATCCGGCGCAGTCGCCGGGCAGCACAAGATCGACCAGCGCCGCAACCAACTCCCGAGTCCCCACCCCTCCACCATGACCCACCCCCGAGCCCCGAGCCACAACCCACCCGCGAGTCGGTACGAAGTGGCGGGTGAGGTGACCCGAATTGGCGCGCAGTCCGGCTCCCCGCTATGCGCGGATGCCCACGTCGGGCAGGAACGGACCGCGCCCACGACGCACACAGCCAGCGCGCCACTGCCGAGAGCAGTCGCCGGACGCACGACTCGCCCGCCACGTCGTACCGACTCGCGCACCAGTTTGTGCCGACTCGCGCGCCGGATCGTGCCGACTCGCGGGGGTGGGGTGGGTTAACCGGGGTAGAGGGGGACTGCGTCGGGGGCTGCGGGGAGGACCTGGCGCCATGCGGTCTGGTCGTCGCTCGCGACGCTCCACACACCGGCCCGGTCGGTCACCAGCAGCGACCGGTCCGACGTCGCGGCGACGGCGGTCAGCGGCGGCGTGAGGTTGTTCCCCAGGATCTGCGCGATGTCCAGACCGTCCACCGAGACGTGCGCGACCAGCAGCTCCGGCCCGCGCGTGATCGCCACCACCGACTCCGCGGCCCACCAGTCAGCGGCCACGACCTCGTCGAGCTCGATGGGCCGCAACCTGCGGATGTTACCGATCGAGACCGCACCATCGACACCGCGCTCCACCGACGCCGTGTACAGCCCACCGCCGACGACGGCCACCACCCGCATGCCGTCACGCGAGAGCCGAAGGTCACTGATCGGTCCCAGCTCGGTCAACTCGTCGGCGTTGACCGGACGGCGGGTCAGCTCCGTGTCGTCGACGAGCACGCGGACAACGGCCGTGGAGTCGACCACGGTCCACACCTCGGCGCCCCGAGGTGTCCACGACGGCCGGGTCATCGTCGCGGCGTCGAGCAACACCGGAGTTAGGCCGCCCTCCGGACCGTCGCCGAACAGCAGTACGCGCCTGTCATCCTGCCGGACCACGACCGCCAGTCGCTGACCATCCACGGTGAACGCCGCTGACTCCACGTCGTAGGTGCCGTCACCGACCGGACCGGGTAGCGGTGTCCCCGGCTCGGAGCCGGTGAGCTGGCGCAGGCGCCCATCGGAGACGACCAGCCCCGGCACACCCGGCCCCGGCGCCACCTCGGCGACCAGCCCCGCGACATCCGCACGGGCCAGCTCGGCCTGACCGGGCAGCAGCGGTTCACCGTCCACCAGCAACCGCACCCTGTCCACATCGACCTCCGCCAACGAGAGCACCACCTGGGCGGCCAGCAGCTGCCGCGCCGGCTCTTCCAGGTCGTCAATGCCGGTGAGGTCGACGATCAACACGCCATCCAGGCTCGCCATCACGTTCGAGCGCAGCCGTGCGTCCGGCGGGAGCTGGGAGACCGCCGCACCCGTCAGCGCTGCGGACGGGCCGGCCAGCAGCAGCTCCAGCGCGCGGGCGGCCTGCGCGCTGAGCGGCATGCTCGGCAGGTAACGCAGATCGGCGACCAGGAGCCCGCGCCCGGGGTCGACGAACCAGGTGTGCACGGCGCGGTAGTTGGCCTGGAAGGTCGAGGACGGAACGACGACGCCGCCGGGCAGGGCCGAGATCCGCCATTGCCCGTCGCGGCGCACCACGGTGACGTCGCGCTGGAACGTGACCTGGTCCGGTTCGAACGACCCCGACGACGTGACGTGGCCGATTGCGGTGCCCCTGATCCGGATCGTCGTCACGCCGGTGCTCTGGTCCTGCGCGTCGGGGGCGGGGACCGTGTCGAACTGGCCGTCGAGCACGATGAGACTCGCCGCTGCGTCCCACTCCTGTGCCTCGGGAGCGAGGAACCGGCGCGCCGACTCGTGCATGTCGGTGCTGACACCCGAGGCGAAGACGAAGTCGCGGACCAGGTCCAGCGGGTTGCTGCCGTCGACCGGCTCGAGCGACAGCGCCGTCTCCTCGCCGCCGCCGACCTGCCGCAGCACCTGCACGGGCGAGCTCTCGGGCACACTCGCGCAGCCCGCCAGGCCGACGAGCGCGACCAGCAGCGCCAGCGCCGTGGCCCGGCGACACGGCGTCACCGGGACTCCGAGATGGCGTCGACCTCGTCGACCTCGCAGGACGGGGGCACGACGGTCACCGGCCATCCGAACGGGGGCGTCGGCACCGAGCCGGCCCCCTCCGGGCTGCCGAAATCGTCCTGCGGCCCCAGCGGCAGCGGGCTGGAGTCCACCGGGTCGCCGAGGGCGCGAGGCAGCGTCAGCCGGAACGCCGCCCCTCGACCGATCTCGCCCCACGCCTGCAGCCAGCCGCCGTGCAGCCGCGCGTCCTCGATGGCGATCGAGAGCCCCAGACCGCTGCCGCCGCTGCGCCGAGCACGGGACTCCTCGGCACGCCAGAACCGGTTGAACACCAGCCCCGCCTCTCCCTGGCGCAACCCGACGCCGTGGTCGCGGACCAGCACGGCCACCGTCTGATCGTCGCACCCCAGCACGACGCGAACCGGACGCCCCTCACCGTGGTCGATCGCGTTGGCGACGAGGTTGCGGACGATGCGCTCGACGCGACGCGGGTCGACCTCGGCGTACACGCCGGTCGGGAGCTCCAGCTCCAGGGGCGTGCCGGTCTTCTCGGCGAGCCCGCGCACCGCCTCGACGGCGTGGGACACCAGCTCGTGCACATCCACCCGCTCCGACCCCAGCTCGGCCATGCCGGCGTCGAGGCGGCTGATCTCCAGCAGATCGGCGAGCAGCGCCTCGAACCGGTCGACCTCGGCGACGAGCAGCTCGGAGCTGCGTCGCAGGGCCGGCGGCAGCTCGTCGCGAGAGGAGAACAGCATGTCGGCGGCCATCCGGACGGTGGACAACGGGGTGCGCAGCTCGTGGCTGACATCGGAGGTGAACCGCCGCTGCAACGCGCCGAACTCCTCCAGCTGGCGGATCTGGCGCTGGATGCTGCTGGCCATCTCGTTGTAGGACTCCCCGAGCCGGGCCACCTCGTCCTCGCCGTGCACGGGCATGCGCTCGTCGAGGTGCCCGTCGGCGAAGCGTTCGGCGATCTCGGCGGCCTGCCGCACCGGGCGGACGACCTGCCGCGTCACCAGGCTCGCGATGCCGGCCAGCAGCAGGATCAGGATGAGCCCGCCGACGATCAGCGTGCTCTGCACCAGACCGAGGGTGCGCTGCTCGGTGGTGAGGGGGAACAGCAGGTAGAACTCGAGATCGCGGTTCGCGGTGCGGACCGGCTGCCCGACGAGCAGCGTCGGCACCTCGTCGAGCGTGACGTACTTGCGCGCAAGCGTGCCCTGGGTGACCTTGTCGCGCAGGTCAAGCGGGACGGCCTCGACGGGGCCGGCGGCGACCTCGGCAACGCCGCTGGCTCGGCTGGTGGTGAGCACCGCGCGGAACTCCCCCGCCATCGCCGAGGAGGGCTCGTCGGCGCCGCTGGCGTTGGTCAGCTTGTCCAGCGCGTTGTTCAGGTCACCCTGGGCGCCCTCGCGGATCGGGTCCACGGCGGCCAGGTCGCGCTCCAGCAGCACCCGACCCGACTCGGCGCGCGCGAGGGTGTCGACCTCCTTGCCCTGGAGCACCCGCAGCGCGATCTGGGTCTGCAGCACCAACCCGAGCACGACCACCACGGCCGTGGACAGGGCCAGGGTGCTGATCACGACCCGCAGCTGCAGCGACCGCCGCCACACCGTGTTGAACGCCTCCGCCAGTTCGCGCCCGAGCTGGCGTGCCTGGGTCACGCCCCGACGGGTCCGGTCCGCAAGGGGGAACGCGGTCATGGCGGGCCGGCTTTGTACCCCACGCCACGCACCGTCAGTACCACCGCGGGGTGCTCCGGGTCGCGCTCGACCTTCGACCGCAGCCGCTGGACATGCACGTTCACCAGCCGGGTGTCGGCGGCGTGGTGGTAGCCCCACACCTGTTCGAGCAGCATCTCCCGGGTGAAGACCTGGCGCGGCTTGCGGGCCAGTGCCACCAGCAGCTGGAACTCGAGCGGGGTGAGCAGGACCCGCTCGCCAGCGCGCTGCACCTGGTGCGCGGGGACGTCGATCGTGACCTCGCCGATGGCGAGCTCCTCGACGGCCTCGACCTCGGTGCGCCGCATCCGAGCCCGGATCCGGGCGACCAGCTCCTTGTGCTTGAACGGCTTCACAATGTAGTCGTCGGCGCCGGACTCCAGCCCGAGCACGATGTCGACGGTGTCGGTCTTGGCGGTGAGCATGACGATCGGCACCCCGGACTCCAACCGGATCGCGCGGCAGACGTCGATGCCGTTCATGCCGGGCAGCATCAGGTCCAGCAGCACGACGTCGGGACGTAGCTCGCGGACGGCCGGCAAGGCGCGGGTGCCGTCACCGACCACCGCGGTGTCGAATCCCTCGCCCCGCAACACGATCGTCAGCATCTCCGCCAACGCCGGGTCGTCATCGACCACCAGAACGCACGACTTCATGCGTGTCAGCATCCCATCGCATCCGCACGCGACGCGTGGGGCCCGCTCGTCGAGCGGATCTGGCAGCTACCGTACTCGCCGAGCTCCCCGAGGCAGCGCTGTCGACCTGCGGCTCGACCTTCGGGTGCGAGCCTACTCCAGGAGCGCCGCGGCGAGGACGTCGGCATCCAGCGCTGCCGCGCCGTCGAGCATCGTCCACGCGCTCAGCCAGCCCTGGTGCGCGAGCTGTGCGTACACCGCGCCGGTCCGTTCCTGCAACGCGGCGTCGGACTCGTAGGCGTCGCGGTTGCGGCCGGGCTCGGTGCGTTCCCGGTGGGCGGCGCGATCGGCGGCGACGGAGCGGGGCACCGCCAACAGCAGCTGCCGGTCGGGCACCGGGATCCCGAACCGCTCGACCTCGAGGGCACGGATCCACCCGACGAACTCGGCGTCCGCGTCCTCGTGCAGGCGCGCAGCGCCGTACGCGGCGTTGGAGGCGACGTAGCGGTCGACGAGCACGAGATCGTGCGCGGCCAATGCGGCCCGCAGCTCCGCGGCGGCGGCCCGGCGATCGAGCGCGAACAGCACGGCCATGCCGTGCACCGATGCGCCCAGGTCACCGAGCCGGCCGTAGAGCGCGTCGCGGGCGAGCGCAGCGTGGACATCGGCGCCGTAGCGGGGGAACGCGAACCGGGCGACCCGCGCGTCCGCAGCGGTAAGGGTGGCGCACAGCGCGTCGGACAAGGTCCGCTTGCCGGCGCCGTCGAGCCCCTCGACCACGATCAACCGGCCCATAACGGCGAGAGTAGCCCGTGCGCGGAAATCGTCGCCCCGGCGACGATTTCCG
>JBBSQN010000108.1:0-18647 GCA_038257875.1 Mycobacteriales bacterium
ACCCCGGGGGGGTCGCCGGCACCGGAGCTCAGGTCCGAGGGGGTCTCAGATGGGCTGAACCGTGTCGGCCTGCGGGCCCTTGGCACCCTGGCTCGCCACGAACTCGACGCGCTGGTTCTCCTCGAGGGTACGGAAGCCGTCCGACTTGATGGCCGAGTAGTGGACGAAGACGTCCGGGCCGTTGTCGTCGGTCGCGATGAAGCCGTAGCCCTTCTCAGCGTTGAACCACTTGACGGTGCCCTGCGGCATATCTGTTCTCCATACGTGAAGCGGACCCTGCCGGCACTGTGCCGACGGGGGGCTGCACGGGAACACCGACGCATTCAGAGGATCTCTTCGAACGCCTGTGAAGCCCACCGTCACTCTCCACGGACGCTTCTCAGGCGATCGAGGAAGACACGACTGCAACCGACACAGAACCTAGCACGTGACGGCGGTGAGCTGTCGCGACACCGCGACGAGCGGCACCGGGATCCACCCGGCGGGGTCTCATGCCCGCTGTCCTGCGCGAACGCCGCCGACCGGTGGAGGGCACTCGCCGAGCAGGCCCGGGTGAGCGTCTTCGTGGCCCTGCCGTTGCTCTGGCACTCGTCGCGGTGGTCTCCGGACGTGGGCGGGCTCTCCTGGCTCGACGCCGGCTTCCACGGCCCGTCACGCACAGCTCGATCACGGCGACTGGGCCGTGTGGATCGGGCGGGCCCTCGGTTGGTCCTGGTGTGCGGCGGGCGTTAGTGGACGCATCCGGACATGTTCATGCTGGTGAGCCGGTGACCAGGGCAGGGCCGACCCACCGCTTTTCAGGGCCGCGGTCGTCCGTTCCGTGCAGTCCGGGGCGGGCGGTACCGCTGGTCACAGCGACTGTCGAAGCTGTGGGGGACGGTCGGACGCGGCCGAACTGAGCCCCCGACTGAGACCCCGACTACGAGGGCGCGCTGTCCGATCACCCCGAGCGATCAGCGGCGATGAGCGGCAAGGCGGACCAGGTCTGGGCCGAGCTGAACGCCCGGCAGCGGCTCTACCTGTCCACGATCTTCAACTTCGACCAGGCGGCTGAGGCCGATATCAAGACGCTCCGAGCGAGCGCGAGACAGCAGTGCAGGTCGTGGGCCTGGGCCTCGGCGCGCACCGCGGCGGGTACCTGTTCCGACCACGACTTGTCGAAACGCAGCAGGTCGTCCCCGCCGCACACCGGACAGTCACAGCAGGTGATCCCGGCCCCGTCGAACCGGGTCAGCGCCCCCAACTCCGTTCCTCGATGCCAGCTCAGCAGCGCCGGGACAAACACGTACGGGCTGTGGTGCCGATCCTGGTAGTCCTGGGCTTCGCGGCGGCCCATGGGCAGGCCGTGATGCCGCGTCGTGGTGCTTATGCCGATCGCGCCCCACGTGCCGCCAGCGGCGGCGAACCCGATCGCGGCGAGGTCGGTGCGCAACAGCTCTACCTGACGACCGTCAGCGCGTTCCACCAGGGCCCGCAGCCCGTCGACCGCACCTGGCTTGGCGAGTGGGTCGAAGCAGTCGGCCAGCACGAACACCAGCGCGTCCTCACACTCCTCAACGCGGGAGAGCAGCGCGTGTAGCCCGGAGTGCAGCCACCATCCGTCCAGGCTCACCACTCGCACCGTGCCCGAACCGACGCAGGTCGTGAACGCCCGGTCGAGACTGTCGGTCGCCCTCGGTGCGACATGGACGCCAGCTGAGCGGATCATGGGGAGCCCACGGTCGCACTGCCAGGCCTCCTCGTCGAGGTCGAATAGCGTCGTCTGCGCTGGCACGACACCGCGAGCCAGGTAGACGGCCGGGTCGAGATCGACCCCGTAAAGGTCGCCAGCTACCGCCAGTGCGGCCACCGCCCGCCGACCCGACTGGCCGGCGACGGTCACCCGTCCCGCCAGCGCACGAGCCTGCTGTACCGCCTCCAGGTCACTACCAGTCGTGTAGACACCCACTGTGCCGACCCTGCGCGAAAGGCCGCGATCCGCCGTGTCTGCCATCCCCGCTCCAACCCTCCGTCGCAACCTCACCAACGGTAAGTGACGTCAACCCCAGCCCGTGTTCGCCCGCCCGATGCCTCACCTGGAAGTCTCGTCCGCGGCGTACCTGGTGGGCGGCGTCGGTGAGTCTGCCCGCGACGGGTTGCCCTTCCCAGGCCAGCACGCCCAGTCGTCCCAGACCGGTCTCGGCGGTATCGGCGCTATCGTGACCGGCGTGGTCTCCCCCATCCCGCACCCCGCCGAGTCCGACCCTGCCGGACCCGATCCCGCCGTCCGGGCGCCGGAGGTGGACCCGGTGGCGATCCGGGGGTGCCTGACCCTGGACGTCGTGGCGGTGTTCGACGCGGAGTGGGAGTTCGTGCTGGAGGCGGCGAAGCAGTCCAAGGACCTCGCGGGGGTGGGTGAGCTGCTGGCGAAGTGGCGGGCGTTCGCCTACCAGGAGCTGCGCGAGCCGGGCGCCTACTTCCGGGTGCTGGCGACGGCGGCGGAGGTGCAGCGGACCGGGCGGGCGCCGGCGGGGAGCGTGTCGGGTGCACAGATACGGGCGCGGATCGAGGCCCGGCTCGCCGAGGCGGGCCTGCCCGGGACGGGGCGCGGGTAGCGGGTGTACCGGGTCGTCGTCCATCCCGAGGCGGCAGACCAGCTCGCGGAGCTGCCCGCGTCGACGCTCGCGGACTACGCGCGGGTCCTGGACGCGATCGAGGTCGTGCCGTGGAACGGTCCGCCGCACCATGAGGGCAACCCCGACTGGGCGGTGCGCCGGTGGCCGTTCGGGCCCGGCGGCGCGGGTCAGGTGCTCTACCTGGTGCTCGACCGTGACCGCGAGGTGCACGTGCTGCGGGTGCTGTGGCTGGAGATCGGTTGACGCGTACGCGTCAACCGCAGCTGTCGAGGAATGGCGGTGCGGGGCGGGAGCGGCTGGCGCCGTTCGCGTCTACCGTTGGCGCCCTGTGTGCTGCTGGGCAACCCCGGTGCCCGGGGCGGCGAGCGCGTGGAGCTGGCGGCCTCCCCACCTGAGCAGCAACAACACCACCGAGGGGAGGCGAGGGGGGCACCCCCGCCTGACCAGCCACAGCCCCCTCAGAGCACGGTGAGAGACACCCTCGGATGCCTCCCTCCCTTCCGCCAGCAGGCAGAAGATCCACGATCCGGGCCCGCGGGGTCAGCGCGCCACAGACGCCGTGGCCGGGATCAGCCCGTTCGCGAGGCGGGGGCCGGCAGACCTGCGCAGCGATGTTAATGATCTTCATGCAGGTCCCCAGATAACCCGCCACCGGGCGGGTACGAACCCGGTGGCCACGCCCCCGCGGCACGACGCGAGAAAGAAACTTGGGCGGTGCAGCGACAGTGTCCCCAGCTCACCGTAGTGTCTGAGTCTGGACGCGGTCGTCGTTCGACTTGAGCTTCCTGTGAGGACGCCCGGACCCCGGTGACCGGGGCAGACGAGGTCGATCGGGGGATTGGCTGATGAACGATCGCACTCCTGCCGTTCGTCGCTCCGGGAGGACGGCTGGGGGGCGGGGGTTGGCGCGGGCTCCGACGGACGGTCCGTCCGATGCTGACCTCGTTGACCAGCTCGTTGCCGGCGATCAGCGGGCGATGGAGCTGCTGTATGAGCGTTATGCGCGTCGAGCGTATTCGCTCGCCCGGCGGGTTTGTACTGACGTAGAGATTGCCGAGGATGTCCTTCAAGAGGTGTTCCTCACGCTGTCGCGCGAGCCTTCGCGTTTTGATCCGGCGCGTGGCACCTTCGCGGCGTGGTTGCTCACCTTGGTGCACCACAAGGCGGTGGACGCAGTGCGCCGGGAGAGCGTGGTGCGGCGTCGGACCGTACCCAGTAGCACTGATGGACAAGACTGGTCCGGGCCGCCTGGCCCCGGGGCGGATGAGGCGGCGATTGCATTGGTCGTGGCAGCTCAGGTGCGCGACGCTCTGGACAGGCTGCCCGTCGAGCAGCGCCAGGCGTTGACCCTGTCGTACTTCGGCGGCTACACCCAGCCCGAGATCGCCGCGCTCATCGATGTGCCGTTGGGGACCGTGAAGTCCCGAATGTTCCTCGGAGCGCGACGCCTGCGGGTCTTGCTCGGGCCACTGGTGTCCGACCTGAGTTCGGTCGACTTCACCGCGGGTACCGAATGAACGCCACCTCGGCCAGCCGCTGCCCGCAGGCCGAGCTCGCCGTGGGCTGGGCGCTGCATGCGCTGGAGCAGGCCGAGGAAGCGGTAATGCGCGTGCACCTGCCGCAATGCCCGGAATGCAGCGAGATCGTCCGCGAGACAGAGGACAGTGCAGCCCTGCTCGCGCTCATCGCCGATCAGTACGACCCGCCGCCCAGGGCGCGGCAGCGGCTGATGACGGCGCTCCGCCACGATCGCCGGGAGAGAAGGCCCCCCGACATCCCGGCCGGCCGCCTAAAGAGGATCTCCCGACGCCGGCCCGAGCCGAGCGGCTCTGCCTCCGCGGGGAATAGTGACACCGACGCCTCTCACTGGCGACGTCGAGCGAAAATCCTGGCCGGTGCCGCCACGGTGCTGCTGGTTATCACGGGTGGGCTCGCCGTCCGTACCGTGCAGCTTGAGCACCAGCGAGACACGCAAGCCGACCAATCGGCTTCGGATCTCAGCCCGGCTCAGCGCAGCCAGAGGCAGTATACCTTGCTCACCAGAACAGCGAACGAACCCGCTGCCGTGGTACTCCACGACGACAGGCAGTATGCGGTAGTCCCCATCGGGCTCGCGCCGAACGCGGCGGGGACCACCTACGTGCTATGGGGGACAACCGCGGGCACCACGGTCCCTATCGGCGTCTTCGACATAACCCCGGCGAATGGCGAAATCGCCTTGCGCACGGCCCCGAACGCGAACCGCTTCCAAGGCTACGTGATCTCCCTCGAACCGGGAAAGACCCCACCCGCCGGGCCCACCCACGTGGTCGTCACTAGCAAGTAGGGGCGGTATCATGACCGCCACCGGATAGCCGTCCGCGTCGGTTATCGGAATCGTCGGGACCGGCGGGACCGGTGGTCAATGGCCTTGCCTTAATTAATCGTCTTGCGGGATGCTCATTTTGTGGCGCATGACGGGACGGAGGGGATCTCACCGGAGGGCTGGTTGCCGGATCGGGTGTCGGTGGGGGCGCTGACCAGGACGTTCCCGCCGGAGCTGGTGGATCGGGTGGTGGCTACGACCGATACCCGGGAGCTGCGTCGGCGGAACGCGCTCCAAGCGAACCGTGTGAACTGGCTGGAGAACTCCTGCGATCCGGGCGGCAGCAGCGTCGCGCGCCCGCTGCGCTGGGTGCGTATATACGCGCCTTGCCCTTGGCGAGAGATGATGTCGGTCGAGCACCTTGCAGTTCTCCGAGCGCACGTTTGACCCTGCCGACCGAGACGCCGTACCGCGATACGAGTTGCTGGTGCGTTGGCAACTTGGCGCCTGGTCGCAACGTGCCCTGTTCGATCTCGCAGCGGAGCGCGTCGGCTACCTGGGCGTAGGTAGGCCGTGGATCATCCGGGTCGAGAAGCTGCACGTGAGAGATGGTAACCCGTAGCGACATCGACAACATGTTGACTACGGTAGCGAAGAAAGCTACAGCGGCGGCGACGGTAGCGAGACCAGAGGTGTTCGCCAACGCCCTGCGTGATGGAGCGTGCGTGAAGGGCAGGTTCCCTACCGCCGGTCCGGTGCCAGGAGTCGTCCGAACTGGACCGAATGACAGCGGTGTCACTCGTGTGAGCTAGAATGTAACGGTTCGTGATCATGTCGGAGTCGCGCACGTGAAAGGATCAGAGGTGGCGGATCTGCCGTCTTGGTTCGGGCCAGCAGGATCGATCATCACAGCGGTCGGGTGCCCCGTTACTTGCCGTCTTTGTCCAAAAGGAACGCGAGGTACGTGTCCGAACCTCCATTGACAACAACCTGAAGATGGCAGGAGAGCTACAGCAGTGTAATCTCAGCAATCAAGAGATCCTTCAGAAAAAGCTCGACGAGGCTCTCACAAGCGACTTTGAAACTTTGGCAACGGCTGTAGCGTCTCGTAATGAGCAGAAGCGTCGCAATTGGCCGAGCTTGGTTGTCGGGATCGTGATGGCGGCCTTGATCAGTACGCCTCTCTGGTTCCTGTGGGAGCCGACAGAGTGGTGGACCACGGCAATCTTCATCGGACTTGCGGGAGTGGCAGCACTATTCGCGATTCTCGGCTTGGTCGCGTGGTTCAAGCCGCCGACCGAACGGAACCAGTGAGGCTTCGCCTCGGACCGCCGAGGTGGTGGTCGGGTTGGGAGGTGACGTCGCGGTTGGGTGAGGCCAGTCTGGCGGGGTTGAGTTGACACCGGCCGGAGGTGCGTTGTGGCGACCCGTGTGGTGACCGTGAATGACGTCCTGGACGGGCATGTCGGTCTGGACCTGGAGTGCCTCGATCGGGTCTACCTCAACGGGTGGGTGCCCAACCTGCAGGTACCCGGTCAGGTGGTGAACTTCCTGACCCACCATCTGGGGTTCCCGATCCCGTCGCCGGCGGTCCTGGAGAAGATCGGGCTGCGGTTCCGCAAGGCGGTCGACGAGTACGCCACAGACGGTGACATCCCGGTGATCCGCTTCGCCAAGGGCGACCGCAAGCTCGAGGTGATGCGCCCGTACCTGGACCGGCTCGCCCGCGAGGGCCGGACCGGGGTGGCCGCGATCGGGGTGGCCCAGGAGTTCCAGCGGGTGTTCACCGGTACCACCTACCACTCCGACGCCGACGGTGGCGGGGTCCCTCGGTTCGGTTACGCCAAGGCCGACCGGCGGGTCACCGCGTACTACTTCTCCCTGGTCGATGAGGTGTTCGGGCCGGCGTTCGTGAAGGTCTGCGCCTACTTCCCGTACCCGCTCACGATCTGGCGGGGCGGGCACGAGTACGCCGAACGCGCTGCCACCGCCGCGGGGATCGGGTTCACCGAGCCGGGGCAACGGGTTCGCCACCGCCGACGACCCGGCCCGGTTGCAGCAGCTCTGCGACACCGTGGGGCCCGGCACGATCCGGGTGTTCTGCGAGCGCTGGTGGGCGCGGTCGCCGACGGGCGTTGACCGAGCACGACCGGGCCGGCGGTTACTGGTGGGACATCTCCATGCGGCAGGTCGAGGTCTCGCGCACCGTCGTGTTCGACGCGCCGCGGCACGCCCGCGGGTTCTTCGAGGCGTTGTGCGCGGACAACCTCGACATCACCCCGACCGGAACAGATGCAGATCGTCTTCGGCCGCCGGGTCCGCACCCCACCACCGGACGGGTACCGCACCCGGTTGCTGCGCGCCGGGGACGAGGTCACCCTCAACGCCCACTTCCGACACTCCCGGGTGAAGTCCTACCTCACATGCGGTCGGGCGCTCCGTATCGAGACCGTCGTCGACGACACCGCTGATCTCGGGGTGGCTCGTCGGATCGAGCACCTGCCCGAGATCTTGTCCAAGGCCCGTGACGTGAACCGTCGCATGGTCGATGCTCTCCGTGTCGGCCAGGGCTGTGTCCTTGCGAGCCCAGCCTTCGAGCGGGTCGCGCGACCAACCCTCGAGGAGGGTCGGAGGGCCCCAGCCCTGCGGTTCGGCGACCCTCGGGTCATGGCCCTGGCCGGCGCCCTGTGCGCCTGCCAGCACACCGTCGCCGGGTTCACCAACCGGAACCTTCGCGCCCAGGTGAGCACCCTGCTCGGCGTGCCGTACTCGATGGGCCAGATGAGTTACGACCTGCGGCGACTGCGCATGAAAGGACTGATCACCCGGCTGCCGCACTCCAACACCTACGTCCTGACCCCGGACGGTCAACGAGTCGCGATCTTCGCCCACCTTGGTCCACAACCGGCTCCTCCGGCCACTCGCCGCGGCCAACGACCCACCCGCCCCGATAGCCCTCCGTCACGCACTCCGAGTGATCGACCGCCACGTCACCGACTACATCACCGAGGCCCGCATGATCGGTTGAAGACTTGGCTCAAGATTCAAACTCCTAGCGACCAAGGCCGCTAGCGACCAAGGCCGCTAGGAGACACTGGGCGCAGCGCGGCGGGATCGGCGCCGTGCGGTGGGACGACGGTGCCGCCGCGTTCGGCCAACATCTTGCTACCCGCCCGCACAGCGACCTGGCTGAGGTGATGACCATCGGCGCCGAAGCTGCCGCCGCTACGACCGGGCCGGTGACCTGTACGCGGTCTGGAGCAGGCCGCCGAGGGCCATTGCTGATCAGCTGCGCGCCGTGGTCCCTGAGGGCGCCGTCAACCTGGACGGCCAGTACCCCCAAGAGGGTCAGGTTGACTCGGCTGCGGAGGCTATGGCCTGCATCACGCGAGCACTCCGGGCCACGAGATGGCCGGGGGGCAGGCCAGCGGTACGCCACGGAGTGGCGCCGTCGCCGGCTGGTCGTGGCGAAGGCTTGCGCTGGAGCTAGTCATCTGCTCATACTCATGCAATCGACTAGTGGAGGAGGCCCGTGGTGATGCGACGACTGTCCGTCGATGCGGAGTGCAAGGACGGCTTCTCGTGCCCATCCGTGCACGCCGACGACACTGACCCCGGCCATCTCGTGATCGTCGGTGTACCCGTGCTGGCGGGCACCGTGCCGCTGGGACCTGGTGAGATCGCGATCCGTGTCAAGCGCCAGGTGATCGCCGACGCCGGGATCAGGTGATCGCGGTGGACCTCGAGGACATGGCCGTCATCGCCGCCGGGTCCAGCGACCTGTTCCGCCTGGAAGCGTTGCCGACCTACCTGGTGGCGCAGGAAGACGTCGATTTCACGGCGTGGAAGCGCGGTTCCCGTGCCCTGCCTACCCCGGAGACGAACTCGTGGCTGGCGCACATCCGAGACACCACGGCGGCCGGGGCGTGCTGGTCCCGTGTCCGCGTCCTCGACTACCCACTGTCCGAGTACAGCGAGTTCGAGCTGCACGGCTACCAGGCCAACGCCGCCGCCGGTGAGACCATCCACGTCGCCGACCGTGCCTGGTCACCGGAGCTGGACGGCCTGCGCGTGGACTTCTGGGTGTTCGACACCACCGTCATCCGCATGATCTACGACGAGGCCGGGCACTTCGTCCGGCCAGAGCCGGCCGACGACCCTCGCCCCTACCTGGGGATGCGTGCTGTCGCGCTGCGCCACGCCATCCCGTTGGCCGACTTCCTCGCCGACCACGAACCCCGATTGATCGCATGACCCGTCCCCACATCCCGGAGCGCGACGAGCTCGCCGCCGCGCTTCGGGGCCTGCGCATCGACGCGGAGCTGTCCACCACCGTGCTCGCCGAGCGGCTGGACTGGTCACAGTCCCGCGTCAGTCGCATCGAGCGCGGCAAGACCCTGCCCACCCCCGTCGACGTGGACGACTGGGCGCAGGCCACCCACGCCGACCCTGACGTGCGGAGGCGCCTCAGGGAACTCGCCGACCATGCTCAAACTCAGCTCACCGACTGGAGACGCGAGCTCGCGCCCGGCCGCCGCCGTAAGCAACAGGAGATGGCCGAGCACGAGGCCAACGCCTCGGTGATCCGCGTGTTCGGCGCTGACGTGGTGCCCGGCCTGGCCCAGACCCGCAGCTACGCCGCCGCGATGTTCCGCCTCGGCCGCCCCGGCGTCACCGACGAACCCGAGAAGCTGGACGCTGTGCTCGATGCCAGGATGGCTCGCCAGAGCATCATCGACACCGGCAAGCGGTTGGACCTGCTGATGTCGGAGTGCGCGCTGCACCGCCACCTCATCCCCGGCACCGACCAGCGCGAGCAGATCGACCGGCTGATCACCCTCTCGGAGCGGCCGAACGTCCGGCTCGGCGTGATCCCGTTCACCGCCCACGAGCGAGCCCACCAGTACCACGGCTACGCCATCTACGGTGACCCCGCCGCCGACGCCAGTGCCGTCGTCCTGGTCGAGACCCTCACCCGTGGTCTGACCATCCGCGCCGCTGACGAGATCACCCGGTACATCGAGCACTTCGACCAGCTTGCCGCCACCGCCCTGACCGGTGACGACCTGCGCGTGTTCCTCCGGGAGGTCACCGCGCAGGTCACCTGGCCATAAGCCATGCCCGAAGCTAGTCACTTGCTAATTTCCAACGATCGACTAATGATCTGACCGGAGGCGAGCACCAACCAGAGGAGAACCCGGATGGCCAGCACGGCACAAGAAGCAGATGGCCCAGAGCGGGGCACAAGGACCGAGACAGGAATGATCATGAAGGACACTGCGGGTAGCTTCGACCCGTCGGGTGCGCCTGCCGCCGCGGCCGTATTGGCGACGCAGACGACGTGTCGGGTCGGGTCCGACTCGGTGTCGGTGGTGTTGGCGCACCGCCAGGATCCCGACCTGCCGGTGCCACCGCCGGCGGTGTGGGTCACCGCGCCGGTGCCGGTGGGCGTGGAG
This sequence comes from Mycobacteriales bacterium, assembly GCA_038257875.1. Taxonomy (GTDB): domain Bacteria; phylum Actinomycetota; class Actinomycetes; order Mycobacteriales; family Pseudonocardiaceae; genus Pseudonocardia. The sequence goes on from JBBSQN010000108.1 coordinate 10,377, forward strand.
GAGGTCGCGGCGCTGTTGTACGTGGTCCTCGATTCCGAGGAGGTTCGTACCGGCGACCCGGGTGACGCCCGCTGGCTGGTGGCCGACCTGGTCGTCAACGGCGGCTGCGGGCTCGTCGAGGAGTCCCGCTGGACGGTGCTCGACGCCCGGGACGGCGGCAGCCTCGACACCGCGCACTGGGCGGCGTGTCTGCGCCTGGCCTACCTGGCCACCACCGGGGTCGGGCGTGCCGTCGCGGGTTCCGCCTGCGGTGCCGCCGCCACGACCTGAGCCGCCACGACCTGAGGGGTGCAATCGAGCAAAGTGTCAGGGAGAGCGGCTCGCGCCAGCGTTGCTGGCGATGATCGTGGGGTTCAGTCCGCGACGGTGTAGGAAGTCCGTCACGTCCTTGATGAGCTGGTAGGGGTCATAGAGCGGGCGGGCAGTCGTCATCGGATCGTCTTTTCGGTCGGCCAGGTACGACCGGTGATGCGTTGGTAGACCTCGATGTACCGGTCACGGGTGGCGGCGATGATGTCGTCGGGGACTGGTGGGGCCGGTGGTGTCTTGTTCCAGCCGGTTCCGGCGGCCCAGTCACGCACGAACTGTTTGTCGAAGGCGAACTGTGGCTGACCGGGTTCCCACTGGTCGGCGGGCCAGAAGCGGGACGAGTCGGAGGTCAGCACCTCGTCGCCCAGGACCAGCTCATCGTCGTCTGAGCAGCCGAACTCGAACTTGGTGTCGGCCACGATGATGCCATGACGCGCGGTGGTCTCGGCGCCTCGGGAGTACAGCCGAAGGGTCAGGTCTCGTAGCCGGGCGGCGACGTCGGCGCCGACCTGGTCGACGACGTCGTCGTAGGTGATGAACTCGTCGTGGGTTCCGCCGCTGGCCTTGGTGGTGGGGGTGAAGATCGGTTCCGGTAGCTTGGATCCCTCGACCAGACCTCGGGGGAGGGGGACGCCGGACACCGAGCCGTCCTTCTCGTACTCCTTCAGGCCCAGGCCTGCCAGGTAGCCGCGGGCGATGCACTCGACCTGAATGATGTCGAGTCGCCGGCACCGCAGAGCGCGGCCCGCCCACTCGGCGGGCACGTCGGTTCCCGAGATCACGTGGTGGGCCACGATGTCGGCGAGCTGGTCGAACCACCACAGCGACAGCTGGGTGAGAAGTTCGCCTTTCTCGGGGACGGGTGTCTGGAGCACGACGTCGTAGACCGACACGCGGTCGGAGGCGACCAGGATGACGTCGTCGCCGTCGGCGTACACCTCCCGGACCTTGCCGGCGTGCAGGAACTCCATCGGTGCCTTCGGTTCAGTCCTCGACGCGGTAGTCGTAGCAGCGTAGGCGTTCACCCGCAGACCGGTACTGGCCGTACTCGATGACCTCGCCGGCTGCGTCGTAGAACCAGTTCTGGCCGTGGAGCACGGCGGCACCGACCTCGATGTGGAGCGCGGTGGCATCCTCGCCGGTCGCGAGCCGGGCGCCGACGTGATCGCGGCCGGTCAGCACCGCCCGCCCGGTCTGCTCCTCGATGTAGCGCGGCGCGCTCGCGGGTCTCGCGCGCCGCGTGCGCGCGCTCGTCCGGTAACGGCTCGCTCCGATGTTTGAGCTGATCGCTTCGACCGGGCTCCGGCGGGGTGAGTGGCTGCGGGTTGCGCTGGGCAGACGTCGACCTCGCCCGCGGTGAGCTGGTCGTGCGTCAGCAGCTCGTGCAGGTCGCCTCGGCCGCGCCGTGCCCTTCGTGCGGGCAGCACTACCAGCACGTTACCGCCGTGCTCTACAACGACATCGCCACACGGCGGCAGGGGTTCCTCTGGAAAGGCAACTGAGACCCGATCTGAGACCTGGCCCACTAAGAACCTCCCGGGCGAGACGCGTTCTTGCAGTTCAGAAGGGGTGGCCAGGGGCGGGGTCGAACCGCCGACCTACCGCTTTTCAGGTCGCCGCTCGACCGTACCGCCCCGTTCTGCTCCGACGTTGCCCCTGGTCGGTGGGGGTACGGACGAGCGAGCGATGCCCTGAACGGAACGGAACTGAGACGGGAACTGAGACGGGGCGAGGTGCGGCGGGCCACCCGTATGCGGTCGGATGTTCGGGACGTGTCGGCGGTGGTGGGGAGTCTGGGGCAGGCGGTGGGGCGGTGGGAGCAGCTGTGTGCGCAGCTGGCCACCCGCGCCGAGGACCTGTCGGAGGATCCGTCCCTGTACAGCACCGCGTCCGGTGCCTCGTCGGATCAGGCGTGGTATGCGGGGGTCGGGCGGAGCCGCGTCCCGGCGGATCTAGACGACCTGTCCGGGTGGAGACCACCGTGCACATGTTCCAGCAATTTATCCGGCGCAACTGTCTTTGTACTCCAGCCCCTGGATATAGAGGTCCCATTCGTCAGGACTGAGGCCGTGTCCGAGTATCGAACAGGCGCGTTCTTCAGCGTGTTCTCGGATATAGTTGAGACCATTGAGGTCCCACAGCGTCGTGGCGTTGTTGTCGGCGGTGGCCAGTGTGTGGCTGTCGGGGGTGAACGCCACCGATAAGACCGGGCCGGTGTTGCCGGTGAGGGGTGCACCCAAGCGACGAGGCTGAGCCCGGTCTGTCAAATCCCACAACGACACCGTGCCGCCTTCGTCGGCGGTGGCCAGGGTGCGGCTGTCGGGAGCAAACGCCACCACCATCACCGGGCCGGTGAGGCCGGTGAGGGGTGTACCCAGGCGACGGGGCTGAGCCCGGTCCGCCAGATCCCACAACAACACCGTGCCGTCGACGGCGTTGGTGGCCAGGGTGCGGGTGTCGCCGGCGAACACCACCGAGGTCAGCGAGGAGCCGGCCACCGAGGTCACCGAGCCGGTGTTGCTGTCGAGGGGCGTACCCAGGCGACGAGGCTGAGCCCGGTCCGTCAGATCCCACAGCGACACCGTGTCGTTGACGCCGGTGCTGGCCAGGGTCCGGCCGTCGGGGGCGAACGCCACCGAGGTTGCCTGAGCGGAGAGGGGTGCACCCAGGCGACGGGGTTGAGCCCGGTCCGTCAGATCCCACAACATCACCGTGCCGCCGAAACCGGTGCTGGCCAGGGTACGGCTGTCGAGGGCGAACACCGGACCGGTGCGACTGGTGACGGGTGCACCCAGACGACGGGGCTGAGCCCGGTCCGCCAGATCCCACAACAACACCATGCCGTCACTATCGGCAGTGGCCAGGGTACGGCCGTCGGGGGCGAACTCCACCGAGAACACCAGGCTGGTGTGGCCGGTGAGGGGTGCACCCAGGCGACGGGGTTGAGCCCGGTCCGCCAGATCCCACAGCAACACCGTGCCGTCACCGTCGGCGGTGGCCAGGGTGCGGCCGTCGGGGGCGAACACCACCACCGTCACCGGGCTGGTGTGGCCGGTGAGGGGTGCACCCAGACGACGGGGTTGAGCCCGGTCCGCCAGATCCCACAGCAACACCGTGCCGCCATCGTCGGCGATGGCCAAGCTACGGCCGTCGGGGGCGAACGCCACCGAGTTCGCCTGGGCGGGGAGGGGTGTACCCACGCGACGGGGTTGAGTCCGGTCCGCCAGATCCCACAGCAACACCGTGCCGCCGAAACCGTCGGAGGTGGCCAGGGTGCGACTGTCGGGGGCGAACACCACCACCGTCACTGGGTTGGTGTGGCCGGTGAGGGGTGCACCCAGACGACGGGGTTGAGCCCGGTCCGTCAAATCCCACAGCAACACCGTGCCGTCACCGTCGGCGGTGGCCAAGGTGTGGCTGTCGGGGGCAAGCGCCACAAAGGCCAACGAATCGTTGTCGGTGTGGTCGGTGAGCGGTGCACTCAGGCTGCGGGGTTGAGCCCGGTCCGTCAAATCCCACAGCAACTGGCGTAACTGACAAACACCCTGGCCATAGCCACCCCACCCACCCAGTCAGTCCGACCATCCACAGTAACCGACATCACTGTGACCAGCACCGATGGAACACAGCCTGTCCTTCGCAAAGGTCAACCTCGTGCCGATCCCGCCGCCAGCACCGCTGCCGCAGGTGGGGACGTCGTGGATCAACCCGGGACTTGACCAAAGTCCCGATCATGTGATGCGAGTTCGTAGGGACGCGGTCCGGCGTCGTCTCGACCCCACCGCCCTGACCGTCGCGCCGCAGGGGTGGTCGGACACGCCGGGGCGGACCGCCGGCGAGGTCGCCGCAGTCCTGCGCGCGGCCGCCGACGCGGTGCGCGCCGCTGTGCGGATCGGGCGCGAGTACGGCACGGCGCCGGAGCTGTGAGGAGCTGTGAGACGTAGGGAGCCCCGGCAGGTGCTGGAACACCTGGCCGGGGCGGAGACCCACTGTGACCACCGGCTGTACTCTGCCTCGTGGTTCGATCGGATGGGAGCACTCGATGCCTGAACACCCCGTCTCGCCGTGGCGTGATCCGCTGGTCAGTTCCGGTGATCGGTTCCCGCTCGGCCCGCCGCGCGGCATCCTCGTTGACTGTCAGGAGGGGCCCAGCGGCTCGGAGACGCGGCCGTTCTCGTTGCGGCATGCGGTGGCCGGTCCCCGAGTCGACACGCCGCCGAGCTGGCATTACATCTACTGCCACGAGCGGCAGATCGCCCTGGTGCACGGCGGGAACGGCGAGCCGGTCCCGATGTTAAGACACACCAAACCTGGGCCCACGCAGGGCGGTACGTCGTTCACGACTGATGGCGACCCCAACAATCCTCCGCCGGAGGAAATGAATCCTCCAGACCACCAGGACGACTGAGGTGACCGTCCTGATCCTCGCTCGGGAGTTCGACCCACAGGTGGATCGGTTGGTCGAGGAGCTGCGCGAGCGTGACGTGCCAGCGTTTCGCACCGACCTGGTGGCCTTCCCGCAGGCGTTGGACTTGGAGTCCCGGCTCGGCGCGGACGGTGTGGACGGGGTGCTGAAGACACCGTACCGGGACCTGTGTCTCGGCGAGGTCCGCTCGGTGTGGTATCGCCATCCGTCGCATTTCGAGCTGCCTGCGGGCATGTCCGGACCGGAGCGGCGGCATGCCACCGCGGAGGCTCGGTGTGGTTTCGCCGGTGTGCTGAACTGCCTGGACGTGTTGTGGGTCAACTACCCGGGCAGTGAGTCGGATGCCTTCAAGCCGTGGCAGCTCGACGTCGCTCGGCGCTGTGGGTTGAGCGTGCCCGAGTCGCTGGTGACGAACAAGCCCGACGCGGTACGGGATTTCGCGGCGACCGTGGGTGGGCCGCTGGTGGTCAAGGCCCTGTCTGCGGCGATGCTGGTCGAGTCCGGGCGGCTACAGACCTCCTACACACGGCTGGTGGAGCCCGCCGAGCTGGACGATCTGGCCGGGGTGGAGACCACCTTGCACTTCTTCCAGCAGTTTGTGCCGAAGGCCTACGAGGCGCGGGTCACGGTGGTCGGCGACCGGGTGTTCGGTGCGGCGATCCACGCCGGCTCCGAGGCAGCCCGGGTGGATTGGCGGGCCGACTATCACGCGCTGGAGTACTCGCTGGTCGAGCCACCCGAGCCGGTGGTCGCCGGGATGCTGGGATTCATGCGCCACTTCGACCTCTCGTTCGGTGCGTTCGACTTCGTTGTGACCCCGGACGAGGAATGGGTCATGTTGGAGTGCAACCCGTTCGGTGCCTACGGATGGCTGGAGGACGCTCTGGACCTGCCGATCACGTCGGCGTTGGCCGACCTGCTCATGGACGGCGGGACCGCGCGATGACCTCCCCCACCGACCTCGACCCGGCCGAGAAACGGATCGCGCTGGCCCGCCTCCACGAGCTGGCCGAGAAGTTCACCGCGGACGGGGCGCTGCGCACGCCGCAGTGGCGGGACGTGTTCACGCGCACCTGGCGGCACCCGTACGTGCCGAGCTTCTATCCCGAGGTCGGCGCCGCGTGCCTGATCTCGATCGACCCGCGGCGCCGTGGCGAGTGGCTCGACGCCGTCTACAGCGACCAGACCCTGCTCACCAAGGTGGTGCAGATGCCACTGTCGCGGGCGTTGCGACCGGGTAGCCACCCGGTGGCGACGAGTTCGTCCACGTTGCCCTCGCTGGTGCTGACCATGCTGGAAGAGCTTGACGTGACCGACGGCAGCCGAGTGCTGGAGATCGGCACCGGAAGCGGTTACAACGCCGCCCTGCTCTGCGAACGGCTCGGCGGTGATTGCGTGACCAGCGTCGATATCGACCCGGAACTGGTCGAGCTGGCTCGCGAGCGATTGGCCGCCAATGGTCACACCCCCACCCTGGCCGCCGTCGACGGCGCCACCGGCTACCCGGCGGGCAGGCCCTATGACCGGATCATCGCCAGCTGCTCGGTGCCGGCCATCCCACCCGCATGGCTGGCACAGGCCGCCCCCGACGCGGTGATCCTGGTCGACGTGCGCGGCCGGATCGGCGGCACGCTGGCCCGGCTGACCGTCGACGCCGACGGCCGGGCCACCGGCCGATTCCTGCCCCTGTGCTCGTCATTCATGTGGCTACGACACACCGCCGACGCGCCACCGCCGGACCGGTACCCCCAGCTCGATGACGACCCGGTCCACTCCTTCACCCAGGTCGACCCGACGCAACTGCGGTCGCCTGGCCTGTTCGGGTTCGTGGTGCAATGGCACCTGCCCGGGGTGACCTGGGGTCTGACGACCGACGGCGACGGCCGGTCCGGTCTACACCTGTCCGCGCCCGACGGCTCGCGCGCCGTCGTCGGCGGCGCCCGCACCGACCGCGGCCACCCGCTCACCCAGTACGGCCCCCGCCGACTGTGGGACCGCGTCGAGCAGGCCCACCAGTTCTGGCACGACGCCGGCCGGCCCCACTACGACCGGTTCGGCATTACCGCCACGACCACCGACCAGCACGTCTGGTACGACCACCCCGAAAGTCGGCACCGCTGGCCGCTCCCCGCGGGTCGGTGACCCTGTAACGCCGCGTACGCCACGCCGCTCTCGGCGCTCGCACCGCGGCCTCGGCCGCCCGACCCGGCGCACCCGCCTCCGACAGCGGGAACAACCCCGCCACCCGCGCCGCGGCCCCGCCCGCCGCGCTCACCGCGCCACCGCCACCGCCACCGCGGGCACCCACGCGGCATCCGGATCGGTGGCGGGCCGGGTGCCCGGGGTCCTCGACGCCTGCGCGCAGCCCTCCCACCACGCCGCCAGCTCCTCGCCCGTCACCCGGACCGACGACCCGATCCGCACCGCCGCCAACGCACCGGCCTGGATCTCCCGGTAGATGCTGCTCGGCGAGACGTCGCACATCTCCGAGATGGCGCGTACCCGGTACATCTGGTTACGATCGACCTGCATCGCTGACCCTCCAAGGTTCGATGTCCGCCCCGGCCAGGTGTTCCAGCACCTGCCGGGGCCCCCTACGTCTCACAGCTCCTCACAGCGCCGCCGAGCTAGCGGCATCGCCGACGCGTAGTCGCCCCAGCGACAGCGGCCTGTCCCATCGCCCTGATCACAGCCGCCGCAACGAGGCACCGGCCCCGGACCCTGACCGTCGGGAACCCCGCCTGGATCGCCCGATCCACGGTCACCGCAGACAGACCGAGCACCTCCGCCGTCTGTCCCACGCTGTAGAGCAACGGCCCGCCGCCGAGCGGCTCGACCCCTGCCTGCAGCACCCTCAGCAGCCATCCCCGACCACTGGGACCCAGCTGCGACAACATCACCTCAAGGGCCTGACGCCCGACCAACGCCGTCTGTGGGTCGGTCCTCATGAGTGTCCTCCGACCACATCCACATCCGTGCCGGTAGCGCTCTGCGCACCCGGGTCGTCGGCGACGAACTCGCCGGCGGCGTCCCAGTGCCCGAGCCGCCGCAGCCGGTCCCAGTAGTAGTCACGGCCCTGGTGGCGCCACAGCTCCGGCGGGGCGGCCGCGAGCCACCGGCGGATGATCTCCCGGCCGATGCCCTCGGCCAGCTCACCGGCGGCCCGGTCGCCGTGCGGGGCGGGGTTGGCCTGCCCGACGTGCCACAGCGCCGCAAGCCAGCTGTCGGAGTAGCCGCCCAGAGCGGCCTGGTCGATCTCGAACACGATCTCGGTCCTGGTGGTCATGACCTCACCTCCTCGCCACGGTCGACCTGCTTCATCGCTGACCTCCAAAGTCGATGTGCGCCCCGATCAGGTCCACCGGCGGCATCCGCGACCCTCCAAGGCTCGATCTACGCCCCGGGCAGGCGTTCCAGCACCTGCCGAGATTTCTCCGTTGTCTAGTGCGTCTGTTGCGGCTAGTGCGTCTGTACGCATCAGACGCTGCCACGAGCCCCTGGCGTCTGTCAAGGGCCACGCCTAGGATTCGTACGGA
>JBBSQN010000109.1:0-18411 GCA_038257875.1 Mycobacteriales bacterium
GCTCGGGCACTACGTTGAGCATGGGTCGTACCTTCCCGACCGGCGTTGCACCGCCGGTCTTTACTTGAGGAGCTTCCGAGATGATCGGGAGGGTACGACCCCTTCTCGATCATCCTCATCCACAGGTTTCAAGTATTGCTCCGCCCTCACCACGGCCGGCCGCTGGGAGCAGACCCTCGCCCACGCGCGACGCCACAACGGAGTCGGACAACGCCTGCTCGACGGACGCCAGACCGTCATCCTCGCCCACACATTCCGCGGTGACTCCGTCGATGCGATCACACTCCTGGATGAATCAGTCCTGCACGAACCCTGGGAATGCACCGTCGCGGCCAGTCTCCGCGTCGTCGCATGTCGACAGACCAGGTCACCGCTCCGCGGCGCTCTGACCGCCGCGGTCGACCGTTACCTCGCCCTGCAGCCACTGCGCGCAGAAGCCGTCTTCGCCGTCCGGCTGGGTTTAACCGTTGTGGACCTCGCCAGCGGTACCGACCACCCCGACGGCGCACGCGCGATAGCACACCTCATCAACTATGCGACAGCCAACGCCGACGGTTATGTGGCACGAAAGATCCTCGCTCACCCCATCGAGGCGTGCTTGTCAGCACGTGACCGCCAGAACCTCCACGAGACACGCAACACCTCCGCACTCGACCAAAGCCTGACCGGACTTCATCAGCGCTGAGCTCCTGAAAGCGCTCCAAGCATGACCGCAGTAGCGACCGCCGGGGTCTGCCGGAGGTCTCCCGCCTCGACCGAGCATTGTCCGCCGATCCGAGCCGTTGATCCTCCGATCAATTCGATCAGGGAGCTTGAAACTCTAACACTGCCCTGTTCCAGCTGGATCAGGTTGGCTCATGACCGCACTTCCTTTTGGGACCTTCGTCTCCCGAGTGCCCCCGATAGACGAACTCAGCTCCGAAAGGCTCGCGCCGGAATGACCGCACCGCCCGAGGAGTCAACATGGCTGCGCAACGCAGTTTCCAGGCCAGCTGAGACGAGGGCCTGCGAGCCGCCGTACAGGCTGGCGACCCCGAGCTGGTCGTGGACGAAACGGAGTCGGTACGGGTGGGGTGGTGCTTGGGGTCAGACGGTGGGTGCACCACGGCTTGAACTGGGGTGAGGGCTCGTAAGCTGGCTCCGCGCATCGGTGGCGTCGTGCCTCGCGATCGCGCTCACCTCGCTCACCTCGCTCACCTCGCTCACCTACAGTGCGGGCACGCGCAGCACTCAACTCGCCAACCTGAACGTCCAGGTCACCACCCGCGCTACATCGAGGCCGGGTGGCCCTGATCTACCTCAACGATCAATTCACTGGCGAATTATACCGCGGATAATCTTGTGGTCCGAGAACAAAGAGTTGGCGACTTGTCCGCTTGCAGTGCCGATGCCTCTCATGTCGACCGCAAAAACATAATCGATTCTGCCGGAGCCGTGCGTGCTCGGCTTGTTCGCGCGGTTGTTGATGCCGAACACCTCACGATGCATGCTCTCATACATCGGATCCATAGCGGCTTCCTCCGGATGCGCATTGAAGTCCCCCGCAATAATCGCCGTACCGTATGCGAACAGTGGCGGCTTTCCTTCAACGCCATCGATTGCAGCCTGCCTAACGTAGGCGATCTGCTTTGCGCGATTCTTATCACGATCATTATTTATATGAACATTACATCCGATCGAGCCGCTATCTTTTAGCGCCACGCACAGCATCCCGCGTGGTTCATGATTACCTGGATTCGGCAGTGTGTAAGACAAAATTTCTGAGGCATAGCCCCTGTAGCCCACGGCTAAGCCGTAAGCATCGCCGCCTTCGCAGGTGGGCCCGGTGGGCAGAAATTCCCAATTGTAGCCAAGGTCGCGAGTTCTGGCCGCGATCCCATAAGGATGTCCTCGAATCTGGTCCTCACACATCTCCTGCAGGGTCACGTAAGTCAGTGGTGGATTGCTGTTATGAATACTCGAGATGATGGCATCAGTAACTCGTTGCTCGATGCCGTCATTGCATTTATTAGCGCAGGCATTGTGGTCAAAGATCCTGAATTCGGAAGCTGCCGCAGCGTTCATTGGCGCCGTGGCAGCGACTTTAAGAGTCGCGGTCGGGATGAGCACAACAGGCTCTCCGACAAGGGCCAGCATCACAGCCACAACAAACAACCGAGCGAGCCGGATTGACGTAACGCCATGAGCAGGCATTGGTTGGGCCTCCAAATAATCGTTGCACAAGTAGACCCAGAACGTCTACTGGGGGTTCATGAAAGCCCCGTCCGCTGGGAGCTGGAGCTGCTCTTCCGGATGGACAACGCCACGCTGGAGCATACGCAGTCCAAGCGACAGCCGTACAACTGGCTGAACTGTTCGGCCCCGTAGGGCGCGTTCCACATACTGGGGATTTTCCTGAGAACACCGGCTGAGGTGCCCGCCCCCCGGCGGCGGAGTTCATGGTAAATTAGTCTACGCACTGACAGCACAGGCACCATCCCCCGGAAGAGTTGCGCAACTCTTGCCGGTCTGTCGGACGTGCTGGAAGGGAGTTCATCTCCGAACTGGAGCGGATGCGCACCGCGATAACCACGATCAGTCGTGGCGGAACGAAGAGAGCACAGGCACGGTCGAGGTGCTGATGGAGATCATCGACGCCGACGACGACCTCGTCACGCAGGCGGCCGTCGGCGATATGGCCGCAGATCCTCCCGCTGGCGCCAGGATGAGTCGGTGACGACGATCATCGGTGTCCGGCTGTTCGACGGCGGAGCTACCCGTGGGCAAGCCGTCGACAACCTCGAACGTGCAGGTCGAGAAGGTGCGGGCGTATGCACGCGAGCGGTTGCCGGAGCTGGGCGGAGGGGGCGGAGACTACTGACCCGGGTGACGTAGCCTCGGGCCACGTGGACGCCCCGCACCCGACCTACCCCGACGCCGAACGGCTCAACCTCGTCGAGGATCTGCACGGCCACCGCGTCGCCGATCCGTACCGCTGGCTGGAGGATCCGACCGACCCGCGCACGCGCACCTGGTCGGCGGCGCAGGACGTGCTGGCCCGTGATCACCTCGACGCCCTGCCGGGTCGCGACGGCCTGGCCGCGACGCTGAGCGAGCTGATATCGGCCGGCTCGGTGTCGGCCCCGCTGTGGCGCGCGGGGCGCGCCTTCTTCACGCGCCGCGAGCCCGGGCAGGAGCACACGGTGCTGCACGTGCGCGAGCCCGACGGCACCGACCGGGTGCTGCTCGACCCCATGGCGCTCGACCCGACCGGGCTCACCACGATCGACTTGTGGGCGCCCGACTGGGAAGGCCGTCAGCTGGCCTACCAGCTGTCCGTCGGCGGTGACGAGCACTCGGTGCAGCACGTCCTCGACGTCACCACCGGCGCGGCGCTCGAGGCGCCCATCGACCGCTGCCGCTACTCCGACCTGGCCTGGCTGCCCGGCGGACGCGAGCTTGTCTACGTCCGAATGGTCGCCGAGGACGAGGCACCGCCGGGCGAGCAGGACTTCCACCGCCGCGTCTGGCTCCACCGCATCGGCACCCCACCGGAGTCCGACCAGTTGATCGACGGCCCGGGGCTCTACGCCGGGCACAACTACTTCCGGGTACAGGTTTCCCGGGACGGGCGCTGGCTGCTGGTCACCGGCAACATCGGGACCGCACCGCGCGACAGCGTGTGGATCGCCGAGCTGGGTGCCGGGCCGGTCCCCGCGCTGACCCCGATCCTCACCCAGGCCGACGACGTGCGGTGCAACGCCTGGGTGGACCGCGACGGCCTGCTGTACCTGCACACCACCGACGGCGCACCACGGTACCGACTCGCCGTGACCGATCCGCGCACGCCCGGACGCGAGCACTGGCGCGAGCTGGTGGCACAGGACCCGGAGTCGGTGCTGCAAGCGGTCCGCAGGCTGGAGCCCACGGGCGTCGCCGGCACCGAGACGAGCCCGGACGCCGCGCTGCTGGTGCTCGCCCGCACCCGACACGCCGTCGCCGAGCTGACGCGGCACGCCGCCGCCGACGGCGCGCCGCGGGGTACCGTGCCGCTGCCCGGCCCCGGGTCGCTCCCCGGGCTGTCCGTCGCCGACGCCGACACGCCGGAGCAGGCCGGCCGGGTGTGGGTCGGCTGGACCGACCTGGTCACCCCGTCGCAGGTGTACCGCTTCGACCTCGCCACCGGCGCGACCGTCCTCGAGACGCCCGCGCCGGGCACGGCTCCGGTGCCCGCCGTGCGGACCGAGCAACGCGCGTTCACCTCCGCCGACGGCACGACGGTCCGTATGTTCGTGATCACACCCGACGGCGAGGCGCGCGCCCGCCCCGCTCTGGTCACCGGCTACGGCGGGTTCGGGATCAGCTACCAGCCCGCGTACACCGCGACGGCGCTGGCCTGGGCGGCCGCGGGCGGGGTGTACGCGCTGGTCTCGTTGCGCGGTGGCGGCGAGGAGGGCCTGGCCTGGCACCTCGCCGGCACCCGCGCCCACAAGCAACGCGTCTTCGACGACCTGCACGCGGCGGCCACCGCGCTGATCGACGCCGGGGACACCGCCGCCGACCGGCTCGCGATCATGGGCGGTTCGAACGGCGGTCTGCTCGTCGGCGCCGCGATCACCCAGCGCCCGCAGCTCTACCGGGCCGCTGTGTGCTCGGCACCGCTGCTGGACATGGTGCGCTACGAGGAGTTTTCGCTCGGCCGCACCTGGAACGACGAGTACGGCACGGCGGCCGATCCGGAGCAGCTGGGCTGGCTGCTGTCCTACTCGCCGTACCACCACGTCGAGAAGGGCACCGAGTACCCGGCGGTGCTGTTCACCGTCTTCGAGTCCGACACCCGGGTGGATCCGCTGCACGCCCGCAAGATGTGCGCGGCGCTGCAACACGCGACCACCGGCGACCCGCGTACCCGGCCGGTGCTGCTCCGGCGGGAGACCGAGGTGGGGCACAGCGCCCGGTCGGTCTCGCGGACGGTGTCGCTGTTGGTCGACGAGCTGGCCTTCCTGGCCGCGCACACCGGATTGGAGCTCTCATGACCGACGGGCTGCTGGCGGCGCGCCCGGACTGCGCCGACGACGCGGGTAGCTGGTGCGCGCGGTTCTACCAGTGGACCAACAACGACTTCCTGGCCCGCTCGGCGGACACGATCGTCTCCACGACCGTGTCGATCACACTGATCGTCGTGCTGGCGCTGCTCGTGCGTTACCTGCTGCACCGGGCGATCAACAAGATCATCAACGGTGCCACCAGCTCGCGGGTGTCCCGGCTGGTGAGCCGCTCACCGCGGCTACGGGTGGATGACGGCACCAACCCGGTGCCCCGGCGACGCGCCCAACGCGCCCGCACCATGGGCTCGGTGCTGCGCTCGCTCAGCTCGACGGTCGTGCTGGGGATCGCCTCGATCATGATACTGGGCGAGTTCGGCGTGGCGCTGGCCCCGATTTTGGCCTCGGCGGGCATCCTCGGCGTCGCGCTGGGGTTCGGCGCGCAGAACCTCGTGCGCGACTTCCTGTCCGGCGTGTTCATGCTGCTGGAGGACCAGTACGGCATCGGCGACATCGTCGACCTCGGCGAGGCGACCGGCGTGGTCGAGGCGGTCGGGCTGCGGATCACCACGTTGCGCGACATCAACGGCACCGTCTGGTACGTGCGCAACGGCGAGATCCTACGCGTCGGGAACAAGAGCCAGGGCTACGCCGTCGCGGTGGTGGACCTCCCGGTCGCGCACAGCGCCGACATCGCCGACGCCACCGGCCTCGCCGGGCGCGTCGCCGCGGAGCGGGTCGCCGAGGCGGATCTCGCCGACGCCGTGCTGGCGGCACCGGAGGTGCTGGGCGTGGAACGGGTGGCCCCGGAGGGCGTCACGCTGCGACTGACCGTGCGGGTCAGCCCCGGCAGGCAGTTCGCCGTGCAGCGCGCCCTCAACGCCGCGATCACCGACGCCTTCGACGACGCCGGGGTGCCGCGCCCGATGCTGTTCCCCGGCGCGGGCGCGACGATGGGCCAGGCCTCGATGCCGTGAGCCGGGAACAGGGATGATGGAGCCGTGTCCGAGCCCCAGAACTTCTACGCCGACGTCGGCGGCGCCCCGGTCTTCGAGAAGATCGTCGCCCGCTTCTACCAGCAGGTCGCCGAGGACGAGGTGCTGCGCCCGCTCTACCCCGATGAGGACCTCGGCCCCGCCGAGCAGCGGCTGCGGATGTTCCTCGAACAGTACTGGGGCGGCCCGCGGACCTACTCCGACCAGCGCGGGCATCCGCGGCTGCGGATGCGCCACGCGCCGTTCCGGATCGGCCCGATCGAGCGCGACGCGTGGCTGCACTGCATGCGCATCGCCGTGGACGAGGCGGAGCTCGACGACGCGCACCGCGCGCAGCTGTGGCAGTACCTGACCTACGCCGCCGCCAGCATGGTCAACTCCGACTTGTGAAGAGGTCCACCGATCGAGCACATCGACTCCCGACACCGGTCACGGAGGGGTCTTGTTCGTCCCCCGGACGGTTTTGGCAAGATCTCCCCTGTGCAGTGGTGGGGCGATGCCGTGGTGTACCAGGTCTATGTCCGGTCCTTCTCCGATGCCGACGGTGATGGCGTCGGCGACCTGGAGGGCGTCCGGTCCCGGCTGGGCTATCTGGAGCTGCTGGGTGTCGACGGGCTGTGGTTGACGCCGTTCTACCCCTCCCCGATGGCCGACCACGGCTACGACGTAGCCGACCCACGCGACGTCGACCCGGTGTTCGGCGACCTGGACGCGTTCGACGCGCTCGTCGCCGCCGCCCACGGGCACGGCCTGCGCGTCACGGTCGACCTGGTGCCCAACCACACCTCGAGTGCGCACGAATGGTTCCGCGCGGCACTCGACTCGGGTCCCGGAAGTCCCGAACGGGCGCGTTACCACTTCCGGCCCGGCCGCGGCCCCGACGGCGCCGAACCTCCGAACAACTGGACGAGCGTGTTCGGCGGCCCGGCCTGGACCCGCGTGCCGAACCCCGACGGCACTCCCGGCGAGTGGTACCTGCACCTGTTCGCCGCCGAGCAGCCGGACCTGAACTGGACCAACCCCGAGGTGTGGGCCGACCTGGAGAAGACGCTGCGGTTCTGGCTGGACCGCGGCGTCGACGGCTTCCGCGTCGACGTCGCGCACGGCATGAGCAAGCCTGCAGGCTTGCCCGACGCGGCCAACCAGGAGTCGATGCTGCTCGCGGACTCCGATGACGACCCGCGCTTCGACGACGACGGCGTCCACGACGTGCACCGCATGATCCGTTCGGTGATCGATAGCTACCCGGACCGGATGGCGATCGGCGAG
The DNA here is from genome assembly GCA_038257875.1 of Mycobacteriales bacterium. Taxonomy (GTDB): domain Bacteria; phylum Actinomycetota; class Actinomycetes; order Mycobacteriales; family Pseudonocardiaceae; genus Pseudonocardia. Next base: position 7,289 of record JBBSQN010000109.1, read on the forward strand.
GTCTGGGTCTCCGACGACGAGCGGTTCGCCCAGTACGTGCGCCCCGACGAGTTGCATATGGGCTTCAACTTCCGGCTCGTGCAGGTCCCGTTCGAGGCCGTCGCGGTGCGAGAGGCCATCGAGCACTCGCTCGCCGCGGTGGCGGAGGTGGGCGCGCTGCCCACCTGGACGTTGTCCAACCACGACGTCTCCCGCCCGGTCACCCGCTACGGTGGCGGCGCGGTCGGACGGGCGCGGGCGCGGGCGATGGCGCTGGTGGAGCTCGCGCTCCCCGGCGCGGTCTACCTCTACAACGGCGAGGAGCTGGGCCTGCCCGACGTCGAGCTGCCCGATGCCGTGCTGCAGGACCCGGTGTGGGAGCGCTCCGGGCATACCGACCGCGGGCGCGACGGGTACCGCGTGCCGGTGCCGTGGGAGGGTGAACTGCCCGGGTACGGGTTCACCAGCGGCGAGCCCTGGCTGCCGATCCCGCCGGAGTACGGCGAGCTCACGGTCGCCGACCAGCTGGAGGACACCGCATCGATGTTCTCGCTGGTCCGGCAAGCACTGGAGCTGCGCAAATCCCACTCGGGAGGCGACGGGCGGGGCCTGGAGTGGTTCGGCGCCCCGCAGGGTTGCCTGACGTTCCGCCGCGACGGCTCGACGCTCGTGTGCGTCCTCAACGGCTCTGACGGAGCCGTCCCGCTGCCGCCGGGTGACGTGCTGCTGTCCAGCGGCCCGCTCGACGGCGACCAGCTCCCCCCGAACACCGCCGCCTGGTTGACATGAGCTCGTGCGCGGAAACCGCCGCTATAGCGGTGATTTCCGCGCACAGGCAGTTATGCGCCCCACCGTCCGAGGAACGCGCGCTCGTCACCCGCGAGCCGCCGGGGTCGCTGCGCGTCGAGGTCGAACGTGGTCATCCGGGTCCACGCCGTGACCGCGACCGGATCGGTCTCGGCGGGCCCGTCGTGCATCTCGTAGGAGATCCGGAACGACGCGGCGCGCACCTCCTCGATCCACATCGACACGCGCAACGGGTGCGGCCGGTACGGGATCTGGCGACGGTAGTCCACCCCCAGCCCGGCGACGAGCAGCCCGCCGGCGAACCCGGTGATCCCGTCCGCGGCTGCCACGCCGAAGAGCAGCCCGATCCGGGCCTCCTCCAGCAGCGTCACCGCACGAGCGTGGTTGACGTGCTGGTAGGAGTCCTGATCGGTCCAGCGCAGGGGCACCTGCGCGACGAAACGAGCCACTACCGGGCCAGCCCCCGGAGCTGGCGCGACACCACCGACAGGGTGGTCAGGTCGAGCTGCCCCGCGGCCGCCACCTCGTGCAGCGCCGCCCGCGCCCGCACCAGACGCGAGGCGTTCGACCGCTCCCACTGGGTGATGGCCACCTCCACCGGGGTCCCCGGCGCGGCCTCGCGGAGCACGTCGAGGGTGATCGCGCGCAGCGCCCCGTACAGGTCGTCGCGCAGCGCGAGCCGGGCCAGCGCGTGCCAGCGATCCCCGCGCTCCAGCGCGCTCACCGAGGTGAGCGCCAGGTCGATTCCCAGGTGCTCGGACAGCCCGTAGTACAGCGCCGCGACCTCGCCCGGCTCGCGCGGCTCGCTGTCGCGCTCGGCCAGCTCCGTCAGCTCGACGACGTCGAGCAGCCCGTAGCCGTACACCAGCGCCGCCGACTGCAGCGCGCACGCCGCGCCGAGCCCGCCCGATCGCAGCTGCGCGGCGTAGCGCTCGACGGCGGCGAGCTCCCGACCTCGCAGCAGCCGCGGCAGCTGCGCCCGCAGGGCCCGGACGGTGCCGGCGAAGCGGGCCGTCTCGGCGCCGACGGCGAGGGGCTGCGGCCGGTTGGTGAGGAACCACCGCGAGGCCCGGTCGAGCAGCCGGCGCGACTCCAGCACGATCGCGTCGGACACCGCCGTGGGGATGTCCGGGGCGGCCAGCTCGTCGCGCAGCAGCGGAAGGTCGAACACCGCGGTGGTCACGGCGTAGGCCCGCACCGCGTCGGTCGGCCCCGCCGACAGCTCCTCACCGAGCCGGAACGCATAGGTCATCCCGGCGCCGTCGACCATCTCGTTGACCAGCAACGTCGTGACGATCTCCCGGCGCAGCGGGTGTCTGGTGATCGCCGCGGCGAACCGCTCGCGGAGCGGATGCGGGAAGTAGTCGGGCAGCCGGGCGGCGAACGCCGCAGCGTCGGGAAGGTCGGTGGCCAGCACCTGCGCGGTGAGGTCGAGCTTGGTGTGCGCGAGCAGGGTGGCGAGCTCGGGGCTGGTCAGGCCGAGACCGGCGGCCTCGCGCACGGCGAAGCCCGCGTCCTCGGGCAGCACCTCCAGCTCCCGGTCCAGCCCGCGGCGGGCGACCAGGTCGGCCACGAGCCTGCGGTGCACGTTCGCCATAGCGGGTGCGTGCGCCCGGGCGATACCCAGTACCGCGTTCTGGTCGCGGTTGTCGGCCAGGACGAGCTCGGCCACCTCGTCGGTCATCGACGCGAGCAACGCGTTGCGTCCGGCACGGTTCAGCTCGCCCTCGGCCACCAGCCGGTCGAGCAGGATCTTGATGTTGACCTCGTGGTCGGAGCAGTCCACGCCCGCGGAGTTGTCGATCGCATCAGTGTTGATCTTTCCGCCGCGGCGGGCGAACTCGATCCGCCCACGCTGGGTCAGCCCGAGGTTGCCGCCCTCGCCGACGACCATGACGCGCAGCTGCGCGCCATCGACCCGGACGTCGTCGTTGGCCTTGTCCCCCACATCGGCGTGCGACTCCTCGGATGCCTTGACGTAGGTGCCGATCCCGCCGTTCCAGAGCAGATCTGCCGGCGCGCGCAGGATCGCCGCGATCAGCTCCGGGGGGCTCAGCGAGGTCACATCGTCAGCCAGGCCGAGCGCGGTCCGGATCTCCGGCCCGATCGGCACCGACTTCGCCGTCCGCGGCCACACCCCCCCACCCGGGCTGAGCACCGAACGGTCGTAGTCGTCCCAGGACGACCCGGGCAGCGCGAACAGCCGCTCCCGCTCGGCGAAGCTGCGCGCCGCGTCCGGGGTCGGGTCGAGGAATACGTGCCGGTGGTCGAACACCGCGACCAGCCGGATGTGGCGCGAGGCCAGCATGCCGTTCCCGAACACGTCCCCGGACATGTCCCCCACCCCGACGACGGTGAACCCCTGGCGCTGGGTGTCGATACCCAGCTCGTGGAAGTGCCGTTTGACGCTCTCCCACGCGCCTTTCGCGGTGATCCCCATCGCCTTGTGGTCGTAGCCGACCGAGCCACCGGAGGCGAACGCGTCACCGAGCCAGAAGCCGTAGGACGCGGCGACCTCGTTGGCGGTGTCGGAGAACCTCGCCGTGCCCTTGTCCGCCGCGACCACCAGGTAGGAGTCGTCCCCGTCGTGCCGGACGACCTCGGGCGGCGCCGCGACGGCCATCGTGGCGTCGGCTGTGGCTACGAGGTTGTCGGTGACCTCCAGCAGCCCCGAGACGAACATGCGATAGCAGTAGTCGACCTCGTCGGGGCCGGCGTCGGCGCGGCGCACCACGAAGCCGCCCTTGGCCCCGACGGGCACGATCACCGCGTTCTTGACGGCTTGGGTCTTGACCAGCCCGAGGATCTCGGTGCGGTAGTCCTGCGGCCGATCGGAGTACCGCAGGCCGCCGCGCGCGACGGGGCCGAACCGCAGGTGCACGCCCTCCACCCGCGGCGAGTACACGAAGATCTCGAACATCGGCCGCGGCACGGGCATGTCCGGCACGGCCGTCGGATCAATCTTGAACGAGAAGTACGGGCGCCCGCGGAACCAGTTCGTGCGCAACGTCGCAGTGATCATTGCCAGGAAGCCGCGGAGGATACGGTCGGCGTCGAGGCCGGTGACGGCGTCGATCAGGTCGCGGACCTGTGCGAGGGCCGCGACGGTGGCCGTCTCCCGGTCCGCGACGGCCGGGTCGAACCGCGCCCGGAACAGCGCCAGCAGGCCGCGGGCGACGTCGGGCAGCGCGAGCAGCGTGTTCGCCATGTACTGCGGCGCGTAGGGGCTGCCGAGCTGGCGGGCGTAGCGGGCGTACGCGCGCAGCACCGCGATCTCCCGCCACGCGAGCCCGGCCCGCAGCACGAGCGCGGAGAACCGGTCGGTCTCGGCGTCGCCGCACCAGGCGGCCCGAAACGCCGAGCAGAACCCGCTCTCGACGGCCGCCTCGGCGCGCCCCACGATCGCGGCGCGGGTGGTGTCGTCGAGCCGCAGGCCGAAGTCGTAGAGCCAGCAGTGCAGCCCGTCGGCGCGAACGAACTCCGACGGACGCTCGTCGAGCACGTCCACGCCCAGCTGCTGCAGCAGCGGAAGCACCCCGGTCAGGGTGGCGGGTGCGCCGGCGAGATAGAGGGTGAACCGGCGATCGCCCGCGCCGGACGCCGGGTGCAGCCGCACGTCGAAGTCGCCGGGCCCGGTGAGCGCGGCGATCCTGCGCAGGTCCTCGACGGCGTGTTCCGGTGCGACGGCAGCTTTGTACGCCGCCGGAACGCCGGGCAACAGTGCGGCGACCCCCACGACGTCGGATCCCGCCAGCAGCCTCTCGTCCCAGGTTCGGACGGCCTCGGTGAGCTCGGCCTGCAACGCGTTCACGTCGACGTCGCCGAAGCCCACGGCGTCGGCGTCGGCGTGCACGGTGAAGTGCACCAGCGCCAGGCTGGACTCCGACAGCCGCGCGGTGTGCTCCACCGAGCGCCCGCCGAGGCGGCGCACGAGCACGTCGGCCATGGCCAGCCGGGACGACGACGTGTACTCGTCGCGGGGCAGGTACACCAGGCAGGACAGGAACCTGTGGTACGGATCGGGACGCAGGAACAGCCGAACCCCGTGCCGCCCCGCCACGGCGAGCACGCCGACGGCGGTGTCGTGCAGGCGCTGCTCGTCGGCGCCGAACAGCTCCTCGCGGGGTAGTCCGGAGAGGACATCGAGCATCTGCTGGCCGGAGTAGGACTCCAGCGGGAACCCCGCTCGGTGGATGGCGGCGCGCACTCGGCGGTCGATGACCGGGATGTCGAGAATGCTCTCGTGCAACGCTGGCACCGTCAGCGAACCCAGGAACCGATGCTCGCCGAGGAGCCGGCCGGCAGCGTCCATAGTCGCGACGGCGACGTAGTACGGGTGCGCCGAGTGCAGTGGGCTGGGTGCGCTGGCCCGGGTGACGACGAGCAGGTCACGCGCGCCGTCGACCCTCTCGCCGCTCGGTGCGAACGTCGATGCGATGCCCGAGCCGCGACGCAGCACGCCCAGGCCGGACACCGGGTCGACGTGCAACTCCGCGGTGTCAGCTGACACGGCGGCGTAGTAGCGGTAGCCGAGGAACGTGAGGTGCCCGTCGGCCAGCCAGCGCAGCAACCGCGCGACGTCGGCCGGGTGGGTGCCCCCGGGAGCCGCGGGCCGGATGGGCAGCATGTCGGCGAGCTCCCGGGCCGTGCGCACCATCGATGTGGCGTCCTCGACCACCTCGCGGACCTCGCGCAGCACGTGGCTGAGCTCACGCTCCAGGTCGGCGGTCGTCGTCGCGGAGGGAACGAGGTCGAGGTGGATCCACGACTCGACGAGCGCGTCGGATGGTGGCGCGGCCGGGTCGGCACCGGTGAGCACCGTGACCAGCTGGCCGGTCGCGGCGCGCCGCACGACGACGATCGGGTGGATCACATGTCGCACGTCGCCGCCGGCGCGGGCAACCGCGGCCAGCAGGAACTCCACCAGGAAGGGCATGTCATCGGTGACGATCTCCACCACCGGCCCGGGCCGCGCCGTAGCATAATCGGGCCCCTCGACAGCGCCGGGCTCGGGATCCCGCACCCGGATCAGCGGCTCTCCCGCTGCCCGCTGCCCGGCGAGTCGCAGGTGTGCGCGGGCGGCGGCCAGCAGCACCGACCAGTGGTCACCGGTCATCCTCTCCAGGCCGGGAGCGTGGCGCGCGTACAGCGCAGCCAGGGCAGCCAGATCGAGGTCCTGCGCGGGCTCCGCTGCCAGCTCACGGGTCCGGCTCGTCACATGCAGCTCCGGGACTCGTCGGGGCGACCACCATGGGTTTTCCGCGGCCACGTCGTGGGCGACCGTCGACCCTCACCCTAGTCCGGCCGCCGGCGTCGCCGTCGGACCGCGCACCATCCGACACAACCGTCACTCAGATGCCCCGGTAGGCGGCAAGTGCACCGGCGAGGAGCTCGGCGAGGCTCAGCTCGTCGGTGGATACAGGCTCGGTGGACACGGGCTCAGCTGGCACCGGCTCCTCCGCCGGCGGCCTATTCTCGGAGCCGCAGCGGTGCCGCCTGCCACCGCTGCCGGGACGGACCTCCAACCCCTGCACCTGGAACGGGGTACGACCTGCCGCGTCGTGCCGCCCAGTCGGGGCGGCGGCCGGGTCCGGCGCGGGTTCTGGCCCGAGCTCACTAGCTGCGTCGGGCACCGTGGCCTGCTCAGCGGCGTCGTCCGATCCCGGGACGGCGCACTGATCGTGTTGCGTGGGTACACGCAGGACAGTCGCGGGTTCAGCGTCGTGCTGGCCAGCCTGCGCGTGGTCGAGACGGTGCAGGAGCTGGTCTCCGACGGGGCCTGCCGCATCGTGCACCGCCGCCCGCAGCTGCGTACCCGGCAGGTCGTCCTCGAGCTCGAGTCCGGTGAGCAGCACCGGCAGCGTCTGGTCGTGGGCGACGTCGATGGCGACGACGCATCCCTCGGCGTCAACGCCGCCAGGCTCCGGGGTAGTCGGGGTCGGCGACTCGCTCGACGCCACCACGGGCTCGGCGTCCTGGCGTTCAACAGCGGGAGCCTCGGGAGCGCGCCGGACATCGCCTCGTACGGGTTCCCTGCCACACTCGGGGTCACGCTCCCCCGGCGATCGGGGATCAGCACGACGGCCAGCAGGCCGGGCCGCTCTGCCGGGAAGACCGGCGACCGAGCCGGTTGGCGCCACGGTAGCGAGTGCGGCACGGAAGCGGTCGTCGCGGGCGCGGTCGCGGCGACCGGCAAGGACTCCCAGACGGAGCGCCTCGATCGCCGCGTCCAACCGGCCCGCCTCCTCGTGCAGGGCACCGAGCGCCGAACGGCACAGCGACTCCAGGTCGGGAGCATCGCTGTCGGCAGCGTCCCGGGCCGCCCGTTCGAGCGCGGCCACGGTGCGCTGCGAACTCGCCCCGGTCGCGCCGACGCGGACCATCGTGAGCCGGAGCCGAGCCAGCTGCCGGCTGGGTCGGATCGGTTCGGTGAGCCGTAACGTGAGCGGAACGCAACCCTCCCGGGCCTCGTCTATCCGTCCCGCATCGAGCAGCGCTGAGATCCACTCCGCGGCGAGCGCCGCCGCGACGTAGCCGGACGGGGTTCCGGCAGCAACCGGTCGTCCCTGAGCCCGGTCGAGCCGCGCGAGACCGTCAGCCGCCCGGTCGATGGCGGCATCGACGCATCCGGCCCGGCGCTGGGCCGCAGCGGCAACGAGGGCGACAACCGACACCCCGATGTCACTGGGGGAGCCGGCCTCGGTCCACGCCGCCTCGGCGCTGCGCAGTGCCACAGCGACCTCGCCCGGCGCATCCTCGACTGCACACCGGGCCAGCGCACAGAACATGTCGGCTCGGAGCTCGGGCGAGACGTACCCGGCCACGACCGGTTCCAGCAGCATTCGAGCCGCGTCCACCGCCCCGACTTCCACCGCGACGACAGCCAGCTCCACCCGCAGCCGGTACGCGGCCGCCCCGGCCAGCGGTGCCGTCCCCCACCGCACCAGCCCGTCGAGCACCTCCGAGGCCACCTCACGGCCGTCACCGGTCGCGGACCGCGCATGCACGGCCCAGCCCGCGGCGGCCAGCCAGCGATCCCGATCGCAGTCGGCGGCTGCGGCGTCCAGCGTGTGGTCGGCGAGGGCGGCCGTCAGATCCGGCCGGGCCCACCGCAGCGAGGCAGCTGCTGCAAGCAGGTCGGCCGTGCCGGACCTCATGGCCTCGTCAGGGAACCCGACCCCGCCGCGCGTCGACCCCACCTGACCTCCCGATGTATGCCGACTCCCCGCAACGGTGCCCATCGTGATCACCGACGGGGGAGGACATCCCGCTCATCTGCGGGTGAGCTTACGATGGATCACCCGGTGCGGACGCGCGGCCTCCGTCCCGAGCCGCTCGACTTTGTTCGTCTCGTATGCCTCGAAGTTGCCCTCGAACCAGAACCACGACGCCGGGTTCTCCTCAGTACCCTCCCAAGCGAGGATGTGGGTGACCACGCGGTCCAGGAACCACCGGTCGTGGGAGATGACCACGGCGCAGCCGGGGAACTGCTCGAGCGCGTTCTCCAGCGAGGACAGGGTCTCGACGTCCAGGTCGTTGGTGGGCTCGTCGAGCAGGATCAGGTTGCCACCCAGTTTGAGGGTGAGCGCCAGGTTCAGCCGGTTACGTTCACCACCGGAGAGCACACCGGCCGGCTTCTGCTGGTCCGGTCCTTTGAAGCCGAACGCCGCGACGTAGGCCCGCGACGGCATCTCGACCTGCCCGACCTTGATGTGGTCGAGCCCATCGGAGACCACTTCCCACACGTTCTTCTTCGGGTCGATCCCGGCGCGGTTCTGGTCGACGTAGGACAGCCGCACCGTGTCCCCGATCCGAACGTTGCCGGAGTCCGGCTCCTCCAACCCGACGATCGTCTTGAACAACGTGGTCTTGCCGACGCCGTTGGGGCCGATCACGCCGACGATACCGTTGCGCGGCAGGGAGAACGACAGATCCTTGATCAGGACCCGACCGTCGAAACCCTTGTCGAAGTGGTCGACCTCGACCACGACGTTACCCAGCCGTGGACCCGGCGGGATCTGGATCTCCTCGAAGTCCAGCTTGCGATGCCGCTCGGCCTCGGTGGCCATCTCCTCGTAGCGCTGCAGCCGAGCGCGGCTCTTGGCCTGCCGGGCCTTGGCGCCGGACCGCACCCATGCCAGCTCGTCGGTCAGCCGTTTCGCCAGCTTGGCGTCCTTGCGGCCCTGTACGCCGACCCGCTCGGCCTTCTTCTCCAGATAGACCGAGTAGTTGCCCTCGTAGGGATAGGCCCGCCCGCGGTCGAGCTCGAGGATCCACCGGGCCACGTTGTCGAGGAAGTAGCGGTCGTGGGTGACCGCGAGGATCGCACCGGCGTAGCTCGCGAGATGCTGTTCCAGCCACAGCACGCTCTCCGCGTCGAGGTGGTTGGTGGGTTCGTCGAGCAGCAGCAGGTCGGGCTTGCTGAGCAACAGCCTGCACAGCGCCACCCGGCGACGCTCACCCCCCGAGAGCTGGGGGACCGGAGCGTCCGCCGGCGGGCACCGCAGGGCGTCCATCGCCTGATCGAGCTGGGAGTCCAGCTCCCAGGCGTCGTTGTGGTCCAGGATCTCCTGGAGCTGCCCCATCTCCTCCATCAGCTCATCGGAGTACTCGCCCTCGCCCATCTTCTCGGCGATCGCGTTGTACCGGTCGAGCTGCTGCTTGATCTCACCGAGCCCCTCCTCGACGTTGCCGAGGACCGTCTTCTCCTCGTCGAGCGACGGCTCCTGCTCCAGGATGCCGACGGTGGCACCTGGCGCCAGTAGCGCGTCGCCGTTGTTGGGCTGCTCCAGACCGGCCATGATCTTCAGGACGGTAGACTTGCCGGCGCCGTTCGGACCGACGACACCGATCTTCGCCCCCGGCAGGAAGTTCAACGTCACGTCGTCAAGGATGACCTTGTCGCCGTGGGCCTTCCGGATCTTCTGCATGCTGTAGATGAACTCCGCCACGACGACGATGGTAGTTCTGACCGTCTAGACCGCGACGCGCGCCTCGACGACCGCGTCGCGGTCCTCGACATCTCGGCCATCCGATGGTCGGTCCGACTCTCGAGACTCGGACCCCCACGGGTCGTCGCGCTCGAACTCCGCAGCAACCGGGGCGTCGAGCGCGGCGTCGGAGTCCGTCGCCGACGGGCTCGCCGCAGGCGTGTCGCCACGCTTGGTGCGGCTGACCACGGCGGTGGACCGCGCGAGGTCGGGGCCCACGGCGCTGGCTTGCATCTCCGTGACCATGTGGCGCCGGCCGTCCTTGTCGTAGCTGCGGCTGACGAGCCTGCCGCGCACGATGATCGGATCACCGACGACGAGCGACGCGTGCACGTTCTCGGCGAGCTTGCGCCAGCACGTGACCGTGACGTAGAGCGTGTCGCCGTCGGTCCAGGTCTCGGTGGCCTGGTCGTAACGCCGCTCGTTGCTGGCCACCCGAAAGCTCACGACGGTGGTGCCATCGGGCAAGCGTCGCTTGCCGACCACCGTGATCAGGGTGCCGACGATCGTCAGGTGGGTCTCGTACATCGGTGCTCTCCTCGCTGAGTGATGGATCTCGCGAGGTCGAGAGTGCGGCAGCGGCTTGCCGTGGGCCAGAGCCACCGTAGATCTGTGGACAGCTCGAGGGCGATGTGGACAACCGGCCTGGCGTGGCCTTGCCAGAAGAAAAAAGTGGGCCCCCACCGACCGGTGGGGGCCCACGAATGAGGTTTGATGTCGGCGGCGACCTACTCTCCCACACCCTGGCGGGTGCAGTACCATCGGCGCTGGAGGGCTTAGCTTCCGGGTTCGGGATGGGACCGGGCGTTCCCCCTCCGCCATAACCACCGACAACACTATCGAATTAGACAAACCATCACCCACACACCACGACCACCCCAGCCAAAAGGGGTATGGTCGTGTGCTCAGGGTCACACAGTGGATGCGAACAACGTGTCATGGACAAGCCCTCGGCCTATTAGTACCAGTCGACTCCACCCCTCACAGGGCTTCCATCTCTGGCCTATCAACCCCATCGTCTATAGGGGGCCTTAACCACGCAAGGTGGTGGGAGACCTCATCTAGGAACGAGCTTCCCGCTTAGATGCCTTCAGCGGTTATCCCTTCCGAACATAGCCAACCAGCCATGCCCCTGGCGGGACAACTGGCACACCAGAGGTTCGTCCGTCCCGGTCCTCTCGTACTAGGGACAGCCTTCCGCAAGTCTCCTACGCGCGCGGCGGATAGGGACCGAACTGTCTCACGACGTTCTAAACCCAGCTCGCGTGCCGCTTTAATGGGCGAACAGCCCAACCCTTGGGACCTACTCCAGCCCCAGGATGCGACGAGCCGACATCGAGGTGCCAA
>JBBSQN010000110.1:0-18403 GCA_038257875.1 Mycobacteriales bacterium
CGCGCCGGGCGCGTAGCAGATCACGACCCGGCGGGGCCGCCCTGGCCAACCGACCGTCCAGCGCCGCAGGCGCACCGTCCGCCGGTCAAGCCTGCGCACACCCAGCCCCGGAGCCAGCGCCTCCACCAGCCGGTCGGCCATGCCGTCACGGCGGCGGCTCCGCTCCCCGGCCAGCACGACCACCACGCCCACGCCCACCCCGACCAGCAGCGCGGGCAACGACCAGCCCGGTCGGCCGGCCAGCGACAGCGCGCCGTAGCCGACACCACCCGCCCCCAGCAGCGCTACGCCGTCCCGCAGGTGAGTCCGCCGCCGCGGCGCCAGGCCCAACGCCGCCGGCGGCGGCACCGCATCCGCCAGTCGGGGACGCGGACGCCGTTGCGAGACGCGCTGGGCCATCGAGGACCTCCTCGGATCGGGGCCGGGGTCATCCGGTCAGAGAAGGTGCCGCGCAGCAGGGATCTGTGACATCCCAGGCGCGTGTCAAGGGCTGCTGTTAGTTTTGTGGGGCATGGCGGAGCTGCAGGCGGGCCGGCTGCGCACGATCCGGGTGGAGGTCGACGCCGGCGGCCTGTGGGCGGATCTCGAGCTGGTCCCGCTGCGGGCGGGGATTCCGGGTGCAGCGGCCACGTACCGCCGTGGAGGTCGTTGAGGCACCCCGACGGGTTCCGCTTCGCCGACCGTGTGGTCGGGGCGGTGCTGCGCGAGCGCGGCGGGCGCTGGTCCTGGCTGACCTGGCGCAACAACCGCCGTGAGGACGGGGTGCGGTCCCGCTCGTCGGCCGCGACCAGCCGGCGCGAGGCCCTCGCCCAGCTGCTGTGGGCACGGCCATGACCGGCCGGCGCATCGCCGATGTGCGAGGGCACCGGGTGCCGGCCACCGGCGCCGCTGCCGCCCGGAAGGCCGTCCGCGCTGGGCGGGAGCAGATGCGCGGCTCTCCTCCGCTCGCATTCGTCGTCGACCTGGCGCAGCTACCGGCACGGCAGCATGACCGGCCCCACCGCCCGGTGAGGTGCGAGGAGTCGATGAGCCTGCTGCGTGACACTGGTCTTCACGAGGGCGTACCGCCGGGCCGAGAGCCGGGGCCACGGTCGCGGCGGCGTGGTGGTCAGGGGCGACCGCGGGCGTCGAGCACCTTGTCGATTGCAGCGTCGAGCCCGTGCGGCTCGTGGCCGAGTTCGGCGATGACGGCGCTGCGAACTGCTGCACGGAGCTGTTCGCTCGCGACCGGGACCGATGTTCCGGCTGGTACGGCTAGCCCCTTGCGGTCTGCGCGTTCGATGCGCACGTGGAGGTCGCTGGCACGCTGCGCCGCCTCGTCGGTGACGACGTCTCGCGGCCGCAGCCGGATCGGTTCGCCGGCCTCGGCAGCGTCTTCCACGTGGCGGCGGGTGATGAAGCGACGTCGGGACGGCGTCGCATCGAAGTCTGCGTCATTCGCGCCCATCGATGCTCTCCAGTGCTGCGACGGCCGCGTTGCGCGCGGCGAGGATGTCGGCTTCCGTGCCGGCCATCCAGAGCCGGCCGAACACGCCGACGGAGGCGACGTGCATGAGGTTGACGGGTGCGGCCTTCTCGGCCTCGTTGGCCGCGAAGTTGATGTATGCCGCGGGTGTGCACTCGAGCACGAGCATGGTCTGCCCGGCCACGAGCATCATGCCGCGGGTGAACCGGTTGAGCAGTTGCGACTGATATGGGCTGACGTTGGTGATGACCTGCATCGATGCGATCTGCGGCCGCTTGCGTGAGGCGACCTGCATGCCCAGTTCGCCTAGCGCCGCCTCGCCGGCCTGCAGGACCTCGGCCTGGCTCTCCGAGTGCAGCTCGAACATGCCGAACTGCCGCTCGACGATCTGCGCGCCCGGCCGTGCCATGGTCGCCTTGACGGCGACGTCGACCACACGGAACACATGGTTTCCGGGGGCCATCTCCACGTAGAGGGCGGCCATGCCCTCCACTGGCAGGTCGCCTTGGGTCACCGTGCCAACGAAGGAGGCGTACTGGGGCTGCATCCGGTCGAGATAGCAGTACGCCCGGAGCTCGAAGTCGTCGGCCACAGGTTGCTCTCCTTGGTCGGGGTCAGTGGATGGAACGGGTCGGGAGCACCGGCGCCGAGCGCGCGATGCCGAGGGGGGTGACGAATAGCGGGGCGGCTGGTACGACGGCGTCGAGCCCGGAGGCGGCCGACACGACCTCTGCGAAACGGGGGAACGCGGCGGTGCCCCCCACAAGGTAGGCGCGCGACACCGGCCAGTCGCGGGTGTGCCGGGCGACGATCGTGGCGATCTTCTCCATGACGGGGCGCACCAAAGGGAAGAGCCGCGGCTGCTCCGACGGATCCTTCTTTCGGGCCTCGGCCTTCTCGAACGAGATTCCGAGGGCGCCGGCGATCACGAGCGTGAAGTGCGTTCCGCCGGTCGGTTCGTCGGCGGTGTGCACGACTTGTCCGTCGCGGACGACGGCGATGCCCGTGGTGCCGCCACCCACGTCGACGACCGTGCCATCGCGCAGCCCGAGCACTGCGTTGGCGGCCGTGGGCTCGTCGACCAGCCCCGAGCACTCCATGCCGGCGGCCTCGATGACGTGCTTCACGGCCTGTACCTCGGTGAGCGGAACCCCCGGCGGGTAGGCGCCGTACGCGGCCGGGATGGGCACTCCGAGGCGCCGCTCGACATCGGCCTTCAGCCGTGTCACCAGGTCGATGGCGCCGATGAAGTCAGTGACGACGCCGTCGCGGACGACGTCGGCGAACTCACACGCCCCGGCCAACGGGCGGTCGTGCTCATCAAGGGCCAGCACTACCGTGTAAGCCGTGCCGAGGTCGACTCCGGCACGCAACTGCTGCGGCGGCGCGGCCAGGGGCTCGGCCCCCATAGCCGCATCGGCCGCGGCCATCGCGGCGCCCAAGCCGACCAGGCAGTCCGGGCTCATGCCCCACCTGCCCAGTCGGCGGGGTAGGTGACGTACAGGAATCGGGTCCACGACGGGGTGCCGAAGGTGATGTTCGAGCCCCTTGGCACAGCTATCAGGTCGCCGGGCCTCCCGACGGCCCGCTCTTCGGTGGTGGTGATGTGCAGCTCACCTTCGAGCACGTACTCGACCTCGTCGTAGTCCAACGTCCACGGGAAGCTGCCTTGACGCAAACTCATCACGCCAGCGGCCATCGGCATGCCGTGCTCGGCTGTCACGACGTCGCGCAGCCGCACGTCCATGTCGGGTCGGTCGATGGCGAACGGGAACGCCTCGAGCGCCATCGTGCTCACGCTCGGCACATGCCGCAGCCGAGGTCGCGGGGCGCCGGCCGTTCGGCCCTGCGGTGCGGAGCCCGGCTTCGGCGGGGCGGGCGCTGCGGTGACCAACTGCACTCCGCGTTCGCGGGCGACGTCGCGCGCTAACGGCGTCACGAGGTCGTCCGCGGCGACGGCGCACTCCGCTGGCCCGTTCCGGGCGAGGCGGAGCACGTCATCGGCGGTGATAACCCGTTGGGCCACGGCACGCCTCCGGTGTCAGTGGCGAGCGGCAGCGCTCACTTGGCCGGACCTGCACCCGGGTTCTGGGCCGGCAGAATGAACTCGACGTCGCCGTGCGGGCGAGGGATCACGTGCACGCTCACGAGCTCGCCGACGCGCTGGGCGGCTGCAGCGCCGGCGTCGGTCGCGGCCTTCACCGCACCCACGTCTCCGCGCACCATCACGGTCACGTAACCGCCGCCGATCTGCTCCTTGCCGATCAGCGTGACGTTGGCAGCCTTGACCATTGCGTCTGCCGCCTCGATCGAACCGACCAGCCCACGCGTCTCGATCATGCCGAGCGCGATCATCTGTGGGTTCGCCACTGGATTTCCTCTCGTCGCCGTGCCGGTTGCGGGGATTGGTGCCGATGATGTCGTCGTGAGCGACGCCCCCGGCGGGGGGCGCGAGCGCTGGCGGGGCCTTGGTTGGACAGTGGGCTGGTCGGGGGGGATGGGCTCGGTCACGATCTGCTCCCCAACTCTTCGAGGACACGGCGCACCATGCGGTCGATCTGGTCGTCGGCAAGCTCGGAAGTTCGGGCGCCAACGCTCCGTGAGGCCGAGCTGACCGGGGCGTCGCGCACATCGGGGGCGTGCTCGTAGGCGGCCTCGGGAGGATCGTGTAGGGGGTAGGCCACTCGCTTGATGTTGAGGACGTGACGCACGGTGATGTTGTCGCTGACGACGGCGCCTCCGACGCCTCCCGGGGCCAGGGTCATCGAGGGCATCACGCCGGTCGTCTCGCCGATGGCACCCAGCGTGCCCCAGGTGTTGACGACGATGCGGAACGCTGGCTTCTCGATGCCGAAAGCGAGGATCACGTCTTCGTCGGTGGCGTGGATCACCAGGGAGTGCCCGTCGCCGCCGTAGCGCAGCAACTCGATGGAGCGCTCGCAACCGGCCCGCCACCCGTCCTCAACATAGAAGCCGAGCACGGTGGTGAGCTTCTCGCCGCTCAGCGGTTCGTCGCGGCCCACCGTGTGTAGGTCGGCGACGAGGATTCGAGCCGGCGCCGGGACGTCGATGCCGGCCAGGCCGGCGAGCTGTTGCGGTGTCTTCCCGACCGCGCGTGGGTCGATGCCGCCGACCGGTGTGAAAAGGGTGCGCTCGAGGGCTGATTTCTGCGCGTCGCTGACCCAGTAGGCGCCCAGGCGCTGCATCTCGGTCCGCAGCGCGGAGGCGATCGGCGCGTCGGCGACGACAGACTGCTCGGTCGCGCAGATCACCGACGAGTCGAAGGCCTTGCTGTTGACTAGGGCGCTGGCCGCGGCCGCGACGTCGGCGCTTCGGTCGACGTAGGCGGGCACGTTGCCCGGGCCGACGCCGATGGCGGGTTTGCCGGTGCTGTGCGCAGCCCGCACCATCGGTGTGCCGCCGGTCGCCAGGATCAGCGACGTTGCGTGGTGGCGCATGAGTTCCTGCGAGCCGGCCAGGCTGACTTCACGCATGCACGACACGAGCCCGGTCGGCATGCCGGCCCGCTCCCCGGCCTCGGCCATGAGGCGTACAGCTTCGTACGTCGAGGCCTTGGCTGCTGGGTGGGGCGCGATGATCGCGGCGTTGCGTGCCTTCACGGCGATGAGCACCTTGAAGACCGCGGTGGAGCTCGGGTTCGTTGACGGCGTGAGCCCGACGACCACACCCACCGGCCAGCCGATCTCGACGGTGCGGCGTTCCTCGTCGCGGCTGAGCACCCCGACAGTTCGGATGTCGCGGATCGAATCCCAAACCGTTCGAGAGGCAAACTCGATCTTGATCTGCTTGTGCCGGGCCACCCCGTAGCCCGTCTCGTCGTGGGCCAGTTGCCCGAGTCGGGCCGCATCGCGGCACACCGCGTCGGCCATGGCCGCACAGACGCGGTCGACCTGTTCCTGGGTGGTGGTCGCGAACGTGCGTTGCGCCGCGCGGGCGGCCAGCGCCAGCCGGCGCGCCTCTTGCATCGACCGCAGGTCGTCGTCGATGTGCTCGGCCACCTCAAACCTCCCGGGGGACGGCTGCGACGTCGAGCACGGTTTCGCGAAAGGCGTTGCAGGCGGCCACCACCGCGCTCTGCGTGCCCACCAGGTGCCCGCCAGAGAAGTTGGTCTCCGAGGGCGGCTCGAACCACACCTTCAGCTCGACGTCGGCGGCCTTGAGTGCAGCGTCGAGCGCGAAGGTGGCCTCGAGCGGCGGGGCGATGAGATAGGCGAGTGGTGTGCCTTCGGCCACGCCGGCCTCCTTGCTCAGGTAACTGCCGGTGCGCGAGATCGGGTGGGCGAAGAAGGCGAGTTCGCCGGCCTCGTCGGCGGCATAGAACCACGCCTCATCCTCAGCGTAGGCGATGGCGGCGAGCAGTCCGGCTCGCACCTCTGCGGGTGTAGGGCCGGCGAGGATCCCGATGATCTCGCCGGAGAGTGGCCCCGAGGCGTGCGCGGAACCGGCGTAGAAGCTGTGCGCGTAGACGACCTCGACCTCTGCCTTCTTCGTGGCCTCGTCGAGGGAGGCGTACAGGCTGTCGTCGATGTCGCAGGTGATGACGGCCAGGCTGCGCTGGTCGTCGCGCAGCCCCAGCCGGCCGGCGAAGGCACGGTCGACGTTGGGGATTACCCGGGTGGCGAGGATCCTAGGCTTGATCGGGTCGAGGATGGCCATCATCGGCTCCCACTCTGGGTCAACCGGAGCTCGACGCCGCTGGCCTGGTGGGCGATTACGTTGCGGACGTGTTCGACCGCGAACGCGCCGGCCTCGAGCGGGTTCGTGCCACCGTTCTGGGTGATCATGCAGATGACGTCACGGTGCGCGTCGGTCTTGCCGGTGGTGGGGCGCCACCCAGAGTAGATGCTGAGGGCGTCGGCGACCCCCAGGCCGGGGCGCTCGCCGATCAGGAGCACGACGACGTCGGCGCCGATGATGCCGTTGATGTCGTTGATGACGCCGACGCGGCAGTAGCGCACGAAGAAGGGGGTTCCGACCGACAGTCCGGCCGAGCGCAGCCCCTCCTCGATGACGGGGTAGATCTGCGGCAAGTTGTTCGTGACCGCCGCCGCTGACAGGCCGTCGCCGACGACGACCTGGACTTGCGGGTTTCGTGCGCACCGCTCGGCGACCGTGGCCTTGGCCTCGTCCGAGAGCAGCCGGCCGAGGTCCGGGCGTAACAGGTACTCGTCCTGGGTGCTCACCCGTGTCTGCACCGTGAACAGACCGAACTGCTCGAGCAGCGCGGTTGGCACGTCGCCGAAGATGGCGTCCTGGGTGACCGCGTGGTCGGCAGAGAACAGCAGTGATGTGCGCGTGCGCGGGCGTGGACCCGCGCGTCCCACGCCGATGCGTGCCGTCGTGGAGGCTACGAGGTTGGCGAGCCCGGTCGGATTGGCGGGCTGCTCGACGCCGATGCGTCGGCGCGCCTCGGGCGCCGTCGGGTCGGCGAGGTCGATGTCGGGACCGGTCTCACTCAGCCGCGCCGCCGGTGAGGCGGCTGGTGGCACCGGGGTCGCGGGAGGCGCCGGGGGCGCCGCGGCCACCGGGGCCACTGCAGCTGATGGGGCGCTCCGGGCCGCCGGTGCGTGCGCAGGCACGCGGTCGGGAGCTGCGCGCAGTTCGGCCAGCACCGCCTCGACGATTGCTCGCACGTCAGCAGCTGTGACGTCTGCCGTGGTACCTGCCATGCCCATTGCTCCTAGCGGCCCAGGAAGAACGATGCGTCGCCGGCCCTGTCGGTGAGCCGGCCGTCGCGCAGCAGGCCCAGACCCTCCATCCACGTCTCGAACTCCGGCAACGGCCGCAGCCCGAGCAACTGTCGCAGGCTCGGCGCGTCGTGGTAGCTCGAGCTCTGGTAGCTCAGCATCGCGTCGTCTCCCATCGGAATGCCCATGATGTAGTTGACGCCGGCAGCGCCTAGCAGGACGGCCAAATTCTCCAGCTCGTTCTGCGTGGAGCGGGCGTGGTTGGTGTAGCAGACGTCGGCGCCCATGGAGATGCCGGTGAGTTTGCCCATAAAATGATCTTCGAGGCCAGCCCGGGTGATCTGAGTCGAGTCGTAGAGGTACTCAGGGCCGATGAACCCGACGACGGTGTTGAGCTGGAAGGGGTCGTACCGCTTGGCTAGCCCGTAACAGCGGGCCTCCATGACGACCTGGTCGGCGCCGTGGTGGGCGTCGGCCGAAAGTTCCGAGCCCTGGCCCGTCTCGAAGTACATGTAGTTCGGTCCGGTGGCCACGCCGTAGCGTTTGGCCAGCGCGTAGGCCTCGTCGAGCATGCCGACGTCGATGCCGAAGGAATCGTTCCCGCGCTGCGACCCGGCGAGGCTCTGGAACACGAGTCCGGCCGGGGCGCCCTTCTGCAAGGCCTCCATCTGCGTGGTCACGTGGGCCAGGACACAGTTCTGGGTGGGGATCTCCCAGCGCGTGATGACCTCGTGCGTCATCTCCAGGAGCCGCGCCACGCTGCCGAGGGAGTCGTCGGAGGGGTTGATGCCGATCACGCTGTCGCCGGAGCCGAAACTGAGCCCCTCGTATATCTCCGCGCGGATCCCCTCCACCGAGTCAGTGGGGTGGTTGGGCTGGCAGCGGGAGCCAAGCGTGCCCGGTAGGCCGATCGTGTTGGCGCAGTGCTTCACGACCCTGATCTTGCTGGCCGCGAGCATGAGGTCGAGGTTGGACATGAGCTTGGTGACGGCGGCGATCATCTCGGCAGTCATCCCGTTGCCTGCCCGGCGGATCATCTCGGGTGTCGTGGTGTCGGCCAACAGCCACTCGCGCAGCTCCCCGACTGTCACTCCTTTGATCTCGGCGTAGACCGTCTCGTTGACCGCCTCGTCGATGACCCGTGTGACCTCGTCCTCGTCGTAGGCCACGGCCGGGTTCGCCCGCAGCGTCTCCAGACTCACCTCGGCGAGCACGTGCTTGGCGGCCATGCGCTCGGCCGCCGAGCGGGCGGCGACGCCGGCCAGCTGGTCACCAGACTTCTCCTCGTTCGCCTTAGCCAGGAGGTCCTTGACGTCGCGGAACTCGTAGTGGTGACCGAACAGTGTCACGGCTAGCCGCATCGGCGAACACCCTTCGGAGTAGGGGCAGGGTCTGCATGGCCGCTAGTCATAGAACACCAGGGTCTTGATCGACAGCGGCACCGCCCGACCATCGAGCATCGGCTCGCCGATGTCAATGAAATCACCCTCGCCCAGGCCAACCTGGTCGATGACGAGCAGTGGGAGGCCGGGGCGGGCCGCCTGGATGGTCTGGCCAAGCACCTGCGCGTAGTCCTGCGCCATAACGAGCACCAGCGGGCGGCCGCTGTGCCCGGCGTCGTGGTAGGCCACGATCTCCTGGGCCACGGCGGTCAGCGCCGCGTAACCCATCTCCTGTGGCAGGTCGATGACGACGGCGACCATTGAGTCGGCATCGAGGTCCCAGCGCGCGAGCGCTTCACCGACGGCTACGCTGAACGGCGGCCCGCCGCCACGTCCGGGCATCGCGGGACGCAGCACCGGCACGTTGCGCAGCGGCAGCAGGGCTCGGTCGGCCCAGATGGTCGACCCGCTCAGTGTCACCGTTTGCCCGGCGGCACCGAGGACCGTTGCGCGCATGGTCTCCGGAGGCTGGCGCACGGTGAGCCGGCGCAGCCGGTCGTTGCGGTGGAGAGCGTCCGCGAGCAGCGGTCCGACGTCGCCGTAGGCCGCGACCTGGCCCACCGTCTCCACTGGAAGCCGGGAGTAGTAACACGCTCCTATCCCGCCGGTGAGGAACAGGCTCGTAGACGCCTCCGTCCCGGTCAGCGGCGGGGTCAACTGGACTCCGCGCCCGACCCGGACCTCGCGGCCCGTGATCAGGTCGACGAGCAGGTCGGCCATAACCTCGCAGAACCGCTGCAGTTCCGGCAGGGACGCGGTCTGACCCTCCGCCAGGCTGATCCCCGCATGCTCGAGGATGGAACGGCCGGGCGGCGCAATGCGGTGGATGCGCCCGCTGCCATCCATCTCGACCTGGCGCCCTCCGACCGCCAGCGCCGATGAGCCCAGGTGCCGACCCACCTTGAAGACGGCGGCGTTGGACGTGCCGCCCCCGGCGTCGACCGTGGTTACCTGCTCGTAATGCTCGGCCGACCAGCGTGCCACCCCCGAGCCGCGTCCGGCGATCTGGGCTTCGGCGTTGGGCCCGGCGATCGTGACGACGAAGTCGCCGGCCTCCGCCGACAGCGCCTGGAGGATGGCGTCGGCGTTGTGGG
Organism: Mycobacteriales bacterium; assembly: GCA_038257875.1. Taxonomy (GTDB): domain Bacteria; phylum Actinomycetota; class Actinomycetes; order Mycobacteriales; family Pseudonocardiaceae; genus Pseudonocardia. The sequence continues at coordinate 9,710 of JBBSQN010000110.1, forward strand.
TGCGCGCTGTCTCGCCGGTGATGATGACCGCACCGGTCTCGATGTTGCTCGGCGCGACGCCTGCCCGTCCGTACTCCTCGCGAACGAGCCGGGTGAGGGCAGCGGTGTCGACCTCGTCGGGCGCGCTGAGCGGGGTCTGGTGTACCTCGCTGCTATAGACCACCGACTTCTCGTCGACCTGGATGCGTGGCACCTGCCCGGGTCGCGCCACGTCGTGGAGCATCAGGCGGGAGAAGACAACTTGGGTGGTCGTCGTCCCGACGTCGATGCCGACGCTAAGGACTTCGCGGTGGGCGGCGGGCACGGCACGGTCAACTCTTCCGGAAGGTCACGCTGCCTCCGACCTCGAGCGAGTCGAGGATACCCATGATCAGCGCGTCGACCGGCTGGCCCTCGGTCTTGGCACTGTGGCGCGCCGCACTTCCCTCAGCGACGATCACCAGCTCGTCGGGGCCCGCCCCGACGCCGTCGACGGCGACAAACACTGCGCCTGTAAGGGTGTCTTGCTCGTCAGCCTGGCGAACCAGCAGCAGCTTGTGGCCAGTCAGGGTGGGGTCCTTCACCGTGGAGACCGCCGACCCAATGACGCGCGCGATGCGCATGCTCTCTCCGTTCTCAGCCTGCATAGGGGCGACTGGGGCACGCCCCCGAAGTCTGGGACTCGTGGTGCTCTGCCACGTCACGTTGGGCTAGTGCAACTCGGCCTCAGCGCTCTCGATCATCGCGAACTCCTCCTCCGGTGCCGAACCCACGATGTGGTGGCGGCTGTAGAGGCCGAAGTAGGCGACGGCGACCGCGTAGACGACGGCCGTGATCACGACTACCCGAGTATCGACCAGGAAGCCGGCGATCAGCGCGATGCACGCGAGCACCAGCGCGATGCCGGTGGTCACCACGCCGCCGGGGGTGCGGTAGGGGCGCTCTAGGCCGGGCTCGCGGTAACGAAGCACGATGTGGGAGAGCGTCATGAGGATGTAGGAGATCGTCGCGCCGAACACGGCGACCAGGATGAGCAGGTCGCCCTGCTGGACGACGGCCATGACGAAGCCGATGATGCCGGGGACGATGAGCGCCAGGAACGGCGTCTTGCGCTTGCCGGTGATAGACAGGATCTTCGGCAGATAGCCGGCCCGAGACAGGGCGAACGTCTGCCGCGAGTAGGCGTAGATGATCGAGAAGAAGCTCGCGATCAGGCCGAGCAGGCCCACCAGGTTGATGAACTCGCTGACGAAGTTCTGCCCGTCGTACGCCAGCGGCGCCTCGAGCGCCTCCACCAGCGGGTTGCCCGATTCCTGCAGGACCTCGGCGCCGGCTGCCGCCGGGGCAACCGTCAAGATCGCGGCGGCGAAGACGATCAGCGTCAGCATCGCGCCGATGATGCCCTTGGGCATGTCCTTGGCCGGGTTCTTCGTCTCCTCGGCGGCCAGCGGAACACCCTCGACGGCGAGGAAGAACCAGATGGCGTAGGGCAGCGCGGCCCAGACTCCGAGCACCCCGAAGGGCAGGAACGAGCTCGCTCCCGCCGCGTCGGTGACGGGGATGTCCGTGAGGTTGGCCGGGTCGAACTGCGGGATGGCGGCAGCCACGAACACGACCAGGGCGAGGACGGCGACCGCAGTGATCACAAACATGACCTTGAGCGCCTCGCCGACACCGTAGAGGTGCAGGCCAATGAAGAGCGCGTAGAAGATCAGGTAGACGTACCAGCCTTCGATCCCGAACAGCGAGTTGACGTAGGCGCCGATGAAGTTGGCGATCGCGGCGGGAGCGATGGCGTACTCGATGAGGATCGCCGTACCGGTGAGGAAACCGCCCCACGGCCCGAGCGCCCGGCGGGCGAACGCGTAGCCGCCGCCAGCGGTCGAGATCGTCGAGGACAACTCGGCGAGCCCGAACACCATGAACAGGTACATCACGGCCATCAGGATGGTGGCGATCAGCAGCCCACCCCAGCCTCCTTGACCGAGCCCGAAGTTCCAGCCGGCGAAGTCGCCGGAGATGACGTAGGCGATGCCGAGCCCAGCGAGGAGCACCCAGCCGGCGACACCGCCTCGCAGCTGACGCCTCTCGAAGTAGTCGGCGCCCTCGACCTGGAAGTCGACTCCCTGCCGACCGTGCGCCTCGCGTCTGGCCATGCGATGCCTCCTGGATGGCCTGCGTGATCGACCCTCGGGCCCCGTCCCAAGATGATCGGAACACGCTAGAGCGTGATCAACCACCGGAGCAATGGGCCGAACGGCACCGAGTCCGTCTCGAGTCCACTCCCCCGGCACGCGCGACGACGGCCCCTGAGGTTCCAGCACCGGTTCGTGGACCAGGGCGTAGGCCCCTCCTGGGGCGTCGTCGCCTCTCCCCGCGCACGCCTCGACACCCCATCCGTCACGGCAGCCACGACTTCACCGGCGCCTATCGGATGCTGTCGGGTTATCCGGGGCTGAGTCACCGTCGGTGCGGTTCGGGCGCAGCTCAGCACGTGGGTCACATGTGTTCGTCGCGTTTGCCGTGATCCCCGGCGTGGGGCTTGTCGTGGTGCGGCTTGCGGATGTGTGAGCGGCAACCGAGTGCTCCCGTCCTCGATCTTCGTGTTGAGGGTCCGTGATCCGCTACTCGTGTGTTCGCGCGATGGCGTTAGTGATAATATTTGCAGTATGGGCCCGATGGTGACGCGGCAGGTCAGCCAGGCTCGTCGGGTGGGTCTGCCCAAGCGGCTGGCCGGGCGGGTTGGTATCGCTGCTGGTGGGTTCGTGACTGTGGCCGCGGCGGGCAGCCGGGGGCAGGCGCTGCTGCTGCGTCCGGCGCAGCAAGATCGTTCGGCGCGGGTGCGCGATGAGCACCGGCCGCGGCCGGTGACGGCGGTGCTTCAAGTGACGCTGCCTGCGCCATTGATGCAGCGGGTGGGTCTGGCGTGCGGGGACTGGGTGTTCTTGACCGAGGAGGGGCCGCCCGGGGGTTTGCGCCTGGTCCCTCAGGCGTCGGTGCTGGTCACCGAGAAGCCACGCGCCGCGAAGGCGGCGGCGAGGACCGGGCCGCGGGTTCGGTCGAAGCAGCGGACGGTCGCGCCGGATCGTGTGCGCTGCTCCCAGTCGGGAGGACAGTGATGAGTCTGCTGACGATGGAACGTCTGCGCACACCTCGCGCCGCGGTCCGCACGCTCGCGCACTGGGGGTCTGCTGATCCATGGGTGGCCGCCGGCCTGGTCTGCGATCAGGTGGTGGGGGCGGGGTCGAGGTTGCCGCTGGTGTGGATGGTCGACGGTGTCGTCGCGCCGGTGGTGGTGTGGGACCGCGAGGTCCTCGCCGGCCGGCTTGCTTCCGGTCGTGGACCGCTGCCGATCCGCAGCGTGCTCAACGACCGGCTGATCCACGGTCGTGACCACGAGGCGCCTTCGCCGCTGCGGATGGAGGCGTTCATCGCGGTGCAGCCGATCCGGCGTGCGGTGCGCACGATGGCGTGGCTGTCTGGGGTCGCGCAGGTGGCTGCCGCGGTACCGGCAGCGGCACCGGTGCCGAGCTGGGCGGCGTTCGAGTGCGACTACTACGGGTTCACGATCGCGCAGGTCGGCGATGCCCGGGCCGAGGTGGTGGTTCGTGGGCGCACCTGCGGCAAGGGCGCTCATCTACCGGTGGGCCACCAGGTCCGGCTGATGCAGGAGCAGCTGTTCGACGTCGCGGTCCGCACCGGGACGCTGCCGCGGGTGTGAGCCGGCCGCTTACCGGGCGGCGACTGCGACCCAGGATCCGAGGAAGCCAGGGGCTTTCCACGCGATGCCGGTCTCGTCCTCGATCTGCATGTTCACCGTCTGGGCGTGTAGGCACCGCTGTGTCCACGTCGCTCGCGCCGTCTGGGGGTCGGGGTGGTTCAACACATCCGCGGCCAGCATCGACGTGGCCGCGAAGCTGTGCTGGTAGGCGCCTGCCTCGTCGTCGATCCGTGTGATGGGTTGACCGTGGCACCAGCGGCACCGGCACTCCCACCGCTGGATGTCGTCGGCGTCGGCCGCCGCCGCGAGCGAGATCTTCTGCAGGCTGCGGTAGGTCATCGACGCCGGGTGGTACGCGGCGGTTTGCGACGGGAATGGGCGGCGGTCATCCTGCTTGGCCGCGGTGGCCGGGTAGATGTGACGCAGGCTGATGGTCGCCCCGATCGCGCCGAAGCTGGCGCCGTAGGCCAGGGCGCCGACCGCTGACAGGTCGCAGCGCAGCACGCCGACGGGCGGCGATGCGCCGTCGATGACCGCGACGAGCCCACGGACCGCGCTCTTGACCGCGTACGGGTCGTCGCGGTGTTCCAGCATCAGCGCGACCGGCATGCCGCATCGGTTGATCGCCTCGACGAGCACGTTGGCGTCTTGGGTGAGCCAGCGCAGCGCCAGGGGCAGCGCGACCACGACGTGGTCGCCGAAGTGTTCGGCTTGGCTTAGGACGCTGCGCAGGGCGCGGTGGTCGCCGGCGTCGATGAACGGCGAGTCGGTCAGGGCGTGGCGGCTGCCTTGGTCGTGCTGGGCGGTGATCCAGGCACGGTTCAAGGCGGTGTCGGTGACACGGTCGTTGCCCGAGTAGCGGTCGGCGTCGATCAGGACGTCTGCCATGGACGGGTGGTGGCCAAGGAAGGTGCGTGCGGCCTGCTCGAGGCCGGCGAAGTCCTTGCCGGCGCCAAGGGTCAGCACGGTGCCCATTCCCTCATTGGCGGCGATCGCCGCGACGTCGACGATCTGCTTGGACCGACTCACCACCAGTTCGGAGGGGTCTCGTACGGCCTGTCACCCCACGACGGGTCAGAACCAGGGAAGCCCCTTGGTGGCTCCTCGCCCTCGTACAGCCATTCGTTGTCCCTGCCCTTGTTCATGCCGATGCCGAGGACGTGACCGCTCGGCGTCCGTCGCCAGGCGTACCAAGCTTGACCGTCCTTGCGGACCCGCATCGTGATGCCGTGCTCCTCGGGCAGGCCCTGGCTGGTGAAGTCGTCCAAGAGGACGCCGCTCATCAGGTCCTTCCGGTACTTGCCTCGCTGGTTGTAGTGCCCGAGGTGGCAGGTCTCGATCCAGCGGAGTGACTCCCTCGTCTCCTTGATCTCGCGCTGATCCAGGACCTTACCGTCGTCGTCCCGTCCCCTCACGCCGGCGCACTGCACCAAGCGGGCGGCCTTCTCCTCCTTCTCGCGTCTGCGCTCCTCTCGTGCGCGCTCGTACTCGCGAACGTGTCCCAGCGCCTCACGGAAGCCGCGCGAGCGGCTGATGGCCCGGTACTGCACATGGTGCTGGGGTAGGTCGTTCACGGCTCGCAGGTTGCCGTGCAGGCCCGCGAGCATGGCGGCCTTCACCGAGAGCGGGGGTGGCTTGCCGGCGTTTCGGAACGAGGAGAGTCGAAGCACGGTGTCGTACGTCGTGACCAGTGAGAGCACGTAGACGAACGGGAGCATCGCGAGGGGGAACCAGATGGAGAAGGCGAAGGCGAGGCCGGTCTCCTCGGGGTCGATGCCGCGCCAGGAGTCGAGGAGTCCTCGCACTGTGGCGATTACGACCCAGAGTCCGAAGAGCACGAGGAGCCCGTTCACGAGGTTCTGTGCCGGACGCGTCTTCGCGTCCATACCGGCAACGGTTTCGAGCATGAGGAGGAACGTGACGACCGGCAGAAGAAACAGCTCCACCACGAGGTGGAACGTGTGGAGGTTCAGCAAGAACTGCATGAGGGCGCCGATGCTGAGGGCCGTGAGCGCAGCTCGGCGGAAGAAGTGGTCTTCCGTGGCCGCGCGCATCGTCGAGAAGATCGAGGCGAAACCGTAGATCAGGAACCAGGTGACGGTGTCCTTCAGGAGGTTGGTGTTCCAGGCGCCCACGCGGGCACCGAGGTAGCAGACCAGGACCACCCAGACAATGAAGGCTGCGGCGGCGAGGTGCAGTTGCCAGAAGCCGAGGAACCTCCGAAGGACAGGGGCGAGCGCCTGGCGCACAGACGGCAGGGCCATGCCGAGGACGAGCAGGGCCGTCGCCCAGACGACGGTGGCCCATTCGCGCGTGGTCAGCGCGTCCCAGTCCATCGGGGGGTTCATCGCCTCCTGTCCGGTCCAAGAGGGCAACACGGTATCTGCGGATGCCGACAGTTCAGCTCGAGGTGACTGCGCGCACCGGCGAGGTCGTGATGGCGGCCCGCCACCGCGACTACCCCGTCGAGGGCGTGCAGTTCCACCCCGAGTCAGTGCTCACCGACTGCGGTCACCTGATGCTGGCCAACTGGCTGCGCACCTGCGGCGACCCCGGCGCCGTCGAGCGTGCGGCCGGGCTGGCACCCGTGGTCACGCTCGTCGCGGGCCCAACGGCGCCGGCGCCGCCGCGCTGACCCCTCGGCCCGGGTTGGACGTCGGGGTGGGAGTCGGCGTCGGGGTGGGGGTCGGCGTCGGGGTGGGGGTCGGCGTCGGGGTGGGAGTCGGCGTCGGGGTGGGAGTCGGCGTCGGCGACGGCGCGACGGCCACGTAGAGGATCACGGTGTCGCCCTGGGCCGCCATGCTGCCGGCGGCGGGCGCCTGCTCGAGCACCCGCCCCACCGGCTGCGTGCTCGCCCGCACGCGGACGTCGGCCTTCAGACCCAGGGCATCCAGGGTCGCTTCCGCGGCCGCCCGGGCCTGGCCGACGACGTCGGGCACCTTCACCTCACCGCTGGACACCGTGACGGCGACCGCCGTGCCGGGGCTGACCTGCTGGCCCGCCGCCGGATCGCTGGAGAGCACCTGGCCCTCCGGGCAGCACGGTCACCATCACGGTCTCGCGCGGACCCGCGGCTGTCGCCGTGCCGGCACTGGAGGGGCTGTCGCTGCAGGCGGCCGATGACAAGCTGCGCTCGGTGGGCCCCACACGGCGGCGCTGGGTGCTGGTCTCGGTGCTCGGGGTGCTGGCCGTGGCGTTGGCCGCGCTCGTCGGATGGCTGGTGTTCCGGGACAACCCGGCCGACCAGAAGGTCTCGGTGCCCTCGGTGGTGGGCCTGCAGCGGCCGCAGGCGGAGACCAAGCTGCGCGATCAGGACCTCGACGTCGAGGTCAAGACGGCCAACGACGCCGAGGCGCCGCGCAACGAGGTGACGTTCAGGGCGCCGCCACGCCGCCCTTGTGCCCCCGGGAAGCGGGTCTCCGTCACGTCGATCACACCACCCCAGATAACCTGTAACCGACCTGACGGCGACCGCCCCGCAAGCAAGGTCGAAGACGTCGATCACGCATTGATCGCTACCCCGGATAAGGAGGCCGGTCCCGCCCTGGCCTAGTCGGTGCGATCTCGCCGGTGACGGTGTCGATCGTTGTGCCCTCGTCGACGGCGGTGAGCCGCAACGCCGTCCGCTGCGTCTGTTCGCGCCGGGCGCTGCCCGCCGTGGGCGGCCTGGGGCCGGTGTGTCGGGCGTGGCGGCCCTAGGCCGGCCAGGGTTGGTGGCCTTCTTCGCCGCGGTTCTGGCGTCGGTGATGGTGGCCGGGTCCCACGGCCGCGAGAGGGTCCGCGGGTCGCCGAGGGCACTGCGCTGTTCCGCGGTGCCGATGTACAGCTCCCGGTAGACCCGCGCCAGTGCCCGCCCGGGCTGGGGGAAGGGTCAGCATCACCGCGTGCTGCGGCGCAGAGTCGGGGCCCAGGGCCGGCGTTCACCAGTGGGCGTCCTGTTCGGTGGCCAGGCCGCGGCCGCGGGGCTTCCACGAGGCGCGGGCCTCGGCGGTGACGTCGGTGCGCCGGCCCTCGCTGAGCAGGGGCGCGGGTCCACGCTTGGTGGCGTAGAGCCCGTTTGGGTCGCCGGTGCCGAAGGCGCGGCCGTGCAACCGGGTGAGCGCCTCGTCGTCGACCGAGGAGCGCAGCTTGAACACGACGCCGTGGCCACTGCCCGAGGATGACGGCCCTGCCCGCTGACAACACCCGGGCGTCGGTCTTTACCCAGTCCCCCGACGGGCGCTGCAGCTTCGACGGTGCGGCCACCTCACAGTGAACGCCCGCCGTGTGCAACACCCGAGCCAGGCCGAACCCCGTCGGGCCCGCCTCGTAGGTGACCGCCACCGGGCCGGAGCAGCTGCGAGAGCCACCGCAGGACCTCCTCGTGGACCGGGCACAGCCGGGTCCGGAACACCTCCCCGGTCGCGCCGTCGATCGCGCACGCCACCACCGAGCGTGCGTGCACGCCCAGACCGACACTCATACGCTCACTGAACACCGGGACCTCCCGCACATGTAGGCACTACCGGCCAGGCTTGCCCTGATCGGCAACTCACGGCAACGTGCGAGTGAGGTCCCAGTGTCTCAGGTCCCGGCGCCTACTGCCGTCCAGTCCTCAGGCCGCTGACGGTGTGCCCAACGCCGAGATCGCCGGTCGGCTCCGGACGCACGGCAGACGGTGACTACGATCCGCCGGACAGCGGCCCGCCAAACCGCAGCGCCAGCGATCAAGCCACCGACAACTTCTACGGGCCACGTTGATCCTCACCGACTTCCCCGCCTGGGTCCTGACGCCGAGACGTCCCCGCCGCACGGACAAGCAGTCTCCCCCCGCTGGCTAGTGGTCTGTAAGGGCGCTTGTCTTAGTCTTCGCCGACTCGACCTTGTGCAGGAGTTCGTCGGCGGGCTTGGTCCAGGTGAACGGTGTGGCGCGTTCGTTCCAGCCGTCGATGTAGGTCTCGATGGCGGCGGTGAGGTCGGCGACGCTGGTGAAGGTGCCGCGCCGGATGGCCTGC
>JBBSQN010000111.1:0-18323 GCA_038257875.1 Mycobacteriales bacterium
ACGCGAGTTCTCGATCACCAGCCGTACGGCCTCGGCGCGGAACTCCGGACTGAACTTCCGATACTTTCGAGACATTCTCGCTGTCACCCTTCGGATCCGACCCTACTCGGGTCGTGGTCCGCGAACAACGGGGCACCTCACACCTCCCGCCAGGTCAGGCTCCTGGGGCAGGTACCCGATGGCACGTTGCCACCCGGCGACGTGGCACGGTTCCTCGCTCCCCAGCCGGACGGTGCCGTGGCTGGCGCGCTGCATGCCGGCGATCACCCGCAGCAGACTCGACTTCCCTGCGCCGTTCGGCCCCACCAGCGCCGTCACACCGACACTGAATCTGGCTGACACGTCGAGCACCGCATCCCGCCGAAGGTAGCTGACCGTCACCGCATCGAGTTCCAGTCGGACCACAAGGTCACCAATCCGCTCGTACGAACCCACGCCCGAACTGCGACTCCTGGCGTAACGTCACTCGGGCGTCGAAATGGAACCTACCCGCGGTCCACGACAGCCCGGTCTGGGTGACCGGCCCGTCGCATGCCCGACCACCATCGAAGCGGTGCACCACCTCGTCCGGGAAGAAGGAACGGGTCCGGACCAGCTGTACAGCGTAGGTGGAGTCGCAGGCAGTCCCGTCGACATCCGACGACCGAGCCAGCCGCGAGCCGACTCATCAGCTTTGTTCTCATTCTGGCTCCCGTGTGACGTTGAGCCTCCGAACAGTCACGATGCGCGGAAGCTCCTCGACTGCATACTGCCAGGATCCTTGCGGTGGTGATTCGTAGCCGAACCACCCGTAACCCAACTGGTCTGTCCACTGCGCGGGTGGCGCGGTGTCGATGTCATGGAGGAAGTAGAACGCTTGTTGTCGCGGATCGAGGGCATAACCGGCGCTCGTCGGATCGATGTTTGAGTCGGGGATCCTCGTGCCCACCTTGATCTCGCCGTCGACGCCCACCCGGTACCGAAGGTAGACAGCCAGATCCTCCGCAACCCAGCACTCGTCCACCTGGGGCGGATCAAGACCTTGCCGTTCCTCCGACGTGACGACGTCGATGAACGCGTACGCAACGGCGGTCGCCCACTCCGGGGTCAGTTCGACGACCGGGCGCAGGGGCGCGTTCTCCACCGGTTGACCCAACCCCGACGTCTCCTCACCGCCGGTCATGCCGGAGCCACGTTCCGCACGTTGTTGACCCAACTCGGGCACTCGAGGGGCCCGTGGGTACAGTGCGCGGTGATGACGCCCTTCTGGCCGAGCATGTTGGGGTCGTTCCGGAACTCGACAACAGCCTTCAACGGTATCCGCTCTACCTCCGTGCAACGGCCGGAGATATCACATCGGAATCGCTGGGCGAATCCTCGGTACACTCTCGCGGTGCCCTGGAGCTCGCCACCATTTGGGTTCTTTATGATTTTCTCGACCAGATTCATGTTGGTAATACTGTGCTTGTGGTAGATTTTGTCCCAGCCGAACCCGGAATTGCCTCCGAGCCACCACCCCCGTCGCAGCAGAACCACGGACAGGACAAAACCGGGTCGCCTACTTCGGTGGTGCTCCCGTTGCGCCGTCGACGCTGTTGCTGTGATCGACATATGCGCAGCGTACGTGTACCGACGTGGCGAACACGACGTGACTAACGAGGATTAGCCCACTCAGGTGATGCGGTCCGCGGCCGTCGGCGTACTCGACACCCAGGAGCAGTCGGTCCAGCGACGCTGTAGCCCAACAAGCGCGACAGCAGCGTCCTTGCTTCGGCGAGCACCGCCAACCAGGACAATGCCGGGCATCTCGGTGGGGGTGGGCCCCATCGTGCCGAAGCGAGGTCGGCTTTTCACACGGTGGCGGTCGTTCCGCGTACCGTAGAAGGCATGGTCGCTCCTGCTCCGGCGCCGCGCCGCTCGATCGCCCGGGTGCTGCCGGCCGCACCGCTGCCCGCGTTGCTCACGATGCTCGCGTTCACCGGACTGCTCTATGTTTCCGAGGCCCTCGACCAGCTCACCCCGCTGGACCTGGACCCGAACGGCATCTTGCCCCGCAGGATCGACGGGCTGGACGGGATCGTGTGGTCCCCGCTGCTGCACAACGGCTGGGGTCATCTGCTCGCCAACACCGTGCCGTTCCTGGTGTTCGGGTTCCTGGCCATGGCCGGTGGTGTCGGGCAGTTCATTGCCGTCACGGGCACGATCTGGGTGCTCGGCGGCCTCGGCGTGTGGCTCATCGGGCCGGACGAAACCAACCACACCGGCGCCTCCGGGGTGATCTTCGGCTGGCTGGTGTTCCTGCTCACCCGCGGGTTCTTCGCCCGCAGCGCTCGTCAGATCGGGCTCGCGATCGTGCTCTTCGCGATCTGGGGCGGGGTCCTGTTCGGGGTGCTGCCCGGCCAGCCCGGCATCTCCTGGCAGGCCCACCTGTTCGGCGCGCTGGCCGGGTTGCTCGCCGCCCGGCTGGTCGCCCGGGCCGATCAGCGGGCCGGTCCGGCGCCGCTCGGGTCAACCTAGACTGTCGCCCATGCCCCGTACGGTCGTGCTGCCGGCCGTCCGGTGGCCCGTGGCCGCCACCCGCACCGGCCGGATCTGGGTGATCGGCACCCGCGTCGCTCGGGTAACGTCGCGCTGGTGATCGACGCGCTGGTGCTCGTGGTGCTCGTCGCAGCCGGCGCCCTGGCGGTGTTCGGCGTCGTCGGTACGATCGCGAACCGGCCCCCGGGCGCGGCGATACGGCTCGCCGTCGGTGGCGTCGTCGGGTTGCTGGCGCTACAGGCCGTGATCGCGGTCGTCCGGGTGTTCGGCGGGGTCACGCTGCCGGAGACCACCACCTTCCTGATCTACCTCGCCGTGTCGGTGTGCGTGCTGCCGATCGCGACGCAGTTCGCCACCGCCGAGCCGACCCGCTGGGGTGGTGCGGTGATCGCCGTCGGCGCGATCGCCACCGGCGTGGCCGTGCTGCGGCTGCAGGGACTGTGGGCGGCCGGTGCCTGAGCCCGCCCGCGCTACCTCCTCCGGCCCCGGGCGGGTGCTCATCGCCGTCTACGGGATCTTCGCGCTGTCGGCCACCGCGCGTGCGGGCGTGCAGATCGTCGGGAAGTTCGACGAGGCTCCGCTCGCCTACCTGCTCTCGGCGCTCGCCGGGGTCGTCTACATCCTGGCCACGGTCGGGCTCGCCGGTCGTGGGGCGGGCGCGCGGCGGCTGGCGTGGGGGGCGGTCGGGTTCGAGCTGGTCGGCGTGCTGGTCGTGGGCGCGCTCACGGTGTTCGACACCGCCGACTTCCCCGACGACACCGTGTGGTCGGGGTTCGGCCGGGGCTACGGCTACGTGCCGCTCGTGCTGCCGCTCGTCGGCCTGTGGTGGCTGCGCCGCACCCGCCCGCGTTAGCGTGCCGCATGAGGTTGATCGTGCTCGGCTGCTCGGGCAGCGGCCCCGGTCCGACGTCGCCGGCGTCGGGGTATCTCCTCGAGGTTGGCGACGCGCGGCTCGTGCTGGACCTGGGCAGCGGGACGTTCGGGGCGCTGCAACGCCACCTCGACCCGTGGGAGCTCGACGCGGTGCTGTTTTCCCACCTCCATCCCGACCACTGCTCCGACTTCGCCTCGCTGGTCGTGCACCGTCGCTACCACCCGAGCCCGCCGTACGACCCGGCGACGCGACCGCTGCCGGTGTATGCGCCGGGCGAGGCGCCGGACCGGTTCGCCGCCGCCTACGCGCCGTCGGTAGCCGAGCGGGTCGCCACCGACCTCACCGACGTCCTCACCTTCCACCCGCTCTCCGACGGGGGGTGCGCGACCGTGGCCGGTGCGACCGTGCGGGCGGCCCGGGTGGACCACCCGTGCGACGCGTTCGCCCTGCGCGTCGAGCACGGCGGTCGCAGCCTGGTCTACAGCGGTGACACCGGCCCGTGCGAGGCTCTCGTCGAGCTCTCCCGCGGCGTGGATGTGCTGCTGTGCGAGGCCACCTGGCCGCACGAGACCCCGGAGTGGGACGAGCCGCCGCCGGGGGTGCACCTGTCCGGTCGGCAGGCCGGGGAGCACGCCGCCGCGGCGGGGGCCGGGCGGTTGCTGCTCACCCACGTCCCGGCGTGGTGTGACGGCGCGGCGTTGCTGGCCGAGGCGAAAACCGCGTTCGACGGCCCCGTGGAGCTGGTGCTCCCAGACGGGTTCTACGAGGTCTGACGCCTCAGCCGCCGCCCACACCCTGCCAGACCGCCGTCGCACCGGCGTGGCCGATCCAGATCACGAGTCCGGTGACCGCGAGGCCGGCGACGGCGGCGAGCACTCCGACCGCTGTGGTCGCCCGGGAGGGTTCGCTGTTCTTGCGGTCGGCCCGGCGCCCGGCCAGCACCGCGACGGCGAGCAGCACCAGGAACGTGATCGCGACGGGCAGCAGTATCTCGCCGCGATCCTGGTGCACCGCGATGAGCGGGTTCGGGCCGGGCAACGCGGCCTGCAGCTGCTCCCCGGTGCTCGTCGCGACCGGCACGGCGGCCACCCCGACCAGGGCAAGGAGCAGCACCGGGACGCCGAACGCCCGGCACCACGCCGGTCGGACGACGACCAGCAGGGTGCCGAGTGCAGCCAGGGGGAGCAGCACCACCACCGCGTGCACGACGAGCGGGTGCAGCGGGAGGCCGTCCACGGTGGGCATGTGCCGGACAATAAGCTGACAGGGTGACACGAGCAGACGGCAGGTCCGACGACGAGCTCCGCCCCGTGACGATCACCCGGGGCTTCCAGAAGCACCCGGCCGGCTCGGTGCTCGTCGAGTTCGGGGACACCAAGGTGCTCTGCGCGGCCAGTGTCACCGACGGTGTGCCGCGCTGGCGCAAGGGCTCCGGGCTGGGCTGGCTCACCGCCGAGTACGCGATGCTGCCCTCGTCCACGAACACCCGCAGCGACCGTGAGTCGGTCAAGGGCCGGATCGGCGGGCGCACCCACGAGATCAGCAGGCTCATCGGCCGCTCCCTGCGGGCGTGCATCGACCTCGCTGCGCTGGGCGAGAACACCATCGCGCTCGACTGTGACGTGCTGCAGGCCGACGGCGGCACCCGCACCGCGGCGATCACCGGGGCCTACGTGGCACTGGCCGACGCCGTCACCTGGCTCGGGGCGCACGGTCACCTCGCCGACCCCAAGCCGCTGTCCTGCCAGGTCGCGGCCGTCAGCGTCGGGGTGGTGGACGGGCGCGTGCGGCTCGACCTGCCCTACGTCGAGGACTCCTGCGCCGAGGTGGACACGAACGTCGTCGCCACCGACACCGGCACGCTCATCGAGGTGCAGGGCACCGGCGAGGGTGCCACGTTCACCCGCCGCACCCTCGACGTGATGCTCGACATGGCGCTCGCCGGCATCCGGCAGCTCTCCGACATCCAGGCGGCCGCCCTCGCCGAGCCGTACCCGGGCGAGCTGCCGGGATGAAGCTCCTGCTGGCCACCCGCAACCCCGGCAAGCTGGCGGAGCTGCGGCGGCTGCTGGACGGGGGACCCGTCGAGGTGATCGGCCTCGCGGACGTGCCGGCGTTCCCCGACGCCCCGGAGACGGGGGCGACGTTCGCGGAGAACGCGCTGGCGAAGGCCCGCGACGCCGCGGCCGCGGCCGGCCTGCCCGCCGTCGCCGACGATTCGGGACTGGCCGTCGAGGCGTTGAACGGCATGCCGGGAGTGCTCTCGGCGCGCTGGTCCGGGCGACACGGTGACGACACCGCCAACTTGGAGCTGCTGCTCGGCCAGCTCGCGGACGTGCCCGACGAGCGGCGCCGTGCGGCGTTCGTCTGCGCGGCGGCGCTGGTGGTGCCCGGCGGGCCGGAGACGGTGGTGCACGGCGAGTGGTCGGGCCGGATCGCGCACGCCCCGCGCGGCTCGGGTGGGTTCGGTTACGACCCGGTCTTTGTGCCCGATGGGCAGGACCGCACTTCCGCCGAGCTGAGCCCGCGGGAGAAGGACGCGGCCTCGCACCGCGGGCGCGCGATGCGGGCGCTGTTGCCGCACCTGCGCGAGGTCACCTGACACCCGGCGCGGTGCCCGTGGGGCCGGTATCGGTACCGTCGACCAGTGAGGTGGGTGCGGCTGACGGCCGGTGTGCTGGGGGTGGCCGCGATCGTGGTGATCGCCCTCGTGCTGCGCTCCACCGGGCTCCCCGACGTCCGCGAGGCGGTGCGGGACTCGGGTGTCTGGGCGCCGCTGCTGTTCGTCCTGCTCCAGGGCTCGGTGACGGTGACCCCCATACCGCGCACCCTGGTCACCGTGGCCGCCGGCGTGCTGTTCGGGTCCGTCATCGGGGTGCTTCTCGCCGTCGTCGGCACGGCGCTGGCCGCGGCGGTGGCGTTCCTCCTGGTCCAGGCGGTCGGCGGGCGGCTGGTGGAGCGTCATGCCCACCGCGCCGGAGTGGCGTGGGTGCGGGCGCGCCTGGACCGCAGCGGCCTGCTGGCGATGGTGTCGCTGCGGCTGATCCCGGCCGTGCCGTTCTCGGTGCTGAACTACGCCTCGGCGCTGTCCGGGGTGCGGTTCGTGCCATACCTACTGGGTACGGTGCTCGGCGTGCTGCCCGGCACGGTGACGGTCGTGGTGCTCGGTGACGCGGTGGTGGGCGGCACGCCACATCCGGCCTTGTTCGCGGTGTCGCTGGTGTCGGGCCTGCTCGGGCTGGTCGGTGCGCTGACGGTGGCCCGTCGCCCCGTTGTGGCCAGATAGCTGCGGGTAGTGACAAGAGTCCTCACGCCCGAGTGGCATTATATTGCGAATTTCTGCCTGGAATTCTCATTCGCGCTTTCTTGTACGCGTTCAACTTCACAGTTAAAATTCCGACACTCTGGCCCTTTAAACTGACAGGCCGGTCCCTCGATGCGTTGATTCGGAAGGTGCAACCGGTGAGGTGATCGGCGCTCAGCGCCTAGCGCTTCTGGTAAGGGTATGTGTCGTGAGGCGATTCTCCATGTGGGCGCAGAAATCAGCCGACAAGTCGTCGCGCCGGACGGCCGGCCACGTCTCCCGTAGCTGTCGTGCTGTCTCCTCCACCACCTCGACGGCTTTATCAGGCGGATATCCCGCGACACCCGCTGCGGTGCGAAACTCTTCGATCCCCACCGCGCTCGGGCGCTGCTGACCGCCTAGTAAGAACGTTAGATTGCCTGTCACGTTCTTGTAGAACGTCGTGCATACGAGGTCGTAAGCAGGAGATAGCTGCGGTGTTCGACCGTCCGGGTACTGCAACGACCAATTCTTCAAATGCGCGTCGGTGTTGCCCATCACGACCATCGCGACGAGTCTGCGCAGGTACTCCTCGTAGCCGTCGTCACCTGTCAGCTCGCGAACCATCACACCGATGGCATCGTAGCTGGTCCCTGTGTCCCGTTGGATAGGCAATCTGCCGGTCACCTGCGCGAAGTCTTCAATGTGCACTCGTCCGGCGTCTGAGGTTCGGTCGAATCGCTTGACCACGTAAACAACGGCCTCCGGATCAATTCGGGTATCAAAGATATCCGGCACACCAGCCGCGGGCACCAGATCCACGACGGGAACATCTATTCCGACGGCAGCCGCCCATTTCATCATGAGGAATTCGTTGACGGCGATCTCCGGGAACGCAGCGGTCGGGACCTTTGCAATCCAGTCGCCACTCTCACCGTGAACTGGCAGGGTAAGTCGTTCACCCTCGCGCAGTATTGACATCTTGAGCTGCGCCCCGGCGAGAGCAGAGAGATGTACTCCCCGCTCATCGACAGGCACATCTGGTGATTCGATCAGCACGCCATGGTCAGGAATGTCCTGCGGTACAACAAATGCTGCTCCGGGGAGATCAGCACCGAGGATCAGCAGGAGCCGCGCCTCGTCGATGTAGCGTTCGCCGAACCGGGCCGCATAATAGCGCCGAAGGCCACTTCCTTGTTCAGGCAGGAGGTTTGCGAACCAGGCTGGCAGGCCAACCGGTTCGCGGAAGACCTGCCGTGGGGATTCCTCAAATACCTGGCCGAGGACCCGGTGGGTCGGATCGATCAGGTTGTCGGTGTAACGAAATGTGCAGCCGCCTTGGGAAAAAGTCAGCTCCCCGACGTTGCGACCATAAAGAAGGACCTGCGCCGAACCATTAACTGCCTTAAGCACTGAGCGCGCCCGTCGCTAGTAGTTCTGCGGTGGTGAAACGGTCGCGGGCACCCCACTCAGCCCGTTCGTCGACTAGGGCGGTGATCGAGTTCGCAAGCAGATCACTGCGCCTGGCGAGAAATTCTGACCACCTGGCTGCGGCCAAGTCTCGCACACATGCTTCGTCGATTCCATGACCGGCCCGAGTGGCATGATCAGCGTTGAGAAGCGCCGCTACTATACCGCGTTTCATGGGCGGATGCAGAATCCAGTTGGCCATCGACGCTGCAAGCGGATCATCGATGTGTGCGGGTACCACCCGGACCAGCGGCCGACGAATAGTGTCGAACAACTCTCCGGGCGCAAGAAGCGAGTTGGGTAACGGTAGACCGATGTCTGCTGGAACAAGTTCCATTGGTCCCAGTCCGATCAGCCCTAGCATGTTGACACGTGCCAGCGCTCTGTTGAGTTGAACCTGAGTCAGATCGGGTTGCCAACGTTTCGATGCTGTCGGCAAGCCCCGAAGTAGTGCCTGCGCACCTTCCCGATCGGTTTCGGCGGTACTGATTGCGCGCAATGTGCGGCGGACGATTGGTACGTCACCGCCTGGATTCGCACCCAATGCTGCGCCACGCCACACCCAGCGTCGAAGCAAAATGATGGCACGTCCGGTCGGGCGACCGAATCTGTGCATCCATGCGGCCAACATGGGGATCACGGCCGGGTAGGGCAGCACCCGGGCGTGCGGGATCATGATATCGTCACGAAGCGTGGAGACAACGTCCAGCAGAACCCGTTCGGTTAGTTCGAAAGCTCGGCAGCGATCGTCGTTGTCGTCGAATTCATCATGTACGTCGCGAAAGATGTCGGGGTTTCGGAGCGCGAGCAGGCTTCGCAGCAATTCGCGGTCCTGCAACCGCCCGAAGCCAGCGGCGGCCAGGGAGTCACCCACGGCACGCAGGTCGCCAGGTGCGGCGCTGTCCTGTGCGCCGTGTAGCGCGTCAAAAACTTCCTCCTTACGCAGCGGGCGTCCATAGTTGTTCATTCGGTCGAAGACGACTCGCAGCTCACGCTCGTCTTCAGCCTCGACGATATAGCTTGGAATCGGATACTCGCGCAACGCGGTCGTAACTTGGTCGGCCGCTGCGTACTCCTCGTCGTCAAGCAATTCGCCGTGAGTGCGCTGCCACGCCAGCACTCCTTTGTTGGTCCGGGCCACCCTGAGCGGTAGCCATGCCCCGGCTGGCGGACGAGCCGCGGCCCGGAACTTGAGACTCGGTAGATGGACATAGACCGTAAAGCGAGGGTCAATGACATTATCAGGCGCGGCCAGTGCCCCGACCAGGCTGGTGATCCGCTGTTGGCCGTCCACGACCCAGAGTGCGCGTGGTGATTCTTGCACATCAAGGACCAGCGGCCCTATCGTGATTCGGTCAGCTGGTGCGGGGCGCTCCCACAGCAGCAGGTTGCCTATTGGGTAGCTCTTGCTCACACTGTCAAAGAGGCTCTCGACGTCACGCGGTCGCCAACGGTAGGCGCGCTGGAACGACGGCAGTCGGATCCGGCCCGAGAGGACGAGCTCCACCAGGCGTACCGGGGTTAGGTTCTCAATCCGGACCTGGGTCATCGTCGGCATCGCGCACCTCCTAGCGAGCAGGCTACCGGTCACTGGTCCTGGGCATGGTCGCCGGCGTGGCGCTGGACCCCCTGCCGTGTACCGCCAGCACGTACGAAAGTACATCTGTCCGTACCAGGAGCAGGTCAAGCCAGGACGCTGACACCGTCGGATCCATGATCACGGACAACGTCGTCACCGTGTGAGCTGGTGGCCTAAAGTGCGCGAGCGCGCGCCTTTTGGCTCTGACGTACCTGAACCACCCTTCCCTGTTGATCACAGCGACGTCGGCAAGATTGCGCATGGTACGGCCTGCGATCAAGATCGGAGACCTGGTGGTAGGCCATCAGATCCTGGGTGGTGAGAGTTGGTGCCGGCGGCGGGATTCGAACCCGCACTGTCTCGGTCCTAGGCCGAGGGCCTCCTGCCAGTTGGGCTACGCCGGCTGTTGCTGCCGTATCAGGTCGCTGTCTGCGGATGGTAGTTACGGCAGAGGATACGGGAAGTTCTCGATGCGGTTGTCTGTGTGGTGGCTGTTGATGTGATTGTGGCGCGCTCAGCGTCCCGCTAGGAGGGCGATGAAAAACCCCTGTTTCGGCTCAACTTGGCGCACAAAGACGCAGGTCAGCGGCTTGCAGTGCGGCTCCGAACCGAGTTATTCAGCGCCCTCCTAGCCGCCACTGCAGCGGCGAGCTGCTCGTCGGTCCCGCTTCGGAGGTTCGACACAGTGAACTGTACCGAACATGCGTTCGATTCGTGTCGGGATTTGTCCAGCTCAGACCTTCAGGTCCTTGCGGAGCTTCGCCACGTGCCCGGTGGCGCGCACGTTGTACTGTGCCGCTTCGATCTTCCCGTCGGCGTCGATCACGAAGGTTGAGCGGATCACTCCCGTGACGGTCTTGCCGTAGCTCTGCTTCTCCCCGAAGGCGCCCCATGCGGTGAGGACCTCCCTGCCGGGGTCGGCCAGCAGCGGGAACGTCAGGCCCTCCGCGTCGCGGAACGCCGCCAGCGTGGCCGGCGGGTCGGGGGAGACGCCGAGGACGTCGAGCCCGGCGTCACCGAGTTCGGTGAGGTTGTCGCGGAAGTCGCAGGCTTCTTTCGTGCAGCCGGGGGTGCCTGCGGCCGGGTAGAAGTAGACGATGACGCGGCGGCCGCGGTGGTCGGACAGCGACACGGGCCGACCGTCGGCGTCGGGGAGGGTGAAGTCCGGAGCTGGATCGCCGGCTGCCAGGCGGGTAGTCATACCCGCGATCCTGGCACGGCGTGGCCGGTCCGACGCGGGGGGACGGCATGATCTACGGTGTGCCCTGCTCCTCGGAAACACTGCACACGTCAGGAGGCGTCGTGGCGCGCGACCCGGAGACCATCCAACGCGAGATCGAGAAGATCAGGGACTCGCTCGCCGACAGCCTGGACGCCCTCGGCGATCGGGCCCACCCGAAGCACCTGGTTGACGCCGGGAAGAAGAGCGTGCTGTCCAGACTCGAGGACCCGAGGATCCGCTACGGCCTGATCGCGGTGGGTGTGGTCCTCGCGTTCGCGGCATTGCGCAAACTGTTCCGCTAGGGCTCGAGGGTGGCTGCGGTGCTCAGCACCTCCGCGCGCGACGCGCCCGCCGCCACCAGCGCCCGGTAGCGCGTGACCAGGCGTGCCGCCCCGAACCCGACCACCGCCACGAGCTGATCACCAGCCAGGTAGCTGGCGACCGTGCCCCGCACGGCCCCACCGGAGAGCCCGTCGCCGTGCAACGGCACGATCTCGTCGGCCAGTTCCGGCCGCCCGAACAGCTGGATCTTGAGCCCGAACTGGTCGGACCAGAAGTAGGGCACTGCGGCGGGCGGGGCAGCGACGCCCAGGATGTCGCGAGCCGCGACGGCAGCTTGGTCGGTCGCGCTCGTCCAGTGTTCGTGGCGGTGCCGATCCCCGTGTGCCGGGTCGTCCCACAGCGCGACGTCGCCGACCGCCCACACCGCGTCCAGCCCGTGCACCCGTCCGGTGGGGCCACAGGCCAGCCCATCCGCGACGTCGAGTCCGGTGTCGGCCAGCCACTCCAGCCGGGGCGTTCCGCCGACGCCGACGACGGCCGCGTCAGCGTTCAGCCGGGTGCCGTCGGTGAGCTCCACGGCGACCCGGTCGCCGGCGTCGAGGAACTCGGCGACGGCCACCCCGGTGCGCAGTTCGGCGCCGTTCTCGGTGAGCAGCCGCCCGGCGAGCGCGCCGACCTCGGGGCCCAGCGCGCGGGCCGAGGGCACCGGGAGGGTCTCCAGCACGGTCACCGCGATCTCGCGGCTGCGCGCGGCGCTCGCCACCTCGGCCCCGATGAACCCGGCGCCCGCGATAAGCAGTGAGCCGATCCGGTCCAGCGTGGCGCGCAGGGCGAGGGCGTCGTCCAGGGTGCGCAGGGTGTGGACGTTCGCTGGCTGGCCGGGCAGGGTCCGTGCGACGAGGCCGGTCGCGACCACGACGGTGTCGCCGTGCAGCGACGCTCCGTCCGACAGCTCGATCTCGCCGGGCCGCATCGCGACGGCGTGCAGCCCGAGGTGGGTACGAACCCCGAGGTCGTCGAGCGCGTCCAGGCTGCGCAAGACCACCCGATCGGGCTCCCAGTCCCCGGTGAGCAGCTGCTTGGACAGCGGTGGTCGGTCGTAGGGGGCGTGTGGCTCGGCGCCGACGAGACTGATCCGTCCCTGGAAGTCGGCCGAGCGCAGCTGCTCGGCGGTGCGCAACCCGCCCAGTCCAGCTCCGACCACTACCACGTGCTCCGGCTGACCAGTCATGATTGTTCCCCTCTACTGCAAAGGGGCAATCCTGACCGACGTCTCAGTCGGCTCGGGTATCGGGGTCCAGGCGGGTGCGCAGCCGGTCGAGGGTCTGTGCCAGTAGCCGGGAGACGTGCATCTGGGAGATGCCGACCTGTTCGGCGATCTGCGTCTGGGTCATGTTGCCGAAGAACCTCAGCAGCACGATCGTGCGCTCGCGCTCGGCCAGCTCGGCCAGGACGGGCCGCAAGGCTTGCTGGAAGTCCACCCGGTCGAGTTCGGCGTCGGCCTCGCCGACCAGCTCACCGACGGTGGCACTGCCCTGCTCGGAGGACAGCATCTCGTCCAGCGACGAGCTGCGGTAGGCCTCGGACGCCTCCAGCCCCTCGAGCACATCGGCAACCGGGATGCCCAACCGTTCGGCGATCTCGGTGGGCTTCGGTGCGCGACCCAGGCTCTGCGACAGCTCCGAGACCACCCCGTTGATCGAGACATGCAGGTCCTTGAGGCGCCGTGGCACCCGCATCGACCAGCCGAGGTCGCGGAAGTGCCGGCGGACCTCGCCGCTGATCGTCGGTACGGCAAAGGAGAAGAAGTCGCTGCCCCGGTCGGGGGAGTACCGGTCGATAGCGTTGATCAACCCGACGGTGGCCACCTGCACCAGGTCCTCGAGTGGCTCTCCGCGGCCCGAGAAGCGACGGGCGATGTGCTGGGCCACCGGCAGATATCCCCGGACGAGCTGGTTGCGCAGGCCGTCACGAGCAGGGTCGTCCGACTCGAGCACCGCGAACTGCTCCAGCATGCGATCGAGGTGGCCGTACTCCGAGCCGGCCGTGGTCACCGCGGTAGGTCGGCGGCGCGCTTGTCCAGCCGGATCTCCACGATCGGGCCGTTGCCGCCGGAGCCCGGGGTGTGGTGGACGGAGACGTCGTCGGCGAGTGTCTGCAGGACCCGCCAGCCGAACGTCTCGGTGGAGACCACGGCATCGGCCTGCTTGGCCTGCACCTCGGCCTGCACCTCGATGCGTTCCGGGTACACCCGGAAGATGCACACCAGCGTTGACCCCGGGGCGGCGACGTCCACGAGCGTGGCGCAGGTCTCGTCCACCGCCATCCGCAGGTCGGAGATGGCATCGAGGTCGAAGTCCGCACGGGCGGCCAGGTCGGAGACGACGGCGCGGATCGTGGGGATCAGCGCGGCTCTGGCCGAGGTCTTGACCTCCACGGTGGACACCCCGTCCATCGCCTCGGCGGACGAGGGGGAGTCCGGATCGGACATGCTGCCGGGTCTCCTTTCCGGTGGTTGGGTGGACACGGGTTATTCATCGTGCTACCCGGGCAGGTGGTGGATCAATCGCTGCCACCGGTCGGCGACGTTGCGGTACCGGTTGCGGTCGCGGGATCGGGGCGCCGGGCCTGGTCGAACGCTAGCGGGGCCGGGTCGCGACAACTCCACCGGATCTTCGGCAGGGCCGGGTTGGGCGGCTGGTGTCGCCCGCATCGTCATGAACCCTACCTTTGTCGCCGGACTCCGGGGTGTCGGGGCGCTGCGTGATTGGTGTCCATGATGGACGCCCGGCTGCCTCGGTCATCCGAGCCTTAGCACACCACTCACGGATCATCGCCAGCCGCTCGCCGTTCGGGACCGCCTCGAGTGGACCACTGGCGGCGCGAACGAGTTCACTGCAAGAAGACCAACCACTTCGGGTGCGGCTCAGGGGGAGGCGCTCGCGTGTCGAGGGGGATGTTGCAGATGATCACGGTTCCGTAGATGTCTATTTCTGTGCCGGTGGCGAAGGGTGACACCGGTGACTGCGTCGTTCCCGCACACCAGGGGCGGGTGGTTGCCGTTGCCGTCAGCGCGATGGAACTGCTGTGCCCGAAGTCGGACCTCGTTCGGCTCGTCGAAGGTGTCGCGCACGTCGATCTCTTGCTGGCTGCTGAGGACGTTCCGATGGCTGTTGCTGGTCCGGTGAGTGTCTTCGACACTGCCGAGGACCCGGACGACGATGACACCCCCGATCGTGCTGCGGGGGTGGGCATGGTGCACGACGAGGTTCGCGACGGCGTGGCCCGGCTCGGTGTGCCGGGGCTGCGGCTGCACCGGCTGGGGTTGTGCCCGCCGCTGGGTCCGGTGGTGGAGGGTGATCTGGTTGCCGCGCTCAGCGAGCTGGTCGGGTTCGACCCGGAGCCGGGTGTCTACTGCCTGGCGCCGGCTCGGGCACCTGCGGATTCGAGCTGTGCTGTGGTGAACCGGGCTGCTCAGCGCATCGCGCAGGTCTACGGCATCCCGCTGCTGCGTTACCGGTGTCACGAGCTTTCCGTCCTCGGGGAGGGGTGACCGGTTCCGGGTGCTCATCGAGCCTTGGCCGCTTCGGCGGTGAGCCTGCGGATCGAGGCCAGCGGGATCGAGGCCCACGACGGACGGTTGCGGGTCTCGTAGACGGCCTCGTAGGCGGCCTTGTCCAGCTCGAACGCCCGCAGCAGGGCGGTGTGCTCCCGCGGGTCTGCGCCGGTGCGCAGGGCGTACCCGTCGCAGAACGCCGATCGGTTGCGCTCTAGCCGTGCGTGCCACTCCCCGGCCAGCTCCTGCGGGTCGCGTTCCGCGCTGCCGAGCGCCTGCCTCAGCTCAGCATGCACCGCCGCTATCGTCTCGCCCAGCCGCCGGGCCTCCGCCGCGAAGTCACCGCCCACCTCATCGGCGCGCAGGTCACCTTCGGCGAGCAGGTCGCGCACGCTCGCCAGGGCCATGGCCCAGCCCTCGGCCGAGTTGGCCGCGAAGTCCTGCAGCATCCCGAGTGTCACCGACTCGCCGTCGAGCACGCCCTCGATCGCGCCCTGCAGCGCGGCCACGTCGCGGCTTCCGACCGAGCGCAGGGCGCGGTGCAGCTCCAGGTCGGGGTTGGCGCCGGGCAGCACCCTGCGGAACAGCTTGAAGATCGACTGTTCTCCCCAGGACACCGAGGTGTTGGACTGTTCGACACCGAGTACCCGTCCGCTCACCCCCGCGGCGATGTCGGCATCGGGCTCGGGCACGAACCGGATGTCGCCGACCGTGCGGCCGGTGCGGATGGCGTCGAGCAGCCAGTCGGTGACACGGGTGTCCCACAGGCCGTCGTAGGCGAACAGGTCATCAACGCGCCCGAACGTCACCTGCTCCAGCTCGCCGCGAGGCGCCTCGCTGCGACCCACGAGGAGCTGGTAGTGCTGCACGGGTGTGTCGTCGTCGAACGCGACGGCGAACAGCACGAGGTCCAGGAGCGGGTCCCCGCCGGTGAGCAGCGGAGTCGAGGACGCGACAGTGATCGAGCGGATCGGACGACCCTTCGCGGCGAACCAACGCTGGTCGGCGAGCCACGTGGGCAGCAGGTCGGGGAGTTTCTCGTCCAGAGTCACGCAGTCTCCTCTGCGGGTGTGATCGAGAACCAGTAGAAGCCGTGCCCCGGGAGCGTCAGCAGGTAGGGTAGCTCGCCGATCCTCGGAAACGCCACGCCGCCGGTCAGCTCGTGGGGGGCGCAGCCCTGCCACGCGGACAGGTCCAGCTCCACCGGCCGCGGGAACCGCGACATGTTGTTGGCGCAGAGTAGAGTACCGTGTCGTTGCCGCCGTCGCCTGCCTCGCGGACACTCATCGCGCGGACGAAGGCCAGCACGGACGGGTTCGTGCCGCCGAGCTCGTGGTACTCGCCGAGGCCGAACGCGGGGTGGCGCTTGCGGATCTCGATCAGTGCCGGGTCCAGTGCAGCAGCGACGTCGTGGAGTTCAGCTGTGCCTCGATGTTGATGACCCGGTATCCGGTAACTGGTCTGGTCAAGTCTTCGTGCTCGGCGTGGCGGCTTGATCTTTCGGTCGGGGCTGGTGATGATCTCGTGGTGCGTGGGATGCCGTCGGTTGCCGAGCTGTGTAAGCTGCCCACGCAGCGTGATGAGCTGATTGAGGGCTGCGGGTTTCGACGTCCGAAGATCCGGGGCGCCTCACCACCGGTGAACCCGCGATCACGCACCTTGATTGGGCCGATCTCCCCATCCAGCAGTTTGATCATACCCAGGTGGTCGACCAATTCTGTCACCACCGCCATCCCCGACATCGGGGTCAAGCTCGAGTTCCCGGTGTATCCCGGCGCCGTAGCTGGCGTATATCGCGTAACGTGTTCACTCGATGGGTGTCCTCTCACCTGGAGGTTGTGACCTTGCACCCGACATCATCCCAAGTCAAATGGCACCCATCACTATCTACCGCCTCGTGTCGCCGTGCTACTCGCGGATTCGGGCCTGGCAATAGATCAACAATGCGAAGGCGCAAACGAATCGTTGGTACGAGTGCGCATTCATCGGTCGGCAATCGAGCAGGTATATGACGTGGAGCAAGCGGATATGGCGAGCAGTGTCTGGGGAGACGTGCCCACCTGGCTCTCGGCGGTAGCGACTCTCGTCGCCCTTATCTTCGCTGCGGTCGCGGCAATCAGTGCTCGGAGGGTGTACCTGATCGAATCCGAGAGGGACAAGACGGCCAGCGATGAACGACGCAACCAGGCCGAGTTCCTTCGTCGAACGCAGGCGGCCCTGGTTTCCGCGTGGTGGGGCAAGCAGGACGACGAGTTCGGCGTACCGCGTTGGGGGGCGTGGGTCCGCAACGCCTCGGAGACGCCGATCTACCAAAACCGAGTGTCGCTCACGAAGTTGTACGAACCAGATATCAGCGATGCTTTCAGTCTCAGCGTTCTGCCGCCGATGTCGGAGCCGAAGTTTTTCCCGACCACGGTATGGGAAGGCGATATTGACGGCGTAGTCGACATGCCAGACATCAGGGTGGAGATGACATTCACGGACTCGGCAGGAATTCGTTGGATACGAGACAAGCAGGGTCGATTGTCCGAGGTCCTACCCGAACTGACGATCTGGACGGACAACCAGCGTGCCGCGACTCTCGAGTTGTTCAGCGGCGACTTCTTGTCCAAACATCACGTCACTGTCGCATTCCGCTGCCCGCCCATTGAGACGATGCAGAGCGACTTCATCGCTGCGGTCGTGGCTGCCGAGACGCCGGACGTACTGATCGGTCCGCACGACTGGATAGGGGCGCTCGCCGAGCAGGGCCTGATCGAGCCGATCAATCTACCCGGCGAGCGGCGCTCCGCATTCGTACCGCGAGCGCTCGAGGCGATGACTTACGGCGGGAGACTCTACGGCATCCCGTACGCGTCTGACTCGGTCGCTCTGCTGCGCAACACAGACTTGGCGCCCACGCCGCCGGCGTCGATTGAAGCGATGATCGAGAGCGGCCGGTCTATGTGCGCTGCTGGGCTTGCCGACGAACCGGTGGCGATACAAGTCGGATCGGGCGACGGATTCTACATCTATCCGCTGTTCAGCAGTCTGGGCGGCCGGATATTCGTTCGTGATGGGAGTGGTGGATGGAACCGGGACGCGATGGCCGGACAAGCGGCCAGGAACGCGTTCCAGCGGATTGCCAACCTCGGGGAGCTGGGCGATCGAATTCTGCGGCGCGAGATCAGCAGGGACCGAGCGCTCGAGTTATTTACGCGGAGGCGGACGCCGTACTTCGTCAGTGCGCCATGGGCAATCGGTCCGTCTCGTGACGCCGGCGTGTGTGTCGAGGTGTCACCGGTACCGCCATTCGTCAATGGGGAACCTGCCCAGTCGTTTGTCGCTGTACACGGGTTCTTCTTCCCCGCCGCAGGGAAGAACAAGGTCATCGCTCGTGACCTCGTGCTTGATTTCCTTAGGAGGCGTAACTGAATAACTAATTGATATAATTGGGGTTGTGATATGCTTCGGCGGTGGCTAGGGATCGTTCTGATGAACGTGTGGCGATGGCAGCTCGGCTGGATGGGTTGTTGCCTCGTCTGAGTGAGCGGGATCGTC
>JBBSQN010000112.1:0-18238 GCA_038257875.1 Mycobacteriales bacterium
GAACAACGCGGGCCACTCACGGCGGATCTCGGCGAGGAACCCGGCCTCGCTGCGTCGGCCCAGCAGGTGTCGGACCGGCGCGATCGTGATGATCTCGGCGTCGGTGCAGGCCGGGGACGGACCTGGCCTGCGTGGGATCTGCACCATCCCGTCGTTGATCAGGTCGTCGATCAGGACGTAACAGTGGACGAAGACGTCCTCGGCAGGCAGCATGGCGGGGCCCTTGTCAGGTCGGCGATCTTGAGCAGTCACCAGCCTGGCAGGGGCGCCTTCATGTCACGCCGACAGGTCGATCAACCCACACAAGGCGCCTCAGCGGTGGTGACGGGCTCAGCCAGAGACGCCCACATCGCCGACCAGATGGCCGTCGCGTTGCGCTGGTCGCCTCCGCTGTAACTACTGTTACCTTCCGCGTATTCGGGTGTGCAGGTATGCGGCGGCCTCGGGCAGCGGGACCTGTTGCTGGTCTCCGGTGTGCATGTCGCGGATGGTGATGACGTTCTCGGCGTGCTCGCGCGGGCCGAGCAGACCGGCGAAGCGGGCGTGCTGGTCGTTGGCCCACTTGAGCTGTTTGGCGATCTTTCCCGAGGCGCCGAGGTAGACGCCGACCCGGAGCCCGCCCGCGCGCAGCCGGCTGGCCAGCCCGATCAGCGCGGCCTCGGTGTCCTCTCCGAGCACGGTCAACGCCACGTCCAGCCCGAGGGACTCGGCGTCGGTGTCGTCGGCCTGCTGGCTGGAGAGGATCCGCTCGATACCGATGGACCCACCACAGGCGGGGAGGTCCGGGCCGCCGAGAGCGGCCACGAGCCCGTCGTAGCGCCCGCCGGAGGCGATCGAACCGGGAAAACCGGGCGCGCTGACCTCGAAGATCGCCCCGGTGTAGTAGTCCAGGCCGCGCACCATCCGGGGCGTGAACCTGACCCGCCCGGCCGGTAGCCCGGCGGTGAGCGCGAGCAGGCGATCGACCTCGGCCAGGCCGAGCCGACCCCGCTCGGTGTTGTCTAGCTGCTTGCGGACCCGGTCGGGATCGTCGCTGGCCAGATCCGCGACGAGACCGGAGGCGACCTCGCGGTTGAGCCCGCGGTCGACGAGCTCGGCGGTCACCGCGTCGGGGGCGAGCTTGTCGAGCTTGTCCAGGGTGATCAGCACCCGCCCACCCAGCTCCTCGGGCACGGCGTAGGCGTCGAGCAGGCCGAACAGGGCGTGCCGAGAGTTGATCTCGAACCGGAACTCCTCGACGCCCAGGGCGACCAGCGCGTCGTGCAGCGCCCACACGGTTTCGGCGTCGGCCAGTGGCGAGGTCGATCCGACGGTGTCGATGTCGCACTGGGTGAACTCCCGGAACCGACCCCGCCCGGGCCGGTCCGCGCGCCACACCGGCCCCAGCGCGTAGCGCTTGTAGGGCATCGGGAGCCGGTTGCCGTAGGTGGCGACCACCCGGGCCAGCGGGACGGTCAGGTCGTAGCGCAACGCCAGGTCGGCCTCGCCGCTGGCCTCGTGCTCGCCGCGGCGCAGGATCTTGAAGATGAGCTTGTCGCCCTCGTCGCCGTACTTGCCGGTCAGCACCTCCAGGCGCTCGAACGCGGGGGTCTGCAGCGGGTCGAACCCGTAGCGTTCGAACGCGGCCCGTACCGCGGCGAACGCGCGCTCCCGGCAGCGCACCTCGGCGGCCAGGAAGTCCCGCGTACCCGACGGCGGCTCGACGTCCTGAGCCATGAGTGCGCTCCCCCTGCTGTCATCTCCTGCCACTGGCACCCTCACCGGCTACCACGTGACAGTGTGCCAGTGGCAGTTCCGCGGCGTCCCTTCGCTCAGCGCCAGGAGCGGAGGGTGGCGATGCGCTCCTCCAGCTGCTCGATGGTCGCCATCGCCGTCGGCGGGCCGCCGCAGCGCGTGCGGAGCTCGTTGTGGATCTTCCCGTGCGGGGTGTTGGTGCGGTGATGGTGCAGCGCGACGAGTGTGTTCAGCTCCTTGCGCAACGTGCTGAGCCGCTCGCGCACCGACGTCTGGGGACGCTCCGCAGGCGGCAGGGCGACCGGCGCCGGGGCCGGCGCGGCCCGAGACCCCGAGCGCGAGAGCCACTCCTTCTGCCGCTGGTCGAGCAACGTGCGCACCTGGTCGGGTTCGAGCAACCCGGGGAGGCCGAGGTAGTCCTCCTCGTCGGCGGAGAACGAGGTGCCCTCGTAGATCAGCTGGTCCAGCTCGGCCTGCGCCCCGAGCGCGGTGAAGGCCGCCTCCTCCTCCCCCGGCTCGTCCTGCTGGCGTTGCGCGGCCGCGAGCAGCTCGTCGTCCCACTGCTCGGCGGCCCGGTGCGGCGCGCCGAGCACGTGGTCGCGCTGGGCCTCCAGCTCGCTCGCCAACCCGAGCAGCACCGGGACGCTGGGCACGAACACCGACGCCGTCTCACCCGGCCGCCGCGAGCGCACGAACCGACCGACGGCCTGGGCGAAGTACAGCGGTGTCGACGCGCTGGTGGCGTAGACCCCGACCGCGAGCCGCGGGACGTCGACGCCCTCGCTCACCATGCGCACCGCGACCATCCACCGCTCGTCCGAGGCGGAGAACCGCGCGATCCGCGCCGACGCGCCCGGCTC
Organism: Mycobacteriales bacterium; assembly: GCA_038257875.1. GTDB lineage: Bacteria > Actinomycetota > Actinomycetes > Mycobacteriales > Pseudonocardiaceae > Pseudonocardia. The sequence goes on from JBBSQN010000112.1 coordinate 2,595, forward strand.
GTCGGAGAGCACCACCACCGGCGCGGTGCCCGTCAGGTCGCCGAGGATCGCCGCGTAGGCGCGCGCCGTGGTCTGGTCCGACGCGATGACCAGCCCGCCGGCGTCGGGCATCCCGCCCTCGCGGTGGCCGGTCAGCCGCCGGTCGGCGGCGGCCAGCACGGCCGGGATCCACTCGCCGCCGGGGTCGAGAGCGGTGCGCCAGGCCCGCGTCGTCTGCTCGACGGTCATCGGCTCCCCGAGCCGCGCGGTGATCTCCTCCCCCGCGCTGGTGCGCCAGCTCGACAGCCCGGAGTAGGCCAGGAACACCACCGGCCGCACGACGCCGTCGGCGAGCGCCTCCGCGTACCCGTAGGCGTGGTCGGCGCGGCTGCGCAGGGCACCGTCGGCGTCGGGCAGGTAGTCCACGAACGGGATCGGGTTGTCGTCGCTGCGGAACGGGGTCCCGGTGAGCGTGAGCCGCCGGACGGCCGGGTCGAACGCCTCCTTGACCGCGTCGCCCCAGGACCGCGCGTCCCCGGCGTGGTGCACCTCGTCGAGGACGACGAGCGTGCGCCGGTTCTCCGTCCGGACCCGGTGCAGGACCGGGTGAGCGGCCACGCCGGCGTAGGTGACGGCGATGCCGGTGTAGTCCGCGGACGTGCCGCCGGTGGCGTTGCGGAAGTCCGGGTCCAGCGCGATGCCGGCCTGCGCCGCGGCCACCGACCACTGGTGCTTGAGGTGCTCGGTGGGTGTCACGACGGTGACGGCGGTGATCACCCGGTCGGCCAGCAGCTCCGCGGCCACCCGCAGCGCGAACGCCGTCTTGCCCGCGCCGGGCGTCGCGACGGTGAGGAAGTCCTGCGGCGCGGCGGCGAGGTAGCGGGCCAGTGCGCTGCGCTGCCACGCCCGCAACGGGCGCGTGGACGGGGCGATCTGCTGGGCGACCTGGGACACACATCTCCCTGACGTCTCGGCACCTGATGGAGAAGGCCCTGCACGGGCACCCGCGGCGGTGCGGGGGCCCCGGGCGGTCAGCGTGGCGGGGCGCGGGTCAGACTAGCCGGGCCGCTCCGTCGGGCGCGTCGTGACCCGGCACGCCCCGACGACCGACGGTCCGTGGTCCATCCTGGGGAGCGATGACCTCCGATGAGTCCCCCTCGCCGGCCGCCGCCACCCCCGCCCGCGGGGTGCGGCGGGTGGTGCGCCGCACGCTGAGCAAGGCGTGGGGCGACGACATCTTCTCCCACTCCGCCCAGGCCGCGTTCTGGCAGGCGCTGTCGCTGCCGCCGCTGTTCTTGGCCCTGCTCGGCTCGCTCGGTTACGTGGGAGTGTGGTTCGGCCCGGCGACCGTCCAGGTGGTCGAGGAGGGCATCGTCAGGTTCTCCCGGCGGGTGTTCACCCCCGAGGTGGTGGACCAGATCATCGCACCCACCGCCGACAGCATCCTCACCAACGGCCGCGCGGACATCGTGTCGGTGGGCTTCGTCATCGCGCTGTGGGCGGGCTCGTCCGCGGTCGCGTCGGTCGTCGACTCGATCACCGACGCGCACGGTCAGAAACTGGTGCGCCATCCGGTGTGGCAGCGCATCTTCTCGCTGCTGATCTACCTGTTCGCGCTGGTCGTGGCCGTGTTCACGCTGCCGATCATCGCGCTCGGCCCGAACCTGCTGCCCCAGGTGCTCCCCGAGTCCTGGCGCCCGACGGCGTCGTCGATCATCGACGCGTTCTACTACCCCGGCGCCGGCCTGTTGCTGGTGCTCGTGCTCACCACGCTCTACAAGGTGGCGCTGCCGCGCAGCCTGCCGTGGCGGCGGCTGCTGCCGGGGGCGCTGCTGGCGATGGCGGTGTTCATCGCCTCCACGACCGGGCTGCGGGTGTACATCGCCGTGCTCCTCAGCACCGGCTACACCTACGGCGCGCTGGCCACACCGATCGCGTTCCTGCTGTTCGGCTTCCTGCTGGGGCTGGCGATCGTGCTCGGCGCCCAGCTCAACAACGCGGTCGAGGAGGTGTGGCCCGCCCGTCCCACCCGACGTCAGCGGCGGCTGCGGCGACTGCTGTCGATGCGGCGGATCGCGACGCAGCCGGTCGCTCCCGAGAACCCCGAACGGGCGACGACCTTGCCGGCGAACGGCCGCCACGCCCATGCTGCTGCGGGCCCGTCCGCCGCCGTCGCGAAGGAGCCGTGATGCCCGAGCACGCCACCGCGGACGTCGCGACCGGGCTGGACCTGCTGCTCGCCGACGGCGCGCACGGCCCGCTGCGCCGCATGCTGCCCGCCGCCTCCGGGCTGCGGATGGCAGCGTCGCTGGCCGGGCGGCCGCTGCGGACGGCGCGGCGCGGCGTCGGCCTGGCTGCCGAGCTGGCTCGGATCGGGCTTGGCCGTTCCGCGGTGGCCCCGCATCCGAGCGACCGGCGCTACACCGACCCGGCGTGGTCGGAGAACCCGCTGCTGCGCCGTCTGGTGCAGGCCCACATCGCCGCGAGCGACACGATCTCGGGCCTGGTCTCCGACGCCGAGCTCGACTGGGCCGACCACCAGCACGTCCGGTTCGCCGTCGAGCTCCTCGCCGACACCCTCGCCCCCAGCAACACGCTGCTCAACCCCGTCGCATGGCGGGCGGCGATCGACACCCGCGGCGAGAGCGTCGTCCGTGGGGCACGACGGCTCGTCACCGACCTCGCGTCGCCGCCGCGCGTGCCGTCGATGGTCGAGCCGGACGCGTTCGAGGTGGGCACCGACCTCGCCGCGACGCCGGGCGCCGTGGTGCTTCGCACGCCGGTGTTCGAGCTGATCCAGTACCTGCCGCAGACCGAGGCAGTGCACGACGTCCCGCTACTGATCATCCCGCCGACGATCAACAAGTACTACCTCGCCGACCTCGCGCCCGGCCGCAGCATCGTCGAGAGCCTGGTCCGCGGCGGGCAGCAGGTATTCGGGATCTCGTGGCGCAACCCCGACGCCGAGCACGCCGCGTGGGGGATGGACACCTACGGCGGGGCGATCCTCGACGCGATGGACGCCTGCGAACGGATCACCCGTACCGACCGGACCTCGCTCATGGCGTTCTGCTCCGGCGCGACGATCACCGCGATGCTGCTGGCGCACCTGGCCGGTATCGGGGCGCAGGAGCGGGTGGCCACGGTGACGTTCGCGGTCTCGGTCCTCGACCAGGGGACGGTCGGCGCGCTGCTGGACCCGGTGACGGCGCGGACGGCGGTGGCAGCCTCGCAGAAGCAGGGCTACCTCGACGGTCGCACGCTCGCCGCGGTGTTCGCTTGGCTGCGACCGAACGAGCTGATCTGGAAGTACTGGGTGCACAGCTACCTGCGCGGCGAGGCACCCACGCCGTTCGACGTCCTGTTCTGGAACGCCGACACCACGCGGATGACCGCCGGCCTGCACCGCGACCTCCTCGCTCTCGCACTGACCAACGCACTGGTCACGCCCGGCGCGGCCAGCATGCTCGGCACCCCGGTGGACCTGTCCACGATCGACCGCGACGTCTACGTGATCGCCGGCATCGCCGACCACCTCTGCGCGTGGCAGTCCTGCTACCGCACGACCCAGCTGCTCGGCGGCGCCAGCCGCTTCGTGCTGTCGACCAGCGGGCACATCACGTCCGTGGTCGATCCACCGGAGAGCTTCCGCGTCGCGCACACCACACCCGCCGACCCGCTGCACTGGCTCGCGGCGGCCACCACCGAACAGAGCTCGTGGTGGACCGACCACCTGGGCTGGCTCACCGAGCGCAGCGGCGACGTGCGGGACGCCCCGCCGGAGCTCGGCGGTCGCGGGCTGCACGCGATCGCCCCCGCGCCGGGCAATTACGTGCTCGCCCACTGACCGCCCACACCACCGCTCTGAGCGCGAAACTCTCGCCCCTCCTCACAGCCAGACGGACGGGACGGCCGCGATCGTTTTGTCGTCGTGGCACTTGGCACGGGGGAAGTGCCTGCCTGTTGGGTCGTCGTCGCGCTCCCACTGGTGGGCGATGGTCAGCAACCCGGCGAGTTGACGGTCGGATTGGGTGGCCAGGGTCGCCCAGTCAGCTCGGCCGAGGTGCTTAAGTGGGTTGGCAATGCCGTCTGTGGCGAGGACGGCCCACGACAGCTCATGGGCGCTGAGAGTGGCAGTAAGCGCGTGCTGTGCCGCGGCAGGGTCAGCCTCGGCGATCCAGTATCCGCCGTCGATGTTGCGCGACAAGCGTTGCTGCTGCTGCAACCTCCGCAGCAGTGTTCGGTGTTCGTCATCGTAACCCGAGCCGTCGCGGAGGCGGTCTCGATAGCGTCGGCTCTCGGGTAGATCGAGGTCGGCGAGACGGTTGTCCACGAGCACAGTGGCCTGGTGGCCGGTGCCATAGTAGAGCGGCGAATCGCCGAGGACGAAGAGGTCTGCATGCTGGCGACGGGTACGCAAGATCGTGACGGTGCTCGACGGGGAGTGGCCGGGGCGCAGTTCGAATCTGTCGGCGACGACAGCGATCGCGTTGCTAACGACGTCAGCCAGGTTCGCGCGATCGTCAGAGCGAAGCGCGGTAGCGATATAGCATCCAAGAGCGTCGGTATAAGTGCTGGTATCAAGCTCGACGGAGGCGAAGGCGGTGGCGCCGTCGAGCACTACGGCAGCGTCGGCCGTGGTGAACACTCGGTCGTTGCTGCGGCCAGGGTCGGGGAGCTGCGCTGTGTTGACCTTCATATGTCTCCCCACCGGTAGGGACCGAGGAAGAGGGTGCTGTCGGTGATGGCGAGACCGTCATAACCAGAGATAACGGCGAGGCTAAATGACTCATCACCGAAGGCCGAGGACAGCTCCGCCAGGTTGTGGGTGAGGTAGTGCACCATGCCGAGCGAACCAATGGCATGAATACCTGCGACGTGCAGGACGGTTCGTCCGTCAATCACGTGTCGGGCGAAGTAGGAGATATCGCGGCTCGTGCGGTCAGGGCCGTCGCTGGGCGATGAGTACCGCTCCCCGGTACTGCGGTCAAAGATCGCCCATTGGCCGCAAACTTCAATCATCCCCAAGCACGGATCACGGTCGAGTAGCCATACACCGACCGGCGCGGACTTAGGTCCGCAGACGACGATAGCGTCTCCAGCCGGTAGCTCCTCGGCACCCGGGGCGATGACCGTCCGAGCGGAGACGAGCGCTTGATCTGCGAGGATTTGTTCAAATTGATCAGCGGTCGCGGAATCCTCCGCCGCAATCAGAATGCGTTCTCTCTCGGCGACTCCCTTACGGAGTGGGATTGCGACTGTGACGAGATCATCCCCGAAAAAGGCTCGCTTTGCAGCAGCACGTACTGTGTCGACAGTCTTGACCTTGCGTTCAGCTGCAGTGGAGACGACTCCCTGCTGGCTAGCTGTGATCAGGCCGGCAAGCCGCCGGATACGTGGTGGGGATGTCCCGAAGTGACGCAGCGCGTCCAGGAGGGTGTCGAAGTCTGATCCGGGGCCGAGTGCCAGATCCCCGTCAGGTGTGCGGGCGTAGAGATGCGCCAGGAGGAACTGGTAACGCTCAGCGGGCCTGGTTCGGTCGGTGCTGCTCTCCCACCGGGCCACGGAGCGCTGAATGCTCGCAACCTGACAATGCATCAGCGAGGTGACAGCCAGGCGACGCGCGGTGTCGCGAAGCGCTCGCGCGAGGTCAGACCAGGACCAGCCACGGGACTCACGCAGCTGCCGCAGCAAGACCGCTCCAGCCGCACGATCAGCACCAGTCACGAGACCAGTACACCACTACTGCCCACCGGATGGGCACCACCGCTCGTGGTTTGCCTTGCTCAACGGCGAAGTTCACGGTGCACCAGGTGCTAGTACGGTAGGTCTACCGACGATCACCTGCCTCGATGAGACAGTGGCTCTATCAGTGACGAGCATCACCGGGCAGGCATCACCCTCGGGCTCCGGGCATCCACCTGAGCCGCCCGTGCATCGTGTAGGGCACGATGCTGCGCGGTGACAAGTACAAAGGAAGGAAATTTACGTGACAGTGATCGAGGCGGTCTTTTTCGACGTAGGTGAGACATTAGTCGACGAGTCCCGCGAATACGGCACTTGGGCAGATTGGCTTGGAGTTCCTCGCCACACGTTCTCCGCAGTCTTCGGCGCCGTGATCGCCCAGGGGAAGGACTATCGCGAGACATTTCAGGTGTTCGACCCGAAATTCGATCTCGCGGTGGAACGTAAGCGCCGCGCCGAAGCTGGACAGCCAGAGAGCTTCACAGAGGACAACCTCTACCGGGATGCGCGACCGTGTCTTAAGGATCTTCAGTCGTCAGGAGTTCGTGTAGGCTTGGCGGGAAACCAAACCGCACGAGCGGAGCAGATTCTCACCGCCCTGGAACTACCCATCGATGTGATCGGCACGTCAGACGGGTGGGGTGTCGAAAAGCCATCGCTGAGCTTCTTCGACCGAGTCGTCAAGGAAGCTGGTGTTCCTGCTATCTCCGTGCTGTACGTCGGCGACCGGCTGGACAATGATATCCAGCCAGCGCAAGAAGCTGGTATGCAAACTGCACTCGTTCGACGAGGTCCGTGGGGGTACATTCTGCGCAATGCCGAGATTGAGAGCCGATGCTTGTTCCAGCTGGAGAATTTGGCTGAGCTCCCGGCGCGCGTGACCGAGCACAACGCACGACACACCTAGTCACGACTCGATGGCGCCGACGACACCACGAGCTCGTTCCGCCAGTTCCGCTGCATACCTCGTTGCTCCCAGCGCTTCCTGGACCTGCTGCAGCCGCTGAACCGCAGTGGCGTAGGGGTCGTTGTTGAGGAGATCGCACGCCTGGTGGGCGGTAGCGAGGGCCTGTTCGGCATCTGTTGCCGCCTGAGCTGTGGCGAGGTCGAGCAGCAGGACTGCTTGCTGCTTGGTTGCCTCGCTGGGGAGTTCGTCCAGAGACTGTGTCAGCCTGCCGGCCGCCTCGTCGTGATTCTTGGCCAGCAATAGGGCATTGCCAGCGAACCCAGCAAGGCGTGAGGGGTCGAAGAAATCGAGCCACTCGGGATCGATCCCACCAGTGGTCAGCGCATCCTCAGCGCTCCGGATACACGCGAGGCCAGCCTCTGCTTGACCAGTGCGGGCCATAGTTTCGGCATCAACGCAGTACAGCCACGAACGCAGGAGGGGGCCGCTATCATAGCATGCGTGCGCGTGAGCGGCCCGGAGCAAGTCACGAGCCGGGCGAGCGTCTCCCGCGAAGCCGGGAACGAACGCTCGGTGCGCGAACACTGCGGCAATCAGGGCGTGATCTTGTGAAACTTCGACCGCGGTGTGCGCCAACCGGAAGGCCCAGATGGCAGTGTCAGGCTGAGCAAGATCGAAAAAGGCGAGACGGGCGGCAAGCAGAGCAGATTCGGAGACGGCCGCAGCTAGTCGTTGAAGTGTCTCTTCGGTACCAACCGCCGATCGGATCATTCCGGCTCCGAGCTGAGCATGAGCTACGGCCGACGGCAGAAGATCGCGAGCCGGATAGCTCCAGTATAGGTTGCGGTGGGAGGCCACAATCTCCGAGTAGACATCGACGGCACGAGGATCCAATCGAGCGCCCCGCTGATTATCCAGCACCTCGACATCGGCCGGAACTGCCACGCCAAGTGCGGCGAACGGGGCCAAGCTCGCACTCAGCACGCCTTTCAAGAAGAGGTTTTGATCAAACTCATCATTGCCACCCTGTAGCACCAGCATCACCTTCCGCACCACCGCGTCAACGAGTTGCTCACTCATGACGAGATCTGCTATAACCGGACCTGGCTGAAGATTAGGGCGCAACGCCAGCTCATGGTTCGAGCACAATAGGTCGGCCAACAGCGCAACGACACCTGGGTGAGTGCCCGATGAACGCAAGTTCAACAACTCGCTGCCGTCGCTTGTCGAGCTCTGGGTGATCAGTGTGACAAGCTGACGGACGCGTAGTGGGGGTATCCCGAAATGACGTAGCGCGTCCAGGAAGGTATCGAAGTCTGATCCGGGGCCGAGTGCCAGATCCCCGCCAGGCGTGCGGGCGTAGAGATGCGCCAGAAGGAACTGGTAACGCTCAGCGGGCCTGGTTCGGTCGGTACTGCTCTCCCACCGGGCCACGGAGCGCTGAATGCTCGCAACCTGACAATGCATCAGCGAGGTGACCGCCAGGCGGTGCGCGGTGTCGCGAAGCGCTCGGGCGAGGTCAGACCAGGACCAACCACGGGACTCACGCAGCTGCCGCAGCAAGACCGCTCCAGCCGCACGCTCAGCACCAGTCATGAGGACCAGTACACCACCCGCTACCCACCACCCGTCAGATGGGCAACGCCATCCGTGGTCTGCCTTGTTCAGCGGCGTAGCTCACGGTGTACGACAAGGCATCACGTCAGCTACACCGCAATGTCATCGGATGTCATCTGCCGCTGTCATGTCCGGCCACGATCTTATGAACTGGCCAACTGCAGTGAGACTCACAAGCTCCCCGACAGCCGATCGACCACCAGCCCGCTCCGAGGTGCCACCATGCCGGCTCGATCCTACGACCCGTGGCGCGACGTAGACGGCGCCCCGATCCCCCCGCAGTGCCGCGTCGTACAGATCGCGATCGACAAGCAGCACGGGGCACTACCGTCCCGACTGCACCACCACGGCCAGGTCCTCGGCCGCGGTATCAACCGCCTGATCGTCCGGTTCGACGACAACACGACGGTCAACATCCGGCCCCACTTGGTGCGCGTGCTCACGACACCGGGCGATCGCTGATACCCAGCCTGGACGTGACGAGGTAGCTGCCCGCCCGGATCCCGGCGCGTCCCAGGCCAGGGACGCCGCCCATGGCGCCCCGCCACCGCCGGCAACCCGCACCGAACACGCAGCCGACGCTCAAAAGGGCCTGCCCACGATCCAACTACGACACACCAACCGAACACCGGTTCACACCCGCCACGACATGATCGATCACCCCTGCCCACTCAAAGGACGTAGACCGCCGTGACGACATCGAACACTGGAAACCCCACGACACACCCGGACACCACTCCCGAGCAACGGTGCCTCCGCTACCGCCGTGACTACTACCTGCCCACCACCGTCGACCCCGCATCCCGACGGATCCTCCTCCCGATCGGAGGCCTGATCGGCGCCATCACCATGCCCACCGCACTCGGACACCGCGTACTCGCCGGCCTCCGCGTACGGATGCTGACCGGACCGGTCATCGCCCATCCCCACGCCCGCCGCTGGACCTTCCTCACCGGCCCCGGCCACACCCTCACCGAGTCCGTGCACGCCGACCTGCTCCAGCTCCAGACCTCCGTCGCCCACCCCGGAGACGACGTCATCCTGCCCTCCCCCGACGACGAACACCTCGGACGCTGGCACTGGATACACAGCCCCGACCCGCTCAGCGACTTCCCCCCACAGTCCGCAGTCATTGCGACCACCAAGGCCATGGCGACAACAACACCTTGACAACCGTCGTCAGGAACGAGGCTGCGCCGGCGCGGTCGCCCGGATCGCTGGCAGGTGACGCGTCAACGCTTCGGCGTACCCGGCCAGGATGTCCGTCGCCTGCGCGACATACGGCCAGATATCATCGATCTTCTGCATCGTGGACGGGTGCGGCACATCGATGCTTTCCAGCTCGCTGAGGTGCCGCGACGCCGCCACGACGTCGTCGACTGCCGCAGCGGCGCCGCGAACGTCCGCTATCACCGCCGGCGGGACTCCGCCCGCGGCGAGGGCATCGACGAGCTGGTCCGCGGCGGGGAGCTCGGGGAGCCGGTGATCGATCCAGATGTCACCCCACAGGCGCCGACGACGGGCTTCGGCAGAGAAATCGTCCGCGACGATGAGCTCTCCGACGTCGGAGCGACGCAGCTTCAGACCGTTGCGGGCGGTGAGGTCCCGCGTGAGAGCGAGCAGGTCATCTCGTTGTTCATACGGACCGACCGGGGTGTCAGCCATCCTCGCCGCAAGACTAGCGAGCTGGTAGCTGTACTCCGACGGCGCGGGCAGGGATGCGAGATCCTCGCTGGTCAGGACCGCACTCGGGTCCGCACCAGCCGCCCGGACCGGATCAATCGACCGCCCGCCCGCGGTGGCCAGTGCTGCGTAGGTGGCCAGATCGGCCCACCACGCCACGATCTCGCGGGTGGCTTGGCGAAGATTGCCAGCAGTGTCGATCGCCATGATGGAGCGCATCGACACGACCGCCCGACGCGGATCCGGACGACTCCGTATCGGGGGGCCCGACTCTATGTACTGCTCTTCCGCATCCGTCCACATGTCCAGGTCACGCTCGGCGACAGCGGTGTCGGCAATCATCTCCGCAGCCACTGCAGCCAACTCGGCAAGGACGGCGTCAGTCTCCTCGTCGGTCATTCCTGTCCTCTCCGGAGACACTGCACCACCCCCATCGCGCGATCGATCGTCACTCACTGTGTCTCCTCCTCACGCTGTCCGAAACCACGGGAACGCGCATCAGGCTGCCATCCGGCCCCGCCGGTCGCCGTGGTCAGGCAACTTGGCCACCGCCAGCCGGGACGAGGACCACCGTGTCCCGCTCATCGCGACCAGCTCGACCAGCTCGACGCCGGCGTCGTCGAACGCCAGGCGGAACTCGTCCTCGTAGGTGACGCGCCCGAAGTGGATCGTCGTGAGGTGCCGGATCATCGGTTTGGCTCGCTCCAGCAGCGCCGACCGGTGATGGTGGAAGGTCTGGGTACAGAACAGCCGCCCGCCCGGCGTCAGCTGTGTCGCGACATGGGCGATAGCCGCGACGGGGTCGGAGAGCAGCATCAGGCTGGCACTGAAGTACACCGCGTCGTAGGAGCCGCCGCAGTGGTCGTACACCGACGACAGGACCGGTGAGACCTGGTCGGACAGGCCGGCTCTGGCCATCTCGACGCGGCACCGTTCAAGGTAGTCGGCGTCGATGTCCAGCCCGACGACGCGCAGCTTCTTCACCCGAACGAGGTCGGCGCAGCGAGCCATGGCCGCCCCGGTACCGATGCCGACGTCGAGGACGCGGGCGCCGTCGGGGAGCCGGCTCAGAACCTCGCGGTACCAGTCGGTGGTCATCCCGGCGACAAGTCGGTCGTAGAGCCATCCACGCAGCGCGCGGGGAGTGTGGAACCAGGTCGCGGTCATTTCACGCGCCCGGCAGTGGTGAGGGCATGCGGCAGGTCGAGGCGCCGCGGCCTCAGCCGTCCCCGCCGGGCCGCAGCGACTCGTAGATCTTCTTGCAGTCCGGGCAGACCGGCGAACCCGGCTTGGGCGAGCGGGTGACCGGGAACTTCTCGCCGCACAGCGCCTCGACCATGTTGCCCAGCACCGCGCTCTCCGCGATCTTGTTCTTCTTGACGTAGTGGAACATCTTGGGCTCGTCCGTGCCCGTGGCGTCGGTGCCCTCAGGGCGGGTCTCGACGTCGGGCAGCACCTGGGTGGCCATGGCGTCCATGATGCCGCATCTCCGGCGAGACGAGTAACTGTGGTGTCCGCAGCTCATCACGGCGTGACGTAGGTGGGCAGCCCGACGACTTGCGGGGAAAGAACGCCCGGAGGTCGTGGGAACTGGAACACCGGCACCAGCTTGCCGTGCGGGTTACCGGCACCCGTCTGGCTGAAGCTGAAACTCAACGTACCGCTCGCCCCTGGCACAGCCTGGAGGCCGTTCAGGTTCAGCAGCTGGCGGCGCACGTCGCCTGTGGTGGGAATGCGTAGGAGCGCCGGCGATCCCCCGGTCGCCGCCAGCCGCACCGCCTGCGTGGCGGTCAACAGCGCGTCGTGGGTCATGATGGCTCCGGCATCGTCCAGGTTCCCGGGATCGAACCCCCGCGCCTGGAAGGCAGAGAGGAAGTCCGGGTAACGCTCGGGTGTCCAAGGCACGTTCTGCCCCCATCCCGTGGCGTCGACGGTCCCGGCGAACACGACCGTGAGGTTCCCCGCACGCAACTGCTCCTCCTGCTTCCGCAGGATCGCGCCGAGGTCCGATCCGGCGGTCATGACGGTCATCGGGACACTCCGACACACCTTGTTCTGCAGTGCCTTGGCGATAATCGGGGAAAACAGACCGGGGGCGGCATCGGTATCGATGGTCGTCCTGGTGAAGATCTGGGGTGGAAACATTATCAGATTCCCCATGCGCTGCTCGAAGTCGTCCCGCAACGTGGTTAATGGGAGAGGTCCTGATCAGGCCGGGGATTTCAGTGAAGTCGAGCCCATCGGCAGTGAGAACCGCGCCGAGCTCGATCATGCACTTTCGGCCGTAAACCAGATTGAACTTCTTGGGTGATCAAAGCTGGCGCTGGCGCCGTCCTGGAGTGATGTGCGTCAGGATCAGAGGTCGAGACGGGACAGGTCGGTGGGCACCAGGGTGGTGGAACGCACGAACTCGCGGATCAGGTTGTCGTTGAGCTGGTTGCCCACCGGTTTCGGCACCTCCGAGGTGAGCAGCCCGTAGACACCGCGCGAGGACAGCCGGTGGCGAACCTTCACCACCTTGTGCTCAAGCCGCTTGGCCGTCCAGTCGCCTTCGGGATCGAGCAACGCCAGCTCTTCGGCCGCCTGCTGCCAGCACAGGGGTTGTGGGTTCGGTTCGTGGCGCAGGTAGCGCTGGCCCAGGACGATGACCGCGATCAGCTCATCTGCGGTGAGTGGCCAGATCGTCGGGCGCAGCGTCTCGTGGTTGGGACGGGCCCGCGGCCGATCGCCGCCCGGGCCGACGACGTAGAGCTCCAGGAGGTGCTGACGGCCCTGCGATCCGGTGACGAACAGCGGTGTGTAACCGGTGGCCAAGGGTACCGGGTCGCCGTTGGTGAACAGCTCCCCCGAGGGGAGGCGCATCGGACGACATCCGACGTTGCGCACCCACCAGTGACCCTGTTCGCAGGTCAGCAGGCCGTGCTTGCGACTCATTCCGAGGTCGTCGCCGCCGATACAGACGTGGACCTCGTCGGCCTGCCGGCCGAACAGGATCATCCGGCCTTCTCGCGGAGCGACCGTGATGCCAGCACCGATTGCCTGGGCCACCAGTGTGCCGGGTCTGAGCGGCGCGACGCCGTGGATCAGGCTCTGCTGCGCGGTCGGGCGCTGTTGCACACCGTTCATGTCCGGTGCGCTGACATCATGAGAACTCACGGGACTCCCCTCAGTCGTGGCGAGCATGCAGCGAGGCCGTCGGGAGGGATCCCCACTCTCGACGGTCGAGTCGGGTCGGGGGAAGCCTGACCGGTGTCGTTCACGACACTGCGGGCAGCCGTTCGGCCGCGGCCGTGGCTACCTGCGTCGCGGCCGGGCAGGGGTCCGGAACCGGGGAGGCTTGGGCCACCTCGACTATGAGGAGCTCCGTGGAGCGGTTGCCGCGGGGATCGGTGTAGGGGCGGTGCAGCACTGTGACGTCACACTCCCGCTCGTCGTCGCGACGGAACGCAGCGGCCCGCCCCGCGATCCGGATCGGGGTGCCGTCCTCAGCATCGATACCGGAGTTGTGGCGGTTGAACCTGACGGAGACCGCCGGCCCGTCCGGCACGTCCCACCTGCATCCCCAGTTCCCGAACTTGGGGTCTGGAGTGGCGTTCTGCAAGTCCGGTACCGGTGCGAAGTCAGCTGCTCCCAGCAGCGCGCAGGCATCGGTGCTGCCCAGGGAGACGGCATCGAAGGGCAGCGCACGACGCGGCACCGCGCCCGCTTTCAACACGTCTAGCGCGGTGTCGGTGACGGTGTCAGCGACGGTGCACAGGTTTGACGAGTCGCCATTGTCCACCTTGGCGGTCACGACGACATCGGTGCGGTCGGGGAGCGAAATCACGCGCCGGCAGGTCCTGTCGAGCAGAAGCTGACGGACCACGTCGATTGCGCCACGGTGCTCCATCGTGCCAGCGGGCAACCCATCCTGGTCGGTGTTCTCGAGCCAGACGGTGGCCTTTATCGATGGCTCTGAAGCTACCTTGATGATCACGTCGCAGCGGTTGAAGTTGCCGTAGTCCGTCTCGAGAGTCGTCTCGCCGAAGCGCTCCAGCGCCGAAGCGCTGATCAGTTCGCACGGATCTGCCGTACGGGGCTCGCCGAGCCCTGGCGTGCCGGCATCGGTAGCCGCGGAGAAGGCGACAACCGGCACAGCCACCAGGCCCAGCAGCGCCACGGCGCCCAGCCCGAGCACTGCCCTGCGGGACCGTCGTTGCCGGATCCGCTTGCCGGCAGCCACCGCTTCCAGCTGCAGCTGGGCCTCCGCGGCCGACGGTCGGTCACCGGGACGCCGCCTGAGCAACAGGCGCAGCACCGGGGCGAGTTGGCCGGCGTTCAGCGACTGCACGGCGGTGCCCTTCAACGCGCGCGTAGAGCGTGCGCTCGTCGCCGGAGCCCCACGGCCCACTGCCCTCCATCGCATGGTGCAGCACGGCCCCCAGACCGAACACGTCCGAACGGGACGACGGCTTCCGGCCCCCTGCCACCTCCGGCGCGAAGAAGGCGAGAACCCCGGCCGGGCGACCGCGGGTGGTCAGCGTCCGCTCGCTCTCGATCCGGGAGATGCCGAAGTCCGCGAGCGTGACCTGGTCACTGTCGGAGACGAGGATGTTGCGAGGAGTGACATCACCGTGCACAATGCCGGCCCGGTGCAGGTGCGCGAGCGCAGACGCCAGCTGCGCGCCGAGATGTGCCGCACGCGGCGGAGGCAGCGGGCCCTCCTCGGACACGATCCGACCGAGGTCACGGCCTGGCACATACTCCATGACCAGCCACGGCTCGCCCTCGTGCTCGACGGAGCCGTGCACGTCGACGATGTTGTCATGGCCACTCACCGACGCGGCGACCTCCGCCTCCCGGCGCAGCAACGTGACGGCCCCGTCGCGCTCGTCAGCGGTCATCCACTCGTCGAGATGGACCCGCTTGAGCGCAAGGGTCCGTCCGACGCCGACCTCGTCGATCGCCCGCCACACGACACCCATCCCACCGGTACCGATCCGTTCGACGAGCCGATAGCGGCCAGCGATCATAATGTCAACGCTCAATGTTCCCCCACCTGGACTACCCCGTGTTGTTGCTGCACGGTAGCGGTGGCTGCTCGCCACGTCCACGCCCACGTCAGTAGGTCAGCATTCGGATCATGTTCTCGCGACATTGTTGACGATCATCTGCTGATGTCCCGAACGTGGTTCACGGTTTAGCATGAGGCCACCTCAGTATTGGCTTATGTCTGCGCGAGGTACGCGTGCTGATGGCCGGGCGACGGCGCACGAGCTCATCCTGCCCGCCTGTCCCGACTGAAGTCGCGCTGAGCACCTCCGGCGTTGTCTGACCGGTAAGACGTTGTGCGACGATCGCGTCGTGGATCACGATCATCGCCACCGGCAGCGCGCACGCCGGGGTCGCGGCGTGGAAGAACAGCCCCGCGGACCTGTGCGACTACGAAGGGCAGGCCAGATCATGACCGACGAGCGAGGCGATCACGACACGAACTCGCGGTACGAGGACGATGCCGCCGAGCAGGTGTCGCCATCGGCGTTGGTTCGTCGGCTCCTACGTGCTGCCCTGCAGAGCAGCGGCACGCCAGTACTTACTAACCGGAAACTGAGCTAACGGACTCCTGTCCCATTCCGATGTAGGCCAGCGACGGGTCACCGAAGAATCCGCAGACGACCTCCGGGAGTTGTTGCAGACGCTCCAGGGCGCGGGTGGCGAGTCCGAACAACTCGGA
>JBBSQN010000113.1:0-18221 GCA_038257875.1 Mycobacteriales bacterium
ACTTCACCCCCTTCTTGATCACCTGGGTGTCGTCGGCGATCAGGACCCCGTCGTCGCTGCCGAGGCCGGCCACCACGTAGTCGCGGACCGCGTCGCGCAGCTTGTCGGCGTCCCAGCTCGCTCCGTTGAGCAGCCACTCCAGCCGCTGCGCGGACCGGTGCCCGACGTGATCGGCGAGCTGCCAGGAGTTCTTCCGCGGCACCTCGGCCAACAACCCCCGCACCAGGTCGGCGAAGGTGGCCCGCGGCTCGGGACGGGCGAACAGCGGACCGGCGATGCGCTCGGTCACCGCACGCAGGTCCCGGCCCCAGTCCATGATCTGATCAGAGGAGACGTCGTAGTCCACACAGGATGATCGCAACCACAAGGATCTTCGTTACAAGATCTCGGAATGTAGTACCAGTCTCTGCCGCCACGACCGAGGTGACTGAAACAAACGGATGTCGCATCTTGCTCACAAAATATCATGACTTCGAGGTTGATGATGAAGAGGTGGCGCAGCTTTGTCTTTCGCAAGTGAATCTCGACGAGGTGCATTTTATCGGATACTATGTGAGTGGGACATGCCGGTTTCATGTTGACTCGCTTGATAGTGACCATCTAAATCGATTATTTCGAGGCGTTGACCGCAAAATTCGACGTCAAGAGTATGAGCGAGCAGGCAGAAAATTGCATTGGGTAATTGACCGCCTTCGCATCTATACCAGTCAACTTGACGGTGGTGTTCTCATTCGTACAGTCTTTGAGGCTTATTCACGGGCGAGAAGTAGATCATGCTCCACCACGTCTGAGCTGCGGTGATGCTGAACCGTACGCGCGTCCTGAATAAGCCTCTTTGATGTTGAACAAGGTGGTATGTTCTACTACTGGATTGACAAGAATGTTTATCTCGTTGGAATCTCCATTATTCAGTCTGAGGTGCTCAGCGCAGACAGGAGGCTCCGGAATTTAGCAAATTGTATTGGCCACCTGCCGCGCGGCGATACTTCCGAGCCGTTCGTTGATCAAGAGGTGTAGTCAAGGAGCGGTCGCGTTACGAGATTTTCGGCAGCTTTTACGAACTCCGAATGATCTGTTTTGTTGGGCTTGCCAACGATTATCAGTCCACTCGGAAGAGGCGGTTTTACCGTGTCGAGTGCTTGCTCGAAGAGCACGACAAGCGTTTCTGGCCATGGACACCGAGGTGTGTGAAGGGAATGGGATGCGGGATCAGCTGATTAGGGGCAGGATCAGCTCGACCGTCGTGCCGGACGGGTCGGAGCGGATGTCGCTTTGCCCGCCGAGCTCCTCAGCGCGGGAGCGGATGGACTGCAGCCCCACGCCCGGCCTGTCGGGGGAAGCGTCGAAGCCCACTCCGTCGTCGGAGATCTGAACGTCGAGGTAGCGCTCGTCGCGGCGCACGAGCAGTGTGACGGTCTGGGCGCGCGCGTGCTTGACGACGTTGGTCAGCGCCTCGGTGACCACGCGGTAGGCCACCACCTCGAGGGCTGCGGGCAGTTCGGCCAGCTCGCCGTCCACGGTCAGGGAGATCTTCGGCCCCTGCCCGCTGAAGCGATCGACGAGGGCGTGCAGGGCTTTCTCCAGGCCGTCGTCCAGCGCCGCGGGACGCAGCCCGTCGATGAGCTCGCGGACCTCGGCGGTGCAGGTGTCGAGGTCGGCGGCCAGCGTCTCGAGCAGCTGTGGTGCCGGGCCGTCCGCGGGTACGGAGCGGCGGGCGACCTCGGCCAGCATCCGCGTCCCGACCAGCGCGGACGCGACGCCGTCGTGCAGGTCCCGGCGCAGCCGTCGCCGCTCCTCCTCGCGGGCCAACACCAGCCGGTCCCGCGCGCGTTGCAGGGCGACGGCGCTGCGGCAGGCCTCGGCAGCGAGCGCGGCCTGCCCTGCGAGGTCGCTGAGCAGCAGGGTCTCCATGTCGGAGAACCGGGTGCCCGGCCGGCGCGGGGCGACCAGCAGCTCACCGACCGGCTCACCGTGCGCCATCATCTGGAACCGCTCGGGAGGGCCGCTCCAGCGCCCCCGTTCAGCGACGGTGGAGCTCTCGCCGTCGTCCGCGGCCAGCCGCACCGCCGCGTAGGGGACGCGCAGGCTCTCGACGATGGTCGCCGCGATCTGGGGAAGCACCGCCAGCGGGTCGCGTACCGACCCGAGATGCTGCCCGAGTTCGGTGATGACGGCGTAGGGCTCGTCGCGGCGGCCGTAGAGCAGCCGGGACACCCCGCGCTGGACGAGCTGCTGCGCGGGGTACAGCAGCGCGGCGACCGCCCCTGCGGCCAGCAGCGAGGCCACCGGCGAGCCGGCCTGCACGACGGTGCCGCTGAGCGCGGTCACGACGATGGCGTACGTGGCCACCGCCAGACCGGTCAGGACGAACCAGACGGTGCCGCGGTGCACGTACAGATCGAGGTCGTGGAGCTGGTAGCGCAGCACCGCGAAGGTGAGTCCGAGCGGGAGGGCCGCCACCGCGACGAGCCACGTGTAAGGCACGGAGATGGTGACGTCGAGCGTCACGCCGAGGGCGAACAGGACGACGCTCGGCAGGAGACAGGCGAGCTGGCGGCGCTGCAGCGGCTCCGCCCGGCGCCAGCGGACGATCAGCGCGGCGAACACCCCGATCGTGGCGAGCAGCACGGTCGCGCCTGCGATGGTGGCGACGACCAGCAGCAGCTGGGCGACCGGGGGCAGGGTCTCCTCCAGCGCGCTCAGCAGTGTGCGGGGGCGCGCTACCGCGGCCGCCGCCACTGCGGCCGCTCCCACGGACGCGGCGACGAGCAGGACGGCGGCCAGCGGTCGCCACCGAGGTGACGGCAGCCGCCCGTCCGGGGTCAACAAGAGCAGGATCGGGATGAGCGCCAACGGCACCCACCAGACCCACTGGCTCAGCCAGGCGGCGGGCAGCAGGGCCGACCAGCTCACCGCCACCGCGGCGACGGACGCGCTCATCCCGATGAGCAGCATCAGCCGGCCGAGCGGGTGGCCGGGCAACCGACGGGTGACAAATACCGCGAATGGGGTGAACGCCGCAGCCATCGTCACCGTCATCGCGGGCGACACCGGAGTGGGGCCGATCTCACCGAGCAGGGGACCGGCGAGGCCGAGGACGACGAGTGCGATCCCCGCGCCGATCAGTGCCGGTACCGGGAACTCGACCAGGCGCTGGTCCCAACTCCGCCGAAGGGCTGCCGGTGTGGCCATCGTGGCGGCTCTCGCTGGTTCGGCTCAGCTCAGCCGAAGACCCGGTGCCCGAGGTTGTGCAAGGGGCTCCCCGCGTTGAACAAGGTGTTGGTCCCTGGCTGCGGGATCACCGGCAGCGGGCCCTCCGCCTCGGCCAGCGTGGCGAGGACGTCGGTGAGATCTCCCTGCACCCTGGGCACGCGCTCGAGGCCCGGGGTGGTGCCCTGGAGCAGCTCCTGGGTCAGCACCACCTGTGCCTGCGCGAGGAAGGAGTCGATCCGGTCGACCACCAACTGCCTGGTGAGTGGTTCCGGGTCGGGTTGGGACGCGTCGACCTGCAGCGTCACGGCGCCGGTCTCCGGATCGGTCACCAGTGACAACGTGCGGCCGGTGCCGTCGAAGAAATCCATCGAGGGAGCAGCGCCGTTGCCCGGCCCGAGCACCTCCGCCTCGAGGTGTGCCACCACCTCGGTGGCGGAGGCGACATGCAGCAGTGTGTTCTCCGGTGTGATGGCGAGGACGGACATCTCGGGCGTTGTCATGATCG
Organism: Mycobacteriales bacterium; assembly: GCA_038257875.1. Taxonomy (GTDB): domain Bacteria; phylum Actinomycetota; class Actinomycetes; order Mycobacteriales; family Pseudonocardiaceae; genus Pseudonocardia. The sequence continues at coordinate 3,719 of JBBSQN010000113.1, forward strand.
CTCCAGGGACGGCACTGGCTGGACGGCATGATCTCTAACCCATGATGCCACGGCACCCGAGCGGGTGGAGGTCGATTACCCCTTCGGTGGTTCAATCGTGATCGTTGAGCAGGCCTTTCTCCCGGGCCAGTAGTGCGGCCTGAAGCCGGTCGGCGACACCGAGTACCCCGAGCATGATCGCGACCCGGTTGCGGACTGTCTTCTCAGCGACGCTCAGCTCTGAGGCGATTTGGGAGTTGGTCCGGCCCTGCGCGAGAAGCGTGAGCAGCCGCAGGTCGGTGGGGGTGAGGCGGTCCAGCGGTGCCGGCAGCTGGGTCCGCTGCGTGGCGGGCGGGGCCGTGCTGACGTTCGGACCGAGCACGACGGCGCCGTCCAGCACCGCCCGCACCGCGTGCACGACCGCTGCGGGCGGGGTGTCCTTGAGCACGTAGCCGGCGGCGCCGGCGTCCAGGCACTCCTGCACCGCGGCGGCGCTGTCCCGGGTCATGGTCAGGATCAGAACGGGGCAGCCCGGGGCGCGGCGCAGCTGCCGGACCAGCTCGACGCCGTCGCCGTCGGGCAGGCCGAGGTCGACGACGGCGACGTCCACGGCCTCCAGCATCGCGGTGCGCGCGCCGTCGCGCACGGTCCCCGCCTCCACCACCCGCGCGACCCATGGTTCCAGCCCGAGCAGGGCCGCGAGGCCGTGCCGGACGAGGGGGTGGTCATCGACGAGCAGCACGGTCACCGGGGGCTCGTCGGTGTCGCCCATGGACACGCAGCTTAGTGGGGCCGGGACAGGCGCCCGGTGCTCGGGCAGCCCTCCCGAACGGGCCGGGATCGGCGCCGTCGGCACGGGACCGGCCCGCGGACAGCCTGATGGCATCGCACAGGAGACCGCGAAAGGAGCACCTGATGCACACCGCCGAGTTGGCCGGCACCGTCGAGCGGGACACCGCCGAGCCCGACGTCACCGAGTTGCTCCGCCGCGCCGCCGCGGGCCACCAGGGCGCCTGGGCCGAGCTGACCCGCCGCTACACGCCGCTGCTGCGGGCCCGGGCACGCCGGTACCGGCTGCAGGAGGCCGACGAGCTCGACGCGATACAGACGACCTGGCTGCGCCTGGCCGAGAACGTGCACCGGATCCACACCCCGAAGCACCTCGCCGGGTGGCTCGCGACAGTGATCAGCAGGGAGTGCTTGCTGACGTTGCGCCGGTCCGCGCGGACGGTGCTCGCCGACGAGGTCGTGCTGTCTGTGCAGGACGCCGCCCCGGGCCCCGAGCAGACCGTCATCGACGCGTACTCCCGCGCCGTCGTGCGCGACGCGGTCGCCGAGCTGCCGCCGCAGCGGCAGGCGTTGCTGGGTGCGCTGTTTGCCGGCGACGGCAAGCCGTACACCCAGATCGCCCGCGATGTCGGGATGCCGAGCGGGAGCCTCGGGCCGACCAGGGCGCGAACCCTGACCGAGCTGCGGCGGATCCTGGAGCAGCGCGGGCTAACGGCTGCCTGAGCCGCCCGGTTGCTTCCCCACCTCGTATGGTGGCGGTGCGGCTCCGTCCTCCCTGCTGGGCATCAGCAGCCACAGCAGGAGGTAGAGGACGAACTGCGGTCCGGGAAGCAGGCAGCTCACCAGGAAGACGACGCGCACGTCGAACGGTCGCCAGCCGAACCGTTCGGCTATGCCTGCGCACACCCCTGCGATTACCCGGTCATCTCGGGAGCGGGTCACGGTCAGGATCGAGGTCACCGAGCTCCTCCTCGTCATTCGTCCGGGCGCCTCGTGCGTCCGGCTTCACCTACGACTGTCCGCGTCCGAGTGAGCCGTACGCATGGTGGTTATCCCCGGTCTTGCGTCCGGGATCCCCCTGACTGCCGCTGTTGGCTGGAAGCGGCAAGAAGGACTGCGCACGCTCAATGCGTCCACGCCCGCCGCACTGGTGGCAGCTGCAGCCGGGGCAAAGGTGATCAAGGTTGGGTGCGCTTCGCCAAGGGCGACCGCAAGATCGAGGTGATGCGGCCCTACCTGGAGGCGCAGGCCGAGACGGGCCGGTCCGGGGTGGCCGCGATCGGGGTCGCCCAGGAGTACGCGAGCGTGTTCACCGGCACCGAGCGCGATGCCGCCCGTGATTCGCCTTCGCCAAGGCCGATCGGCGGGTGAGCTGCTACTACTTCTACCTGTGGGATGTCGAGCTCGGGCCTGCGTTGTTCAAGATCTGTGCCTACTTCCCCTACCCGGCCAAGATCTGGATCAACGGGCACGAGTGGGCCAAAGGCCAGGCGGCACAGGCCGGGATCGGGTTCACCGAGGTGTCCAACGGGTTCGCCGCCACCGACGACCCCGACCGCCTGCAGGCCCTCTGCGACCGGCTCGGGCCAGGCACCATCGAGGAGTTCGCCGCGCGTTGGTTCGCGGTCCTGCCGCTGCCGCTCACCGAGGCCGACCGGGCCGCCGGGTACTGGTGGGAGCTGTCGATGCGCCAGGTCGAGGTCTCCCGCACCATCGTGTTCGCCCAACCGCGCCACGCCCGCGGGTTCTTCGAGGCACTCGTGGCCGACAACCTCGACATCGCCCCGCCCCGACCAGGTCGAGCTGGTTTTCGCCGGCCGCCGGCACCGTCCAGGCCGTGAACCCGCCACCCCGCAGACCTTCCAGACCACGGTCGTCACCCGCGGTGTCGAGGTCACCGTGAACGCGTTCTACAAGCACTCCCGGATCAGCAGCACGAACAACACCCCGGCGACGAGGCGAGCTCTACCGCCACGGCGGTGAGTGGAACTCCGCGCCGTCGGCCCGGGGGCTACACCTCTGGCCTGGCCGTGGTCGCCCGCGACCACGGCGTCAACGTGTAAGGACGCCCGCGGCCTTGCCAACGCCGCTCGCTCCAGGGCCACCGTGGCGGCTGAGCGCCCTTTCGTGCGGCAGGAGAACAGCTCGCCGCCGCACGCGGACGGCTGTGGGCGGTCCTTCGTGCTGCGTCTCGCTATACTGCCTGAATCGCCCGAATCGGCTTCGGCGGGCGCACCGGGAGACAGCGTCGATGGATCCGCCCCTCCGTACCGGCGCCGCCGTCTTTGGCCGCGCGGGCGCCGTGTCCTGGTCGCTCGGCCGTGAAGCAGCAGGGTGGGCCGTCGCGTGACCACGGTGCTGTCGGTTCTGTTGGGCGTGCTGGTCGTCCTGGCGATCACGGCGTTGACCGGGTACTTCGTGGCGCAGGAGTTCGGCTATATGGCCGTGGATCGCTCCCGGCTGCGCGCCAGGGCGGGTGTGGGTGACGCCGGCGCGCAGCGGGCATTGCGGATCACCCGGCGGACCTCGTTCATGTTGTCGGGCGCCCAGCTGGGTATCACGGTCACCGGCCTGCTGGTCGGGTATGTGGCCGAGCCGTTGATCGGGGACGGGATCGGTGCGCTGCTCGGCGGCGTCGGTGTACCGGCCGGGGTCGGTATCGCGGTGGGCACGGTGCTCGCGCTGCTGTTCGCGACCGTGGTGCAGATGGTGTTCGGGGAGCTGTTCCCGAAGAACCTCGCCATCGCCCGGCCCGAGCGGGTGGCGCGGGCGTTGGCGATGTCGACCGCGATCTACCTGGCGATGTTCGGTTGGCTGATCCGGCTGTTCGACGCGGCGTCGAACCTGCTGCTCAAGGCGTTGCGGATCGAGCCGGTGCACGACGTGGAGCACGCCGCGACCCCGCGGGACCTGGAAGCGATCATCGACGAGTCCCGGGACAGCGGGGATCTCGCCCCGGAGCTGTCCGTGCTGCTCGACCGGGTCTTGGGCTTCACCGCCCGCACCGCCCGGGCCGCGATGATCCCGCGCCCCCGGGTCGCGTCGGTGCGTGCCGATGCCACGGTGACGGATCTGGTCGAGCGGATGTCGGCCGCGCACTCGCGCTACCCGGTGCTGGGCGAGGGCGCCGACGACGTGCTCGGGGTGGTCAGCCTGCGCGACGTCCTCGCCCGCGACCCCGCCGCCGCGGAGGTACGGGTCACCGAGGTGATGCGCGTGGCCGTGATCGTGCCCGACTCGCTGCCGTTGCTGGCCGTGCTGGAACGGATGCGGGCGGCCGAGGACGAGTTCGTCTGCGTGCTCGACGAGTACGGCGGCCTCGCCGGGATCATCACCGTCGAGGACATCGCCGAGGAGCTCGTCGGTGAGATCACCGACGAGCACGACCCCGCCAGCGAGGACGCCACCCAGACCGGTGCGGGCTGGACCGTTCCCGGTGCGCTGCACATCAGCGAGGCCGAGCGCCTCGTCGACGCGGAACTGCCCGAGGGGGACTACCAGACCATCGGCGGACTCGTGGTCGCCGCGTTGCAGCGGCTGGCGCAGCCCGGGGACATCGTCACCGTGACAGCGCAGCGGGAACCGGGTGACGAACCGGATGCACCCGGGCGCCGACTGGAGATCACGGTGCAGACCGTTGATCGGCTCGTGCCGAACACCGTGCAGCTGGCCTGGGTGCCCGGCGTGGCCCCCGAGCAGCTATCGGAGCAGCGGCCATGAGCGTCACCGCGGTCGTGGTGTCGATCGCGCTCATCGGGTTGAGCGCGTTCTTCGTCGCGATCGAGTTCGCCCTCGTCGCCGCGCGGCGCTACCGGCTGGAAGAGGCCGCCGAGAACAGTGCGGCGGCGCGGGCCGCGCTGCGCAGCGCCCAGGACCTGTCGCTGCTACTGGCCGGCTCGCAGCTGGGCATCACGCTGTGCACCCTGGGGCTGGGTGCGATCGCCAAGCCCGCGGTGGACGAGGCCCTCGAACCCCTGCTGGCCGGGTGGGGACTCCCCGCGGGCACCGCGGGGGTGGTCGCGTTCGTGCTGTCGCTGATGATCGTGACGTTCCTGCACCTGGTGATCGGGGAAATGGCCCCGAAGTCGTGGGCGATCTCACACCCCGAACGCTCGGCCACGCTGCTCGCGCTGCCGATGCGGGTGTTCATGGTGCTCACCCGGCCGCTGTTGGTGGCGCTCAACGGGATGGCCAACTGGTGCCTGCGCCGGGTCGGGGTCGACCCGGTCGACGAGGTCTCCGCCGGGCGCAGCCCGGCGGACCTGCGCGAGCTCGTCGACCACTCGGCCACCGCCGGAACCCTGGACCAGGGTCGCCGCGACCAGCTGGTCACCGCCCTGGAGCTGGACAGCGCCCCCTTGCGCGACCTGGTCCGGCCGCGTGCGGAGGTAGCCGCAGTCCCCGCGGCCGCGACCGTCGACCGGATCCGGGCCGTGGCCCATCGCAGTGGACACCTGCGGTTGGTCGTCGGGGAGCCCGACGCGGACCCGATCGGAGTGGTGCACGTCCGCGACACCCTGGGCCGGCCGGGGTCGACCACGGCCACCGACCTGATGCGCCCGGTGCTCACCCTGGCCGCGGACACACCGGTGCACGCCGCGCTGCGCGCGATGCGCCAGACCCGCAACCACCTGACGCTGGTGGAGTCCGAGGGCGCACTGGTGGGGCTCGTGACCCTGCACGACATCCTCGACCGGCTCCTGCCCGACGCCTCGACCCGCAACAACGGGGCACGCTGACCCACAGTCACTCGCTGGAGACAGGCACAGCACCGGCGCAGGCTCAGCTCCGCCGCCGATCGGCTGCCGCGCACACTCATAGGATCTCGACCATCTCGATCAGTACGGACAGCTGCTGCGGTGGCGCCGAGTCTGCAGCACCTCTACCTTGGGTCCTCTAAACTTGGGTCCTCGTCGCTCGACGAGGTTTTCGCGATGAGGGGTCGACGCTGATGGGCACCGACGACAAGATTCAGAACAAGACCGAAGAGCTGGTCGGCAAGGTCAAGGAAGCAATCGGCGACGCCACCGGTGACGACGAGCTGCGCGCGGAAGGCCGAGCCGACCAGACCGAGGCCGGCCTCAAGCAGGCCGGGGAGAAGGTCAAGGACGCCGTCGGCAAGGTCAAGGACGCAGTCACCAAGGACTGACCGACCCCGGACTCGTCCGGGGTCGGTCGCGAGGTCCGTTTGGTGACGTCGCAGGACCCCGGATACCGCCCGGCCCAGAACTGCCAACCTCAGGAGTCCCAAGATGCTGGCGCTGATCGGAGTTCTGCTCGTCGTATGGCTGGTGCTGGCGATTCTCGGTGCCGTGATCAAGGGGCTGTTCTGGTTGACCATCCTCGGCGTGGTGCTGTTCCTGGCCACGGCCGCGTATGGGGCGATCCGGCGCAGGTCCCGCAAGACGTTGACCTGACCTCTCAGGCAGGTCACCCTCGGAGGAGGAACCGGGAGGCTTATTCACGGCCTAGGTCACGACGGACATCGTCGCAGGTCAGAGTACGTACCGGAAGATCAACTCTCGGCTCCTGAATAACCCTCCAGGCCGAGCGGAAGCCATCAGATGCCGATGTCGTCCATGCCGCCGCCCAGGTCGTCGAACCCGTCGAGGTCGGATCCGGCGAACTCGCCGCCGCCACCGGGGTTCTCAGTGCCCGGATCACCGCCGGGATCGCCGTCAGCGGGGTCCCCCTCGGCAGCGTCGTGACCGAGGTCGTCGCCGAGGAAGGCGTCGGCCACGGCGGAGCCGACGAACGCGCCGGCGACACCGGCCAGCAGACTCCCCGCGAGCATGCCGCCCATGCCCGGGGCCCCCCTGCCTGCCCCACCCAGGGCGCGCTCCATGGTGCCGGGCTGGCGCATCTCGGCCCGGGTGGCCATCCGGGCCAGCGAGCACGGGTCATCGGCCGTGGCCCGTTCGGCCTCGGGTAGCGTGTCGCCGACGTCGGCGAGCACCCGCCGCCGCTGCTGCGGGGTGAGCTTGGCGAAGGCCTCCTCGTGCGCCTGCTCGACGGTCTCCGGCGGCGCGGTGCGCAGCATGTACCGGGTAGCGCTCCACCGCCACCTCGTCGGGGTCTCGCGCCTGCTCAGAGGCAGTTCGGTCGGAGGTGGGTCCGGGCCGGTCGGATCGCGACTCGTCGTGGCCCAGCAGCTTGTCGAGCAGACCCATGAGGATCATTCCTCTCTTCGGCTTCCTAAGGGCTTGTAATTAAATTACTCACTTCCTTGCTCGGATTCTTCTCTCGTTGCCTTGATGGTGTAGTTCCAGTCACCGTGAAACTCATGCCTGGCAATCGGAAGCTGTTTCATCTCACGATCAGTCACTTTGATTCCCTTCTCGTACACACCGTTGTCGAGCTCAGCTCGAACGGTCAGCCCAGTCCGAGTCGTGGTCCCGGCGATCAGGTTCACCACCACCTCACGACTCTCCAGGACGCGGCCGCGCCAGTTCATGGAGATGTGACTGAACAGTCGATGCTCAATCTTGTTCCACTTCGAGGTCCCCGGCGGAAAATGGCAGACGACGATGTCTATCCCGGCTTCTTCCGCGAAGGCGGCCAACTCTCTTTTCCACAATCGACCCCGTGAGCTGTTCGACCCGCCTGAGTCCGCAGTGATCAGCAGCGTGGTCGCTTCGGGATATGCCAACACCCCAACCTCGGCCCACCATCGACGAATCGTTGACACCGCGAACTCGGCCGTATCGGAGCTGCCGCCAACCGACACCCAGCCAGTATTTTCAGCCAGATCATACACGCCATAAGGCACCGCCTTTCCCAGCTCCTTATCCGGGAAGTCGTGTGTATTCACCTCCATCGGTCGACCAACCGGCCGCCATTGTTTCCCCTTAGGAGCGAAGTTGCCGATCAACTCTTTGTTTTTAGCATCGACGCTGATCACGGGCTCGCCGGCCGCCCTGAACCGCTCCACCAGACCGGCCAGGTACCGGAACTGCGCATCCCGATCAGGGTGATCGCTGCCCTCCGCGGACTTGTCCACAGCCTGCAAGCTGTACCCCAACCCACCCAGCAACTTGCCCACCACCGAGTGCGTGACCGTGAACCCCCGGCCGGTCAACTCATCAGCCAAACTACGCGTCGACTTCGTCGTCCACCGCAACGCACACTCAGGATCCCCACGACTCTCCGGTTCCACCAAGCCATCAAGAGCATCCACCAGACCAGGCATGGACACGGCCGCCATCGCGGCATACAAGCGAGCCGGGTTTCGGGTGATCGGGGAGCGGCGCAACTCCGGGTACTGGCTCGGCCAGTCGGTGAACGAAACGCTCATGGACGCGGTGCCGGAAGACTTCCCCGGGCCGTCTGTCGTGCGACGGTTCGTTGAGCCTGCTCCTCTATAAACCACGGCAACTACAACGGCGCGGCCGGGTGGGCCAGCATACGGGCTGGTCGGGATCCCGGGGCGCGTCCCGCGCGCGCCCGCCCGGCCTCGAACCGAGCAGCGACGTCATCGTGTCGACGCGGATCTATGACGCCCCGGTCGGTGACCGATGACGCTCGACGGCTACGACGGCGTGGACCGCGTCGTACGCTCGTCCAACGCCCGCAATGCTTTCTCCCACGGGTAGTTTGGCAGGTTCTTCGATCCCTGGTGCGGCACGTGCGGCCCGTAGCCTTCTGCGCCGAGCAGCACCGTGACGCCTGCCGCGCGGAGCTCCTGAACGCTCCGCGCGAAGGCCGGGTGCGCTGCCTGGGCCGCGTTCAGGTACGGCAGTGCCACCAGCCGGAGGCCGAGGCCGATGCCTTCGGTCAGCAGGCCGAGCGCCAGCGTGTCGGCGATGCCGGCCGCCCACTTGTTGATGGTGTTGAAGCTCGCTGCGCCCACGATGATGGCGTCCGCGGCCGGTAGCAGGTCAGGGGTGCCCGGTTGTTTGTAGTGGCTGCGTACCGGATAGCCGGTCTGTGCTTCCAGCGCGTCCTTGTCGATGAACGGCAACGCTGCCGGCGTGGCGATGACGCAGACGGTCCAGCCGTCGGTCTGAGCGAGGCCGACCAGGGTGCCGACATGTTCGGATGCCGGTGTGGCACATGTGACGACGTAGAGCACACCCGAGGTGGCCTGCTCGCTCATACCGGTATGCCGATCGCCTCGGCCACTCGGATGAGCTGTATCGGGGCACTGCTGTTGTGCGGGTAACTCCGTACCAGGTCGGTGACGGTCTGGTTGGTCTTCTGGCGGCACCGCACCTCTTCCGGGGCGAGCTGGTGGGCGTCGAGCAGGGTCGTGGCCGCCTCGTCGCGCCTTCCCGCTTGAAGGTATCCACGAGTCACGTCGAGCAGGTGGGTGGCCCGGCGTTCTTTGGGCAGACGGTAGAGGTCATCGAGCGGAATGATGTCGGCTGCCTCGAGCACCCGGCCGCCGCTGTGCATGTCCGCCAGCGCCGACACCTGGTGCACACGCACGTTGGTGACACCGAAAGCGCTCCAGTTCTCGTTGCTTCCCGGTCCGAGCCGACGGGCTACGGTCAAGGCTTCGCTCTGCAGGTCACGCACGTCGGCAGCCTGGTGCAATCGGGCGGCAGCGATGCTGCCCTTGAGCAGGAGCGAACCGTAGGCCGAGAGGAAAGCCGGATCAGCAGTGGCCAGATTCGGAGCGAGGCGGCTGGCAGCCGATCGCACCAGCTCAACGGCGTCACTGCCGTGGTGCGTCGCGAACAGCGCGTGTGCTACCCGGCGGGCGGCGTGGCCGATGAGTGTCAGGTCTTCGGTCTGTTCCGCGATCTGGATGCCGCGGTCCGCAGCCAGCCAGCCCAGTGGGGCGTCACCGAGCTTGAAGGCCGCCGAGGCGGCCAGCTGATAGGTCCAGGCCAACCAGAACTGCGCGTTGCGGCGCTCTTCGGCGTCGAGTTGCCAGACTGCCGCCTGCGCGTCCCGGATGAGGTCGGGTAGGAGCCGGCCGATGACGGCGTAGTTGCTGACCTGGAAGGCCGTCCATCCGTAGCGCACGGTGTGCGCGAGCCGGTCGAGGTTCGGTTCGGGCAGCACGTCACCGTTAGGGCGGAAGATGTTGGTGATGACGTCGTAGCGGCGCAGTGCCGTCCGGATGGCGTCGATCTCGCGCTCGTCGGGGCAGAGCTGGTTCTGTTCGGCGACCTCCAGGTCGATGAGCACCGCCAGCGGCACGTCGAGGACGTGGGCGATCCGGCGCAGCACACTGAGGCGGTCGAGCTGGCGGTCACCGTTTTTGATCTTGTCCACCCAGCTGAGGGATTTGCCGAGGTGGTCGGCGAAGACCTGGCGGGTCAGGCCCCGGCGGCGTGTCCAGTAGAGGACCCGGTCGGCCACCTGGCGGCGTTGCTGTTGGTCATCGTGCTCATCGGTGCTGGTCATGCCCGGTATTCCATCCTCGGGGTGTGCTGGTCGCGGTTGCTCAGTGTAGTCGGCTCAACGAGGCTGGAGAGGCGTGAGGCTGCACAGTTTGTACGGCCTCAGCCATGGCCTCCGGCTAGCTTCGTGATCACGGTGTTGACAGTTCGCATCCTCGCTCTGGGTCGCACCCACCTCATCGACACAACAAACGGGAGTTGACATACCATGAGGCTTATTCACGGGCGAGAAGTAGATCATGCTCCACCACGTCTGAGCTGCGGTGATGCTGAACCGTACGCGCGTCCTGAATAAGCCTCCATCATGTTGAGCGCATTGACTGTCGGCTCATGGGTCACCATCCGGAATGGCTGCCCCATCTCATGCATTGAACGGGGAAATACTGACGTCGTGTTCATCTTCGGCGACCCCAAGGATGGCTTCGAGGTCCTCTTCGAGTCTGCGGCACTGCGCGATTTCGTGCGTCTCAGCAGTACGGCGCTCGAAGAGATGGACACTCTGCACGTGCAGTCTTCGGAGTCAGCCGGTCAGTCCTGAGCCGCTGGGATCTCGCGAAAGTTCGCGGCGTCGTGTGGGTACTTCGTGGTCAGCTACGCGGATGGGTCGGGCCAGCCGGGGTCGCACGGCGGTGGTCGTGGTCTTCGCGGCCAACGGGCTGGCGTTCGCGTCGCTCGTCGCTCGGACCCCGGCGATTCGGGAGACTTTGGAGCTGTCCACGGCCCAGCTCGGCCTGTTGCTGCTGTGCCTGTCCGCCGGTGCGGGTGCTGGGCTGCCGCTCTCTGGACCGATCGTGCACCGGTTCGGGCCCGGACCGATCGTGCTCGCGGGTGCGCTGGTGGTCGGCCTCGGACTCGTCTGCCTGGCCACTGCGCTGGTCACCGGGTTGGTCGCGGCGGCCGCGGTCGGGCTGGTGCTGGCTGGGGTGGGTAGTGGGGTGTGGGACGTCGCGATGAACGTCGAGGGTGCCGAGGTCGAGCGCGGGCTGGGTCGGTCGCTGATGCCACGGCTGCACGCCGCGTTCAGCCTCGGGACCGTTGTCGGAGCCGGGGTCGGCGCCGCGTCGGCCGCGGTCGGGGCACCGCTCGCCGGGCAGGTGGTCGTGACCGCCGCGCTGGTACCCGTCGTGGTCGCGCTCGCCGTGCGCGGCTTCCCTGCCCGGCGCCACGGTGGTCCCGGGCAGATCCGGGTCGGCTCCGGGGCGCTGACAGCCTGGCGGGAGCCGCGCACGGTGCTGGTGGGGCTGCTCGTGCTCGGGTTCGCGTTCACCGAGGGCTCGGCGAACGACTGGATCGCCGTCGCGCTGGTGGACGGCTACGGGGCCGGCGAGGCGCTCGGGGCCGTCGCGTTCGGGTTCTTCGTCGCCGCCATGACCGCGGGACGGTTGCTCGGCGGCTCGCTGCTGCTGCGGTTCGGCCGCGTCGCCACACTGCGGACGACCGCGGTGCTCGCACTGGCCGGGTTGTTGCTTGTTGTCTGTGGCGGCTCGACGCCGGTCGCGCTGTCCGGTGCGCTGTTGTGGGGGGTGGGGGCGTCGCTCGGCTTCCCGGTCGGGATGAGCGCCGCCGCCGACGACCCGGCGCGCGCTGCCGCCCGGGTGTCGGTGGTCAGCTCGATCGGCTATGCGGGGTTCCTGGCCGGCCCACCACTGATCGGGCTGCTCGCCGAGCACGTCGGAATTCTGCGAGCGCTACTCGTGGTGCTCGCGGCCCTGGTGCTGGGCCTGCTGACCGCCGGTGCCGCGGCAGGGCGCCGATGACGTGGGCCGGATCATCGGGTGCGGCTCGGCGCCAATCAGGTACCCAGGCCGACGACTCGTACGCCCGGGAAGCGCTGGAAGTCTCGATCATTGGACAGCACCGTGTCGACGCCGTGTTCACGACACAGGGCGACGATAACGGCGTCGGTAACCAGACCGCCGCGCACCTGGCCTTCAGCGAGAACCGTCTTGAGTAGCGGCCAATGCCGCGAGCCTGGGCCGAGGACCCGGACCGTTGGGCTGTCGAGCAGCCGGTCGACGAACTCTACTGCCTGGTCGATCGGAGTCGGCGGGTCGAAGAGCGGCTGTGTGACGATGCGGACGAACCCCCAGGCAACCACTACCCGGGAGTGCCCACGGCACCGAGCCCTCTGCCAGCTCGGTCAGCCGCATGCGAGCGATCTGGTGCAACGGAAGTTCGGCGCGGTTGGCATAGATCAAGACGTTGGTGTCGACTGCGATCACGACGCGGTCGGGCACTGCGAACGATCGAGGTACTCCTCGATCGCGGCGGCGCTGTCGATGTCGACGGTCGGCATCCTCGTCCCGCGCGTGACCGGGAGGTCGAGCCGGAATTCCGTAGGTTCAGGCGTCGCAGCCAGATCAGCCATATACCTGGTGCTGGATCTGCTGGCTGCCGGTCCCGGGGCAGGGCGCCGGTCGGTCAGGCGGCGGCGCTGCGGCCCGGGCGGGAGAACGCGAGCAGCGGCTCGCCGCGGCGTGGCCCGCGGCTGTAGACGAACACCGCCAGGAGATGGCCGTAGACCAGGTGCACGACCAGCTCGAACGGCTGGTTGGGTCCGGTGAGGAACTGCGGCAGCAGGGTGTTGCCGAGGATCAGGAAGTTCACGACGTAGAGGAGTCCGCCGTAGATCCCGCCGGCCAGGGCGATCGTGCCGTTGGTCCGGAACAGGGGCGAGATCAGGGCGAAGATCACCCCGAAGAGTATTGACAGCACGGCGTGCACCCCGACGCCGAGTCCGACGCTGGCGGTCCCGGCCGCCATGGCGCCGGCGCCCAGCACGATCGTCGAGATCAGCAGGAAGGGTTGCGTGGCGGGGTTGCCCATGGACGCGACGAACCACATGGTCACACCGATGAACACGGCCCCGGCCAGCAGGCCGCCGATCGCGCCCTGCACGAGGGCGCGGCCGAGGTCGCGACGGGGGCCGGCTGCGTGGCTGGTCGCTGTAGCGGTACTGGTCACGGGGACCTCCAGAAGGTGGTTCGTGGACTGATGAAGATCGGTTCTCTCCCGAGAGTGCCACGGATCCGGATCGGTCAAACCGGGAAAACCTCACGGTTGAGTTACGGGTTGGTGCGGTGCTGCTGCCTCGGCGTCCGGGCTGGCGGGCCCATACGCTCCTCCTCGTGGCCGGGTTCGACTACGTGATCGTCGGGGGCGGATCCGCCGGCGCCGTGCTGGCCGGGCGGCTGTCCCAGGACCCGGCGGTGACGGTCTGCCTGCTCGAAGCTGGGCCGTCTGACCTGGGCGAGCCAGCGATCCTGCGGCTGGAGCGGTGGATGGAGCTGCTCGGCTCCGGCTACGACTGGGACTACCCGGTCGAGCCGCAGGATCGCGGCAACAGCTTCCTGCGTCACGCCAGGGCCCGGGTGCTGGGGGGCTGCTCGTCGCACAACTCGGCCATCGCGTTCTGGACCCCGCGCGAGGATCTCGACGAATGGGCGGCGCTGGGCTGCGCGGGCTGGAGCGCCGACGAGTGCTGGCCGCTGATCCGGCGGTTGGAGACCAACGACGGCCCGTGGACCGGCCACGGTCGCACCGGACCGGTGAACCTGATGCAGATCCCGCCGCGCGACCCGTGCGGGGTGGCCCTGCTGGCGGCCGCCGCCGCGGTCGGGCTGCCGACTGTGCGGTTCAACGAGGGCACCACGATCTACGAGGGAGCCGGGTTCTTCCAGATCAGCTGTGAGCCGGACGGGACCCGCGTGTCGTCGTCGCTGGCCTACCTGCACCCCGTCCTGGGCCGCCGGTCGAACCTGGAGGTCCGCACCGGTGCCTGGGCGGCCCGGGTGCTGTTCGACGGTCGTCGCGCGACCGGCGTCGAGTACCAGAACGGCGCGGGGCCACGACGGGTCACGGTGACCGCGGGCCGCGAGGTGGTGCTGTGCGCGGGCACGATCGATACTCCGAAGCTGCTCATGCTCTCCGGTGTCGGCCCGGCCGAGCATCTGCGCGAGCAGGGCGTCAAGGTTCTGGTGGACGCCCCGGGCGTCGGCTCCAACCTGGACGATCACGTCGAGGGCCTGGTGATGTGGGAGGCCGCGCAGCCGATGGTCACCCGTTCCACGCAGTGGTGGGAGATCGGGCTGTTCACCCGCACCGAGCCGGGCCTGGATCGGCCGGATCTGATGATGCACTACGGCTGCGTGCCGTTCGACCTGAACACGCTGCGCTGGGGCTACCCGACCGCCGACAACGCGTTCTGCCTCACCCCGAACGTGACCCGCGGACGATCACGGGGCACGGTGCGGCTGCGCAGCCGCGACTTCCGGGACCGGCCCCGGGTCCTCCCGCCCGAAATAACCGACCCCCAAGGGCACCACCAGGCCGACATGCTGGCAGGGCTGGCGAGCGCGCGCCGGATCTACGAGCAGCCCCCGCAG
>JBBSQN010000114.1:0-18202 GCA_038257875.1 Mycobacteriales bacterium
CGTCGGGAACATCCGAGCGAGCACCCCGATCGAGACCCGATCCGGCAACCGCCCACCCGCCGCCCTCGCCGCACGCGTCATCCCAGCCACGAAGATCAGACTACACCCCAACCTGATCACTAAAGGCAGTGGCATTGGGGCCAGACCCGCCGGACATGCGCGGCCGACACAGCCTTTACACCAATCATCCGCTACCTCCCCGCACATCACCATGCAATAGACCAAAGCCACCGCCATGGGTGCTGAACATCATCGCAGTTGTCGTGATACTCACGCTCATCACCATGGTCATACTTGTCGGCATGGACGATTAGATACGTTCGTTCAGGCAGTGGCCAGTTTCTAGAATCTCCCGCAGTTGGACAGGATGAGTTTCTTGCCGCGCTAGCGCTGGGCAGCGCGCATCACCGGTGCGCTCAACCGTGCTGCGCTCCACGACAGCGCGAACGGCCCTAGCCAATCTGCCGGACACAGTAGCCGCTACGCATCACTCGTCGACTTCTCCGGTCGCTCGACGGTCCGCAACCACGGCAACCGGTCCACCGGCCGGTGGACCGCCACCACCCACAACCTCGACCCTGTGAACAGGCGCGCCCGCAACCGCACAGAAGCGGTCGAGGTCCTCCTTGACAACTACCAACGCGCTACGGACCGGCAGTCACAGCACGGTGCCGGCAAGGCCGTCCGTGCGGACCCGGCGACGGCGGACTCGGACCCGCTCGGCGTGGATGATCGTGAACACGCCATCAGCATGTACGGACTCCGGATCTGTCATGGGTGTCGCCACCTCGCAGCACGGGTCGTGTGAACCTGTACAGTGAGAACGTTGCTCTGGGCCTCTGGCGACACCACGTGATGAGCCACACCACGTGATCGGCCGCCGGAAGGTGCGTCTCATGTCGAAGTTGTCCTTGCACGCAGCTCCAGCCAGTGTCGCTGCTGGTCAGTCGGCTGCGTCTCGCTTCGGTCCGGACAGAATCCTCGCCTCATGGTGCTCCTGTGACCCGCAGTTGCTCCCGTCACCGACCGGGGAGATCCTGGTGCGGTGGGCCGAGGGCGAACTCGACCTGTGCAGGCGGGCAGCGCTCCGGAGCGCGGCCAATGCGGCGTCAGGTGCCGGGGATCCCCTTATGCGGAGCGCCGCGCCCGGCTGCCGAGTCCCTGCGGCGTGGGAGATCGCGGCCACTCCTGAGCGACACGCGTGGCCGATGTGAACGGCAGTGGCAGCTTCACCGGACCGCGGACCAGCGAGATCGGAACGGACTGGCGCCACCGTTTGGCCTGCCTCGACGAGGATCCGGAGTTGTTCTTCCCTGTCGGAACCAGTGGGCCAGCAGCTGCGCAGCTCGTCAGGGCAAAGGCCGTCTGCTCCCGCTGCCCCGTGACCACCGCCTGCTTGAACTGGTCATTGGCGACCGGCCAAGGTACGGGTGTCTGGGGCGGCCGAAGCGAGGCCGAGCGCCGGGACAGAGGTGCCACGCAGCGGGAGGCCCGGCCCGGGTCGATCATCGCGGTCCAGGGCCGCGCCGCACCTCCGCCCGAGACGACCAGTGACCGGAAGCGCGTCCGGGCCGGCCGGATCCGGTACGCCACAGGTGAGGCGATGGTTCTCAAGCACCACGAAGGCCCTCATCAGGGCAGGCAAGGTGGTGAAGGCGAGGAAGAGGCCGGGGTGGTGGCGTTGCTCCGACCGGACGCATACCTGCGCAGGGAGTGGGCGCACGGGACATCCTCGGTGAGGAGAACATCGCAGGGGTCATCGGGGGTAGAGTCAGCTCGTCGCGACGATCGCGACCTCACTTCACCCGAGACCCCGGTGCGCCAGGAGGCGCGGCGACGGGGGTCCCGCATGGTGTCGGAGGGGCAGAAGCTGGTTACCTGCGCAAACAGGTCCTCACCTCCCGCCACCCCCAGTCGGTCGTGCAGGCCGCTGCGAGGAGCGCGGGATCGGCAATGGCCGGTGCAGGCTGTGCGGTCCTCCGGCACCTGCATGCGGTCGCGCACCGCTGCGGGCGGCCCCTCGCTGACCACCGACCGGATCCATCCCCCACCGCACAAGGCACCACAGACGGGACACCCCATGAACACGCCCACGACTTCCGCGACACCGACACCTGCCGCCGATCCGGGTCGCGGCTGCGCCGCATGCCCCCACCCCTGGGACGCCCACGACCGGATCGGGATGCGCTACTGCTCCGCCACAACCGCGGCCGGCGCCCAACGGGGATGCGTGTGCGTCGGTGCGACGGGTCCGCCAAGCCGCCCGTGACCGTCACACTGCGCACCCCGCCGCGGGCGCGACTCGACGGTGAGCCCTGGCGTCGACATCCGCCGGCACGTCCTGCCGGTGCTGCTCAACGCGAGATCCTCGTACTGCTGGCAGGTGACCTGTCGCAGCGCGAGATCGGGCCCAGACTGGGCCCTGTCGGTGAGCACCGTCAGCGTTTCGTCACCGGTCGAATCGCATACGGAAGGCACTCCGTGAGATAGCGTGCTGTCTCATGAGCGCAATGGTCGGGGGCGCCGGTGACCTGTTGATCCGTCCCGGCCAGGTGCCGTTACTGGCACGTCCGTACTACGCCGATGGCGATCCCGGACCGATCGTGGCCGCGCTCGCGCAGGTGCCCGAGCTGTTGGAGACGGCGATGCCGTTCCTGGGTGCCGCGCTGGGTCCGTCGGGGATCGACTGGCGTACCAAGGAGATCGTGATCGTCCGGACTTCGGCGCTGGCCGGCTGCCGGTACTGCGTGCAGGCCCACAGCGTGGTTGCGCTGGACGCCGGCCTGAGCCACGAGGAGGTGCGCGCGCTGCGCACCGACATCGCGGTCGCGGACGCCTTCGCCGAGCCCCGCGAGCTGGCCCTGCTGGAGTGGGTCGACGTCGTCGCCGGCACCGGACCCGTGCCCGACGACGCCCGGGCCGCCGTGCGCAGGCTCTGGGCCGACCACGAGGTGGTCGAGCTGACCACGCTCGTCGGCGCGACCCTGCTGCTCAACCGGTTCGCCACCGCGCTCGCGCTACCCACCGGGCCCGACACCGCGGCCCGACTCGCCACGGAGGGACTCCCATGACCGCCACCACCGTGGACGGGCCGATCGGCGCGGCCGTGGCCGAGGGCACGCTGCCGGGCCGGGTGTGGATGTATGCCAACTACCACTGCAACATCGCCTGCACCTACTGCCTCACCGAGTCCGGCCCCCGGGCCGAGGCGCGGGTGCTCGGCGCGCAGGCGATGCTCGACGTCGCCCGGCAGGCTGCGGAGCTCGGGTTCACCGACCTCGGCGTGACCGGCGGAGAGATCTTCCTGCGCCCCGAGATGCCCGAGCTGCTCGCCGAGATGTCGACCTACCTGCCGGTGATCGCGCTGACCAACGCCACCCTGTTCGCCCGCCGCCTGCTCGACCGCATCGAGGTGCTGGCCGGGCTGCCGGTGGCGCTGCAGATCTCGCTGGACCGCCCCGACCCGGACACCAACGACGCGATGCGGGCCCCGGACAACTTCGCCAAGGTCGTCGCCGCGATCCCGGAGCTGGTCACGCGCGGGATAGCGGTGCGCATCGCCACCACCGTCTCCTCGATCGACGACGTCGAGCTCGACCGGTTGTGCGCGCTGCACCGTGGCCTCGGGGTGCCCGACACCGACCACGTGATCCGTCCCATCGTGGCCAGGGGCCGAGCGGTCGATCACGGCCTCGGGGTGAGCGCGGCCGTGTCGGATCTGCCCGCCGAACTGACCATCACCGCCGACGGGGCGTTCTGGAGCCCGTTCGGACCGACCGTGCACGGTGGGCTCCTGGACACCGACCTGCTGATCACCCGCACCACCGCGCCGCTGGCGGTACCCGCTCAGGCGCTGTTGCGGCTGGTCGAGGGTCAACCCCGCGGGGCGGACTCCACGCTCGGCATCAGATGAGCGTGATGCCACCGTGCCCGGTCCGGGCACTCCCGACTCCCGCCGCCCATCCAGACAGGTGACCACCAGTGACCAGCACCGACACCACGAACGACCGGCCCGCGACGCTCGGTGTGTCACCGCAGCTGATGGCCCGCGCGTTCGCCGCCCTGCGGATCTTCACCGGCCTGGTGTGGTTGAGCAACGGCCTGGCGAAGCTGACCGGCGTGGGCAACTACGACCTGGGGTTCTTCTCGTTCAACCTGGTCACCCTGCCGTCGGCCCAGTTCATCGCCGATGATGCCGCCGCCAAGACCGCGATCACCCCGTTGGCCGCGTTGTACCAGAACGTGGTCCTGCCCAACTGGGGTCTCTTCGGGCCGTTCCTCACCATCGCCGAGCTCGCCATCGGCCTCGGGCTGATCTTCGGGGTGGCCAGCAGGTTCGCGGCGGTCGGCGGGCTGCTGCTGCTCGCACCGATCTGGGTCATGCTGTGGGACACCGGCATGTACCTGTGGACCTACCCGGCGGAGGACCTGTTCCCGCTGCTGCTGCTGGTCATCGTGCCGGCCGGTCGCACCGCCGGTTTCGACGGCCGCCTCGCCGCCCGGTTCGGCGGTCGCTTCCCGTTCTGAACCGCCCGGACCCGGCTCGTCGAACACCCCCGCCGATCCCCGGATCGGATCATCGTCTTACCGAGGAGGGCACGTGAAGGCGCCGGGAACCGACGGCCAGCGGCGCACGGGAAGCGTTCTCGTCGGGTTGGTCGCGGTTGTGGCGCTGCTGCTGGTGGGGTGCGGCTCCTCGGGTAGCCAGGCCGCGGGTGGCCCCGCCCCGGTGCTCACGATCAGCGCCATCCCCGACCAGGACCCGGAGAAGCTGCAACGGCTCTACGGTCAGGTCAGCTCCTACCTCGGCGAGAAGCTCGGGGTCACCGTGACCTACCAGCCGGTCACCGACTACACCGCGTCGGTGACCTCATTCCGGCGCGGCGACCTCGACGCGGTGTTCTTCGGCGGGCTCAGCGGCGTGCAGGCCAGGCTGCAGCTACCCGGCTCGGTGCTGCTGGCCCAGCGCGACATCGACGAGCGTTTCCGCAGCGTGTTCATCGCCGGCACCACCGCCGCTCTGGCGCCGGTCCCCGACGTAGCCGGGCTGGCGGAGCTGCGCGGGAAGTCGCTGACCTTCGGCAGCGAGGTGTCCACCTCGGGGCGGCTGATGCCCCAGTTCTTCCTCGGCCAGGCCGGGGTCACGCCTGCCGATCTTGCCGGTGCGCCGGGGTTCTCCGGCTCCCACGACGCCACCATCAAGCTCGTCGAGGCCGGGACCTACCAGGTCGGGGCGCTGAACGCGTCGGTGTGGGACGCGCGGGTCGCCGCCGGCTCGGTGGACCCGGCCACCGTGACCGAGATCTTCCGGACCCCGACCTACCACGACTACCACTGGCTGGGCCGCCCCGATCTCGACGAGAAGTTCGGCGCCGGGTTCACCGAACGGCTCCGCGCCGCCCTGCTCGACCTGGACGGGAGCGACCAGCGGGAGACCGACATCCTCGCGCTGTTCACGGCGGGCTCGTTCGTCCCGACCACGGCGGCGAACTACACCGATATCGAGGCCATCGCCCGTCAACTCGGCCTCGTCCAGTAACCGGTGGCCGTCGAGCTGCGTGGGGTCGAGGTCCGCTACGGGGACCGCGTCGCGGTCGACGGGCTCGACCTGACGGTCGACGCGGGTGCGCACGTCGCGGTGATCGGGCCCAGCGGCGCGGGCAAGAGCTCCCTGATCCGGCTGCTCAACGGGACCGCGGCCCCCTCGGTCGGCAGCGTCCGGGTCCTGGGCGCCGAGCTCGCCGACGCGTCGCCGCGCGCACTGCGTGCGGTCCAGCGCCGGATCGGCACCGTCAACCAGCAGTTCGACCTGGTCGGTGAGCTCCGGGTGGTGCACAACGTCAACGCCGGGCGGCTCGGCGAGTGGTCGCTGTGGCGTTCGGTGACCTCACTGCTGCGCCCCCGCGAGGTCGCCACCGCCCGCGCCGCACTCGACCGGGTCGGGCTCGCCGACCGGCTCACCCAGCGGACCTCGACCCTGTCCGGCGGGGAGCAACAGCGGGTCGCGATCGCCAGGGTGCTCGTGCAGCGCCCCGCCGTGGTGCTCGCCGACGAGCCCGTGGCCAGCCTCGACCCGGCCCGGGGCGCGGAGATCGTGGCCCTGTTGCACGAGGTGACCCGGGACGTGGGCGCGACGCTGCTGGCCAGCCTGCACGACGTCGAGCTGGCCCGGCGGGGATTCGACCGGGTGCTCGGGATCCGCGGCGGCAGGCTGCTGTTCGACACCGCACCCGCCCAGGTGACCGCAACCATGATCGACGCGCTCTACGAGCTGGAACCCACGCCCCACATCCCGGTGCCGCCACCGCACCGCTCGACCGGGTAGCCGGTGCTGACCCAGCCCGCCGTCCGGGAGGCGAGCCGGCTCCCAGACCGAACCGGATCTCGAGCCCGTCGCCGCTGGACCGCGGTCACGCTGCTCGCCGTCGCGGTGGCGGCGGGTACCGCCGTCGGGGGGAGCACGGTCGGCGGGGGCCCGATCGTGCGGGCCTCGGGCCTGGCCCTGGTCGGGGAGTTCTTCGCCGCGGCGGTGCGCCCGGAGCTGGCGCCGGAGTTCCTGGCGCTGACCGGGCGGGCGGCGCTCACCACGCTGGGTTACGCGGTGCTGGGCACGGCGCTGAGCCTGGTGCTCGGCGCCGCGGGCGGGGTGCTCGGATCGCAGACCTGGTGGCGGATGGGCGGGCGGCGCGGCGGCCTGACCCGGCGGGGTCGCCTGGCGTGGGTCGGGACGCGGGCAGCGCTCGTGGTGCCGCGGGGGATCCATGAGGTCGTCTGGGGGCTGTTGCTGCTCAGCGTGCTGGGCGTCGAGCCCGTGGTGGCCGTGCTGGCCATCGCGATCCCGTTCGGCGCGATCACCGCGAAGGTGTTCTCCGAGATCATCGACGACACCGACCGGCGACCCGCGGACACGCTGCTCGCCGCCGGCGCGAGCCGGGCGGCGGCGTTCTGCTACGGGATCGCGCCCGCCGCCGCGGGTGAGCTGGTGTCGTATGCGTTCTACCGCCTGGACTGCGCGATCCGCAGCGCGGCGATCCTCGGGCTGATCGGCGCGGGTGGCCTGGGTTTCCAGCTGCAGCTCAGCTTCACCGCGCTGCGCTACCCGGAGATCTGGACGCTGCTCTACGCGCTGGTCGCGCTGAGCCTGGTCGCGGACAGCTGGGGCGCGGCGGTCCGCTCCCGGCTGGCGGCGCGGACCGGGGCGACCCAGCCGAGGCGCGACCGGGTGCTCGTCGGATCGCTCGCCGTGGCGCTCGCCGCGCTCCCGGTCAGCGCCTGGTGGGTCGAGCTCGATCTGGGCCCGTTGGTGGACTCCCGATCCTGGTCGCTGGCCGGCGAGCTGCTGGCCGCGTCCCTGCCGCCCACGCTGGGGGCCGGCCCGGCGGGCCCCGGCGGGTCCGGGGCCGGTGGCGTGCTGGGGCTGGTCACGCTGTCGCTGCAGACGCTGGCGATGTCGGTGCTGGCCATCGCGCTGGCGTTCACCGGCGGTCTGCTGCTCGCCGGGCCCGCCGCCCGGCCGAGCGGACCCGGGCTCGGGCGATCCGGGCGGTGGGCGCGGCGGGTCGGCTCGGCGATGGTCCGGCTGCTGCTGGTGGTCCTGCGCGCGATCCCACCCCCGGTGTGGGCGCTGGTCGCGCTGTTCGTGCTGGTGCCCGGCATCCTCCCGGGCGCGGTGGCACTGGGGGTGTACACCGCGGGCGTGCTCGGCAGGCTGATGGCCGAGTCGATCGAGAACCTCGACCGCCGCCCCCTGCTCGCGCTGCGCGCGCAGGGCGCGTCGGCGGCACAGGTGTTCGCCTACGGCGTGCTGCCCGCCGCCGCGCCACGGTTCGTCGGCTACGGATGCTACCGCTGGGAGGTCACCATCCGCGAGACGGTGATCGTCGGGGTCGTCGGCGCGGGTGGGCTGGGGATGCTGTTGCAGACCCAGCTCGCGCTGTTCGACTACGGCGGTGCGCTCACCACGATCGGCTCGCTGCTCGTGCTGACCGTGCTGGTCGACGTGGCCAGTGCCGTGCTGCGCCGCACCGTGCGATGACCGTCACCAGCGGCGCACGGCCAGCCAGGTGAACGGCTGCACCGCTCCCCACGGGGTGCGGTGCTGCTCACGACGGTCGGCCACCACCTCCAGCGCGCCGCCCAGTTCCGCGGCGAGCTCCGCGGCCGAGTACCGGGCCGTCGGAAGCCCCGAGCACTGCTGCGGACCGTCGCCGGCGAACGTCGCGATCACCATCAGCGCGCCGGGGGCGAGTGCGGCGGCGACCAGCTCGCGATAGCGCGCCCGGTCGGCCGGGTCGGTCAGGAAATGGAACACCGCCCGGTCGTGCCAGGCCCCGAACCGGCGGTCAGGTACCCAGTCCAGCAGGTCGGCCACCACCCACCGCACCCGGGCGGCGTCGGCGCCCAGCCGCTGCCGAGACAGCGCCAACCCGTCGTCGGACACGTCCAGCGCGGTCAGGTCGGTGAACCCGCGGGCCAGCAGCGCGTCGACCAGCCGGGAGG
Source organism: Mycobacteriales bacterium (assembly GCA_038257875.1). Lineage (GTDB taxonomy): Bacteria > Actinomycetota > Actinomycetes > Mycobacteriales > Pseudonocardiaceae > Pseudonocardia. The sequence goes on from JBBSQN010000114.1 coordinate 8,500, forward strand.
CTCCGGCCCCGACGTCGATCAGCCCCACGTCCGGGTTCGCTCCCCCGATATCCAGCAGCTCCAGGGAGCACACCGGGTCCGGCTCGAACCAGCTGACCTGCGTGGCGTCCGTGCGCGTGTAGACACCGTCCCAGTGCCGGGCCCGACCGTCCCCGGCCATTCCCGCGCTCGGCACCCACACCGGTCAGATTGTACAGTATTCCACAGAACATTGGAGGAATGATGGGCGATGCGGCAGCCAAGGCCGAGCTCTTCGAACGGCTGGCGCAGGTCGGCAAGGCCATGGGCAGCGGAAAACGCCTGGAGCTGCTGGACCTGCTGGTGCAGGGTCCGCGCAGCGTCACCGAGCTGGCGATGACCAGCCGGCTCAGGATGACCACCGCCTCGTCGCACCTGCAGGTCCTCAAGCGGGCCGGACTGGTCGCCGCAGACCGTGAAGGCACCACCATCCGCTACCGGCTCGCCGGCACCGACGTCGCGGCCCTCTACCTGCAGCTGCGCACCGTCGCAGCCACCCACCTACCCGACGTCGAGGTCGCCTCCCGCGGCTACCTCGGCACCACCGGCGGCGACGACACCGCTGAGATCGGCCGCGTCGAGCTGCTTCGCCGCGCCCGCGCCGGAGAGGTCGTCGTCCTCGACGTCCGCCCGGCGTCCGAGTACGCGGCAGGCCACATCCCCGGCGCGGTCTGCATTCCCGTCGACGAGCTTCCGGCGCGGCTGGACGAGCTCCCCGCAGGCCTGGAGGTGGTGGCCTACTGCCGCGGCGCCTACTGCGTCTTCGCCCACGACGCGGTCCGGTTCCTCACCGCACACAATCGGCGAGCCGTCCGACTCGCCGGAGGGATACTCGAATGGCGCGTGGCCGAGCTACCCGTCGCCGCCTGAGCGCCGCTCTCGGAGTCTGCAAGAGTCTGATGCGGTGACCGACCGCATCGTGGCGGCCACCGGACGCGGAGGTACGTCACATGACCAGCCAATTGATCACGGACCCTTACCACCTGCCTGCCGGGGACGGCGCCGCGCATTGGCATCTGGGTGCGCTGCTCACGTTCAAGGCCACGACCGAGCTGACGGGCGGGCGACTCTGGGCGAACGAGCTGCTCGCCGAGCGGGGCATGGCCACGCCCGTGCATCGACACACTCACGAGGACGAGGCGTTCTACGTGCTCGACGGGGAGATCAGTGTCCACGTCGGCGACGACATCGTGCAGGCTACGGTCGGCAGCTTCCTGTGGGCCCCGCGCGAGGTGCCGCACGCGTTGTGCGTCGAGTCTGCGCAGGCACGGCTGCTGACCGTCTCCACGCCCGCCGGATTGGAGCAGTTCTTCGTCGACACCGGCGAGCCCGCCGGAGCGCTCACCGTGCCCCCGCCCACCGACGAACCGCCGGACCTCGACGCCCTGATCGCCGCACTGGCGGACTACGGCGTGGACGTCCTGGGCCCACCTCCGGCCCCCCGCACACCCGATCCGGCCGCGTAAAGTAACGCACAGCCGGTTCCGGGCCATGACAACATCTACGTGACACCCATGTGTGGACGGCCGGATCGTCGCTCCGATTCATCCGGAGCGATCGGCCCGACGTTCCGATGCGGGCCTGGCGTCCCACTTCTCCGAGATGGACGTGTATCCGGGCCGTCCTGGCAGCGGGACTAGCCTGTTCGCGTGTCCAAGCGAGATCGTCACCAGAAGGCCCGACGCCCCGCCATGAAGAGGCCGGTCAAGCGCCGCACGCGGCTGGAGCGCCCATCCCGCGACGAGGAGCCCGCTCTGGTGAGCAATGTCGCCGCCGCCCTGGCCGACGGTCATCCGCTTGCCCTGCTGGCTCTGGTCAGTTCCTTTGTGGAGGCGTTCGACGCACCTCCCCACGGCCCGCCCGAGCCGGACCTCCCGTCCCACGACGAGTTCGTGCAGACCCTGCTCGAGATTGACCTGCCCGAGACCTCAGCGATGCTGGCGGTGGTCGCCGAGTTCCTCGATGAGGAGATGCTCCAGCACCGGATCCGCCGCGAGATCATCTCCCGGGTTCACGCCCTGCCCCACTGGCTCGCCGAGCTGCCTCGCGCCAAGCCCGCCGACCGGGTAGTCGAGGTGGTGCACGTCCTCGGCGACGGCGAGAACGTCATCATCGGCGTTCACCTACCCGACGGGTACGAGCTCACCGCGGTGATCTACATCGACCGCAACCTGGGCACCCTGGTCAAGGACGCCTTCGTCGTCCCGGAGCCGGTGGACGAGCTGGTCGAGCGGATGCTGGACCTGACCGACGACCCCGACACCCAGGCCCGCGACCTCGACCCGGCCGACGCCCGCGCCCGGATCATCGAGGCGATCACACGAAGCACGATGACGTACCCAGAATTCGAGTCCGACACCTGGCCGGCCTGCCGCCCCCTCCTCGAGTGGGCCGCGGCCATGCTGCCCCCCGGCGGCACCGGCTACCAGCGCCCGGAATGGGACGACACCGCGCTGGCCGTGCTGACCGCGGACTTTCTCACCTCGCCGTTCGGAGCCGGTCTCGACGACGCCGACCACCGCAGCCTGCTCGAGGCGCTGCTGTGGTTCGGCACCGACTACGGCCCCGGCGACCCGCTGCGCTGGAGCCCGACCACGGTGAAGATCCTGCTGGGCGACTGGCTCCCCCGCAAGATCCTCGGCGATGCCGCCTACCTGGCCAAGGCTCCGGACCTGCTGCGTGCGTTCATCGGCTTCTGCCATCACGAGCGCGGCATCCGGGCCGAGCTGACCACGCAGACCCTCGACGCCGTCGACGAGCACGAACCCGACTACCAACGGGTCATCCGCTCCGCACGCCCGCAGGGACCAGCGGCCCTGCTGGCCGCGATGGGTGGGCTGGGTCCGATGGGCCCGAACGGCCCGTGGCCCCCGACCGGCGCGCCGCTGGCCGACGGGCTGGGTAGATCTCACGAGATCATGCTCGACACGCTGCGCCGTGCCGTTGGCGGCGAGGACGCCCTGAACAAGCTCGACGCGACGCCGCTACCCGACGAGCCGTTCGCCACAGACGCGATTCCGGCCGACGTGCACGACCGGGTGGCCGAGGTGCTCGCTCTCGTCGACCGGTTCTGCGACGAGTTTCTCGACACCGAGTACCGGACGGCCTGCCGACGGTTCCTCGCCCGCGCCGCCGCAGGCGACCCCGAGATCTTCCGCCGCCGCAGCAAGCCCGCCACCGCCGCGGCCGCCGTCTGCTGGGTGATCGGCAAGGCCAACATGCTCTTCGACCCCGACATCGGCGGACGCAAGATGCTGGTCAAGGATCTCGCGGAGTACTTCGGCGTCGGCCAGAGCGGCATCTCTCAGCGCAGCGTTCCACTGCTGCGCGCAATCGGCGTCAGTCCTCAGTACAACACGGTGGACCTGGGGTCAACGGAGTACCTGACCTCCGCGCGCCGCGCCCGGATCATCGAGCGCCGCGACTTCTACCAGGCAATGGACTGACCCTCGCCACGACCCAGCCGCTCATAAGCCTGACAAGACTCATAGGATAACTGGGCCTCATGCGCGTGGCATCCATAGTGCCGCGAGTGGCATCGCAACCAGCTGATCACCGAACGGCAGCACCTGGTCGCCGGTGTAGAGCACCACCCCACGGACGAACCGTCCGCCCGAAGCGTCGAGCAGGTCCCGGAATCGCGCGAGATGACGAAAGTCGGCCAGCGACACCGTCGCCGACGACGTGACCTCGATTCCGCCGACTCGTCCGTCCGGAGCCTCGGCGACCACGTCGACCTCGACACCGTCGTGCATGCGGTAATGCGACAGCTGCACCGGATCACCGCCGAACGACAGTTGCCGGATCAACTCGTTGACCACGAACGTCTCCACAAGCGGACCGGTCGCCGCGCACATCGGATCGGCCAGCGCCTCCTCGTCGACGCGGAGCAGATGCGCCGCGACACCGGTGTCGGCCACATAGGACTTGGGATGGCGGGCGATGCGCGACAGCAGGTTGCGTGACCACGCCGGGAGCCGCACCGCCAGGAACACGGTCTCCAGGAGCGGGAGGTAGGTCGCGTCGATCGTCTGGCGGGAGAGCGCGACCCTCTCGGCGAGGCGCGCGACCACCAACTGCTGCCCGGTCCTGGCCACGAGCGCCGCGAGTAACTTGGGTAGCTCCGCGACGTGCTGGACACGACTGATGCCCGGCACGTCTCGGCTGGTCACCGTCTTGACGTAGGCGTCGAACCAACGCCGGCGCTGCGCGGGCCCGCTGAGCCCTTGGACCTCCGGGAAGCCACCGACGCAGATCCTCGACAGGTAGGACGCGCGGCCCGGTGGCGACTCGGGGAGCTGCCGGACCGGCAGGCCCGGATCCAGGAGCTGTGCGAGGAAACTGTCGGCAGCCTCGCCACGGCGCTCCGCCTCCCCCTGGGTGTACGGCCAGAGGTCGACGATGCCAGCCCGACCGGCCAGCGACTCCGAGATCGAGGGCACCGTGAGGAACCTCGTCGAGCCGGTGAGCAGATACTGCCCACGATCGAGATCTGTGTCGACGATGCTCTTGACCGATCGGAGCAGCACGTCGCCGGCCAGCTGGAACTCGTCGACGACCAGCGGCTTGCGATACGCGGTGAGAAACGTCCTCGGATCCCCGAGGCAGGCCTGCAGCGTCGCCGGGTCGTCGAGCGTGACGAAGGATCCGCCTGCGGCGTCCACGAGCTGCCGGGCCAACGTGGTCTTGTCCGCCTGGCGCGGACCGTTGAGCACGGCGACGCGCAGGACCTGCAGGGTCTCCTCGAGCTCGCGCCGCGCTCGACGCGGCACCAGTCCGTCCGATGGCATTTTTCGGGGTCCTAACCGAGCATTTTTCGGGGTGTCAACGTAGCAGATTTGAGGCCTCATCGGCAGGTCCCGCAACAGCTAGCAACTGCGGCCAAGATGTCTGGCGGCGGGCTGTCCGTTCATCGGGCTGCGGCGAGAATGACGATCCCGGCCGACAAGCGCAGCCGAGCCGTCGTCCGCGGCGCGCTCAGAATTGACCTGGTGCAGAGTGTCGCAGCTTGCGCGGATCCGGGAAGCCGAGACTGACATAGCCGGGCGCACGTTTGGTCAACGACGAGGCGAGCACGCCGGTGCTGACATCGTGGTAGTCGTGCACCTCGACGAACTCCTTGCCTGGGAACGGCCGCAGGATCCGTCCGACGTACTGGACCAGCCGCCCCTTGAAGGCGATCGGGGCGGCGAGGAACACGGTGTCGAGTGCCGCACAGTCGAATCCCTCACCGACGTAAGGACCGGTGGCGACCACCAACAGCGGGCCGTCGTCGGGATTCAACCGGTCAAGCGCGGCGACCCGGTTGCGAGCGCTCATGCCACCCCGGAGCACGACCGGATTGCGCCCAGCGGCGCACAGCTTCTCGGCCAGGGCGTCGACGTGCGCCGTCCACTGGGTCAACACCATGCAATGGCGGCCGCGGGCCAAGGCGACAATGACGTCGGTGACCAGCTGCCGGTTGCGGTGATCGTCGGCGACGAGGTCGCGGTAGATCGCCGCCATCCCGCCGGGCGCCGACGGATCAGCATCGCCGTGGTAGGCGAACGCGGTCGTGTGGACCGTGAGCAGCCGTTCCGGTGTCCCGCCGGCAGCCGCGGAGGCGAGAGTGCCGGGGATCGGCTCCGACATGGTGTGCCGCACCGGTCCGAGCTGCAGCGCGATCAGATCGTCCAGCTCGTCACGCCGGTAGGGAGTTGCGGTAAGACCCAGCCACCGCTTCGCGCGGATCTGGCGCACCGCGTTCTCGAACGCCGCGGCCGGGATGTGGTGGCACTCGTCGACGACCGCGAGTCCGTATCCCGCGGTCAGCTCGGCCAGGTCGTCGCGCCGCGCCAGGGTCTGGAGCATGGCGACGTCCACGGTGCCACGCATCTTCGTGCGACCGCCGCCGAGCTGGCCAGCCGTGATGCCGAGGTGTTCCTGCAGGCGGGCCCGCCACTGGTCGGCCAGCGTCTTGCGGTCCACCAGGACGAGCGTCGACCTCGCGTGGTGGGTGATCAAGGCGCAGGCGATCACCGTCTTGCCTGCTCCGGGCGGCGCCACCAGGACGCCGAGATCGTGATCGGCGAGATCAGCGACCGCCGCTGCCTGGTCGTCACGCAGCCTCGCCGCGAAGCTGAACCGCTGCGGCTCCCCGATCACCCGCTCGTCGGAGACCTCCAGCCGGCTTCCGGCCTGCTCAACGATGGTCGACACCAGGTCGGCCAGGCCTCGGGGCAGCACGAGCTTGCCGTCGAGGGTCTCGTCGTAGCTATGGAGGAACCTCGGGATCCCCCATGTGGAGAACCGGCGCCGCTGCCGATCGTAGAACGCCGGATTCGGCATCGACGCCGCGTGCTTGAGCGTGGCCAGGGTGGCGGGAGTCAGGTCCGCCATCTCGACGAGTGTCCCGGCGCCGAGCGTGGCGCGCACCGCAAGCGCCGGTTGCGGTCGTGTGCGCGTCGCGGTTGCCGGGCTCAGCCGATCAACCGAAGTGCCCACCCGCAACGGGCCCACCCGATCGGCGAGCCGGCCGACCTCGCGTGGCGACAACCGATGCAGGCTGGACAGATACGCCCACTGATCCTCGTAGGGCTCCAGAGTCCCCAGGTCGAGGAAGACCGTCGCGCCCTCCCTGCGCGAGCGCCCCTGCAGCGGCGCCGCGATCAGGTTGCCGACACTTCCGGACGCCGGGAGCACGTCCTGCGAGGGGAACAGCCGGTCGTAGGTGGACAGATCCATGTGGCCCCGCATGGCGATGGCCTCCCGCAACAGACCGGTTCCGAGCGTGCGCGCCGTCGCCGCCGGCACCGGCCCCGTAAAGAAGATCCACACGTGCGCGCCGATCCCCGATCGGGAGACCTCCAGTGCCGCCGGCACGGCGATCGCCCGAGCTGCCTTCAGGTAGGACAGCGCGTCGAGCATGGCTCCAGGCCCGTCGAAGTCCGCCGCGAGCCAGTGGCACGAGTCGCCGTCGAGCAGCGGATAGAGCCCGACATGAACGTCACCCGTGAGGTGGGCGGCGACGGCCTCGTCCGTCAGGGGCAGGTAGGGCCGGTTCGAACCCTTCCGCCAGCCACCGGCGACCGCCGGCACCCAGCCCGACCGTCCAGTTCGGGCGTTCTCCCACCGGGTCGCGTACACATCGCGCCGCGCCGCGAACAGACTTCGGAAGAACCGCACCTTGTCTCGCCCGGACGACGACGCCGTCACCGGACCAGGCCGATCGAGGAACAACCCGGTCTGCGTCGCCTCGGGCGCCCGCGCCTGCTCCGGCGACATCTCCAGCAGGCGAAGCAAACGGTGGTTCTCCGCCAGCAGCCGCGCCAGTTCCGCCTCAAGCGCCTCGACTCGACCGGTCGGTTTCACAACCGACACGATTCCATCTCGGCGGGACAACTGCCGCCGCCATGGCCGTGTGGCAGACGACGATCGGTCAGCAGCAGCTCGATCCGGATAGGTCCGGGTGCACCAGTCCCGCATGCCCTCTACCAGTTGCGGGCCGCTGACCAGCAACGTCGGCCTGACCAACAGCGCCGCTCTCATTGACGTGCGGATCAGATGTACCTGCCGCGGACCACTGCGGCTGAAACAGCTCCTCCTCCGCGACACAGAGCAGGGTGTCGCAGAGCAGCAGCTTGAACAGCACGCACGTGTCGATCAGAGCGCGGAACATCAGGTGGATTCGACCTCTGAGCGCAAGCCAGCACGCTCGAAGGCCGCATCGTGCGGAAGATCGTAGATCCTCGCGTCCTCCGAGGCCCGCACCATCTCGTCAAGACCTGCAGTACGGGACCGCCGGGATCGTTCCTGGTAGGCCAGGACGTCGCTCAACCTGATGCGCCGATGACGAGCGAGCTTGTCGAATGAGATCTCCCCCGTTTCGAGCAACCGGACCAGTGTCGGGCGGGAGACCCCAACAGGTCCTCGGCCTGACTCGTCGTGAGCACCGTGTGCTGCGGCGCAACCGTGATCGCCAAGCCCTGCGACAACGCCGTCACGCCGTCCTTGAGGACCTCGTAGAGCTCGTCCGGGAACTCGACCTGGGTGCCGTCGTCGGCAACCAGGGTTGGCCACGAGGTCAAGCCTGCCGCTGGCGCGGCGGCCGGACCCCGACCCCCGATCATGTCCAGCCGGTGGGAGGATCAGCGGCATGCCCGACGAGGACGACCTGGAGCGCAGGGTGCGCAAGCTCGCCATCGAGCATGCCGAGACGCGATGGCTCGCGCTGCGTCTCGACGACGACGTCAAGAGATCCGGGACGATTTGAGCGCTGTCCAGGCCGTTCAGACCGAGCACACCGCCCGTTTCGACTCAATCGACGGGCAGCTTCGGTCACTGACCCAGATGGTGGGGCGGGTACTAGAGCGACTACCGGAGAATCCCGACACAGATACCGAGTAAGGCGCCAATTCTCCGGCTTTCCAACCAAGCGCCGCGCCCAGCACGAGATCAAGACCACGCGGGCGTACACCGTCCCGGCGCCCCGGACCAGGTCCGACCGCGCCGGGCCGCTCTGGACACTGGCTCTGCGCGCTGGCCGTGCATCCGCCAGCCGCGGACACGGTGACGATCGGCACGGGTGGTGTCGGACCTGGTCCGGGTCCGGGCAGTCACTCTCCTATGCCAGGTGGACGTCGGTATAGATGCGGCGGTACTTCCGTCGGCGGGATGGCGGGCGGGCCACCACGCCCGGGGCCTACGCCACCCAACACAGCGTGACACTCGCACCCGCTTGGTGGTGATATAGGCGGTGGCGTAGCCGCATCAACTCGCCCGCGCGCAGGTTCCGCAAGAATCGGGAGGGGCGGCTAGCGTTGAGCACGAGCAGGTGGTCTGCGTGCCCGGGTTGCTACCGTTAGTGTGCGGAGGCTCGGTGACCTGGGGGTTACTGCTGTGTCTAACCGGTTGAGACGGGTCCGTTGTATCAAGTCCCAAGGAATGGCGCATCAACAATATACCCGCGATAGTACACCCGTTGTAGACGAGACTGAGAGACACAGCGTAAAACGGCAGCCCATGGAGGAAGTTCACTGTACCGTCGATGGGGTCCAGTACCAGTTGAGATTCTCATTAATATTATCGCCTCCCTCCTCTTCACCCAGAAAGCCAGCCTCGGGCAGATGATTGCACAGAAAGTTGCGGACTGTTTTCTCAACAGTTTCGTCAACATCCGAAACATAATCTCGTTCGCCTTTAATCGTTGTTGCGATTGCAGCATTCGAACGGATTATGTCGCCGGCTAGAGCTGTCGCCTGCTTTGCAATAGCTAGAAATCGTTGACCGTCGTGATCAACGATCGACACGACGGTGTCATCGAGAGGCAAGGTCGTCCTCCCGTAGCGGGCGTACTACAAGCCCCTTGCTTGTCCACGGTTCCCACGGATCTGTGGCGAGCCTCTCAAGCCAACTAATTTGACCATTAAAATAATCCCAATATGACGTGCCCTTGTCGAACACGAACAGCGGGCTCTCAGTGCCTCGTTTTCCATGCCCGTACTAATAAGAATGTAAGTTTCTGGACCATGATTGTTGGTTCTGCTATCGGGTGATGTACGCAAGGTGTGGATCTCCGAAGAAACCTCGGACGACGTTCGGGAGTCGCTGCAGGCGGAGGAGGGCTTCTTTGGCGATGCTCCATAGGTGACTGGGGCTGGTGGGGACCTGGCGGTAGATCTGGGTGCGTTTGACGTTGTTCCAGACC
>JBBSQN010000115.1:0-18167 GCA_038257875.1 Mycobacteriales bacterium
AACCTGCCGTCGCTACGGGAGAGGAACCATCTACGCCCAGGGCACCGGGCACTCGATGTAGCCGTGGTACGGGCCGGAACCTCGCACGGGGCAGCTTGAGTGCACGGTCGGCAACGAGCATCGAACATCCGCTCGTGCCGCGCTCCGCGCAGCGGGAAGCGACGCGACCACGCACCGAGTGGGTGCGGGGTGTCCCTGCCTCATCCGGAAACGCGCGGGCGAACCCGGTGCACCAGCCGTTGCGATCGCGTCATGCCAGCGCGACGACGATGCGGCCGACCGCTTGCTCACTGGCGAGGTACTCCAGCGCCTCCGGGACCTGGTCGAGCCCGAAGGTCCGGTCGACGGCGGGGGTGACGGACCCGTCCTCGACCATGCCGCAGATGCGGGACAGCCGCGGGGCGTTGCTGCCGGCTCCGCGCGTGCCGGGGAGGTGGCGGTCGACCAGGCCGCGGGCGGTGAGTCCGAGCACCCGCGGCACGCTGCCACCGACCCGTCCGACACCGTGGCCGAAGTGGTCGTGGCCGAGGGCCGTGTACACGCCGCCGGGCGTGAGCAGGGGGCGCCACCGGTGGTAGGGGCGGTTCGATGCGACGTCGACGACCAGGTCGTAGGAGCCGCCCCGCGCCACCACGTCCTCGGCTTCGAAGTCCACCAGGTGCGCCGCACCCAGACCACGCAGCGCGTCGAGCTTGCTGGCGCGGTCGACGGCTGTCACCTCGGCCCCGAGGGCCACCGCGACCTGCACGGCGAAGGTGCCGACCGTGCCGCCGGCACCGTTGACGAGGACGCGGTGCCCGACCCGGACGCGGCCCTCGTCGCAGACCACCTGGATCGCCAGCACCCCGCCGGCAGGCAGCCCCGCCGCCTGCTCCGCGGTGAGCCGCCCGGGGACTGGGTGGAGCAGCCTCGTGGGCACCGTGGCGTACTCGGCGAGGGCGCCGCCGTTGCGCCACCAGTTCGTCTCCAACGTCAGGCCCAGCACCCGGTCAGCCGGGGCGAAGCCGACCACGTCGGGGCCCACCCGGTCGACGGTCCCAGTCAGTTCCACCCCGGGGATCGGGCGTGGCCGGACCAGCCCACCCAGCAGCCGAGCGACGTAAGGCCGGCCGGACACGGCATGCCACACGTCGGTATGCACCGCCGACGCGGCGACCCGCACCAGGACTTCACCCTTCCCGGGTACCGGGACAGGCACGTCGTCCAGCCGCAGCACCTCGCGAGGTACCCCGTACCGGTCCTGCACCACTGCCCGCACCGGGCTGACGGTACGGGTGCCGGCGGCGGGCGCCCGCTTCGGGCCGGGTATCCGTGAGCAGCGCACGCGAACGCGACCGCACCTGGCAACTGATCACGTGCTGTCTCGCCGCGCGGAAGGGCGGCATCCGGACTCGGACGGGCACCCGCGCGTCGGGCACCGAGACGGTCAAGGACGCGGCCCACCCTCTCCCCAACGACCGGGCCCCGAAGCCCTTCCGCCACGTTCAAACGGAGCACCCCGCCCGAGCGGCGAAGGCTGGAGCCCAGCAACGGCAACGCACTCGCACGCGCCGCTCCGAGGGCGGCTACGCTCGCCCGACTCGGCTCGGCAACGGGCTCGTCGGGATCCTCCACGGCTGCCGCAAGACATGGCACCCCCTACGACGAGCACACCGCGTGGAGCCACCACACCGCGGCCGCCGCTCGACAACCCAGGACGTCGGATGTCTGCCGCCGGTCTTACGGTGGCCCCCAACGCACCGGTGCAAGGACCGCCGCCGTGGCGGGTGCACCGGCCTCGAACAGGCTCGGCAACGGTGGTGCTGGGCGTCGACCCCGGCGGCCTCACCCGCTTCCGGTTCGGAGGCCTACCGACACCCGACCCGTCACTCAAGAGGAGGATCGCGATGCGAGAGCTGATGGTCGACTTCATCACCTCTCTGGACGGCTACGCGTCGGCGGAGGGGTGGCCGGGCTGGTGGGGTCTCGAGGGCCCCGAGTACCTGGCCTGGCTCGACGAGCAGCCCGAGGTCACCTACCTGATGGGTGCGAACACGTACCGGCTGATGTCGGGCTTCGCCGCCGGGGTGACCCCGGCAGGAACCGACGAGTTCCGGGCCGAGGAGGAGGCCTCCGTCGGTGGGCTCACGAACGCGCCCAAGGTGGTGTTCTCCTCCTCGCTGGAGGAGCCGCTGACGTGGGCCAACTGCACGCTCGTGCGCGGCGACGCCGCCGAGGCGGTGCGGGCGATGAAGGAGGACGGCTCCGGGTCCCTCAGCACGATCGGCAGCGTCAGCCTGTGCAGGTCGCTGCTGCGAGCCGGGCTCGTCGATCGGTTCCGGATCGTGATGTTCCCGGTGATCACCGGCGCCACCAGCGCGGAGCGCATCTACGACGGGTACCCGGACGTCGCCCTCGACATGACCGACCACCGCACCTTCGACCGCCGCATCCAGCTGGTCGAGTACCGGCCTCGCGTGCTAGAGCAACCGCCACGCGCCCCGACCACGTGAGGTCGACGACGCAGCGAGGAGGGAGCACGCCACCGACGGGCCGCTACGTCCTCGCTCTCGACAAGACAGGGGACGGTCGCCGCCAAAGTCAGCGCGCCAGCCACTCCGAGCAGCAACGATGAGCCCCCAGAGAGCTGGCGAGGCCGCGGCCCGTTCGCCCTGACCGTCGCGCACGACCTGCGGGCCACACCCCCGCAGCAGCCAGGCGAACGCGCTCAGTTGCCGCTGACACGTCGTGCCCGTGCCGCCGTCGCTCGCCTTGTTGGGATGGCGCCGCGCCCGCAGGCCGCGATCGACAAGCGATGTGGGGATGAGTCAGGCAGCCACATCCAGGCCCGCAGCCCGCCGCGACGAGTCGATCGTGGTTCCCGACAAGCGCGCTGGGCCAGGTGGTCAGGTCGCGTTTCGTGCCGCGTGGCGCACGTAGACCACACCATTGCCGAACCGTCGGTGGTCCAGCAGTTCGAGGTCGACGCGGACGCCGCGAGGCAGCGCCGGCTTGCCGCCGCCCACGAGCACGGGGCACAGGAGCAGGACGCACTCGTCAACCAGCCCGTGCCGGAATGCCTCGGCCCCGATGGCCGCGCCGCCGATGCTCAGGTCCGAGGTGGACGTCTCCTTGAGCTGTCGTACCGCCTCGGGGTCGAACTGCCGTTCGATCCTTGTCCGCGCCGTCGACACCTCTTCCAGCGTCGAGGAGTAGACGATTTGTCGGTGTCGCGCCAGATCCCCGCGTACTCGCGGACAACGGCCGGTTCGGTCGTCAACCAGTCGTCGCTCTCCCACACGCGCATCGTCTCGTACATCCGGCGGCCGTAGAGCGACGTGCCGATGTGCCGCTCGTGCTCGTTCCAGAACGCGTGCACCTCGTCGTCGGGCACGGACCAGTCGAAAGACCCGGTCTCGTCCTCGAGGTAGCCGTCGAGCGAGGTGTTGGCTGCGTAGATCAGCTTGCCCATGGGTGGCTCCGCCCGGACGGGAGCTACAGCGTGCAGCGTCACGGCGGCACCGGCAAGAGCGTCGACGCAGAGGTCACCGAGCCTGCCGCCGTGGAGAAGGGCTGGAGGTCGACGTCGATCCCGGGAGGCCGCCGTCGCACGGTCATGCCGCAGTGCACGCGAAGCGCGACCATGCCGCCGTGCGCGCAGAGCGCGCGACCATGCCGCCGTCGGCCTCTTGTGGACAGCGGCGGGGTCGGTGAGGTTGGCGTGGATGACGACCATGCTGCTGCCGATGGCAGCCGGCGAGGTGTCTTCGTTGGAGCGGTTGCAGGTGGCGGTGGCGGCGTATCTGGCGCGTTACCGCGGCGCGTCACGCGAGCACACCCTGTCCGACCTGCGGGTGTTCATGTCCTGGTGCGCTGCGCGCGGTCTGGATCCCTTGGCCGCGCAGCGGGTGCACCTGGAGCTGTATGTGCGCTGGTGCCAGGAGGTGCGGCACTTCAAGCCCTCAACGGTGTCGCGGCGCACCTCGGTGGTGTGCGGCTTCTACCGGACCTGCGTCATCGACGGGGTGCTCGAGCACTCCCCGGCGGAATGGCTGCGTCGGCCCACCGTGCCGCCCGAGTCGCCGACGCTGGGGTTGACGCACCTGCAGTTCGAGGCACTCCTTACAGCGGCCCGCGAATCCCCGAACGTAGACGACTTCGCCCTGGTGACCATGCTCGGGCTGCTCGGGCTGCGCATCTTCGAAGCCTGCAGGGTGAACATCGCCGACCTGGGCGAGGAGCACGGCCACCGGGTGCTGCGGGTGGTCGGCAAGGGCACCAAGGTCGTTCTGGTGCCGCTGCCACCCGCGGTCGGACGCGCCGTCGACCGCGCGGTCGCCGGCCGGGACGCCGGACCGCTGCTGCGCAATCGCCGCGGCGTGCGGATGGACCGCCACGCCGCCACCCGCCGGCTGCGCTACCTGGCGGTGCAGGCCGGGGTGCGGATGCCGCGGATGCACCCACACATGCTGCGGCACACCTTCGTCACCACCATGCTCGACGCCGGGGTCGACCTGCGCGACGTGCAGATCGCCGCCCGCCACGCCGACCCTCGCACCACCATGCGCTACGACCGTGCCCGCAAGAACCTGGACCGGCACCCCAACTACATCCTCGCCGCTTACATGGCTTCCGGAACCTGACGAGCCGGAGGCGGATCAGCGCCCGCTTGACGAGGGGTTGTGCCAACATCGGCTGGTGACCCCTGAGGACCTCCCCGCCTATTCAGACCTGATCCTGCCCGCGGTCAAGGCGGTGAACGCCCTGGGCGGGTCTGCCAAGGCGAGGGAGATCACCGGGCAGGTCCTCACCGATCTCGGCGCCACCGACGAGATGCTGGCGGTGATGCAGCCGGCGAGGCCGGACGCGTCGGTGCTCTTGGAGCGGATCGCCTGGGCCCGGTCGTACGCGAAGCTCATCGGGGCGCTGGAGAGCCCTTCTCGGGGCGTGTTCCTGTTGACGGGGCTGGGCAAGGAACTGCTCAACCTCGATCCGGAGCAAGCGCATAGGCGAACGCTGGAGCTGGACCGGGAGTACCGGCGTAACCGGGGGAAAGCGTCGACGCCGGAGTCACAGCCAGATACGACCGCCCAGGGCGCACAGGGCCCTGACGACGTGGTGGAGGAGGTCGAGGAGGGTGACGGGCCACGCGGGTGGCAGGACGTGCTGCTCGCACGTCTGCACCGGGTGCCCGCCACCGCGTTCGAGGAGTTCGTGCTGTACCTGCTGCGCCTGTACGGGCTGCAGCTGACGCGAGTCGGGGGATCGGGCGATGAAGGCGTCGACGGGATCGGGACCGCCCCAATCAGCCCGGTGCTGTCCTCGCGCGTCGCTGTGCAGGTGAAGCGGTATGACCCGCAGGGCAGACCGATCGGCCGCGAGGTCGTGGCCCTGTTTCAGCGAGATGCGCAAACCAAGGGAGCCGAACGGGCGATCCTCGTCACCCTTGGCAAGTTCTCCGAAGCTGCGCGCAAGGCAGCAACGGCAGCCACACCGACCGTCGACCTGATCGACGGAGAGCGACTCGCCGAGCTCATCCTCGACCAGGAGGTCGGCGTTCGGCGCGAGCCGGTCGTCAACGAGGGCTGGTTCGACCGCTTTGGCTAGCCCAACTGACGTCGGCAACGCAGAGACCGAACGCCGTTCGCAGCATCCTCATCTGCCGCCGTGCGGGCGGAGCCCGACCATGCCGCCGTGACCGGGGACCCGCCACCGATACCCTCCACCCGATCCCGCTGGGCTCCACCGCTCGCCTACGCATCGGCCGAACCTGCGGGCGGGCGGCAACTATCCCTCGGGATCCGGCGCGTCTTCCGCCTTGGTCTCTCCGCGCCGGAGTTCTTCCACAATGCCGGCCACAGCTGCAAGATCTTCTGGCGAGAGATCTGCCAGGCGCATCGCGACGGAGCGGACGCCGGCGTCGCGCAGGGCAGCCAGCAGTTCCAGCTCCTGGGTGACTCTGGCGGTCGCCTCCTGGTCGAGGAAGTAGCTCGTGGGGACTCCGAAGTACCCGGCGATGGCCTCGAGGTGCTGCAGCGAGGGGTTGGTCCGCTGACCCTTCCGAAGGTACATCAGGTACGTCGGTGAGATCGTCGGGCCGCCCGCGCTCTCGATGCCGGCGGCCACCTCGCGATAGCTTACCTCGGCACGGTCACGACCATGGACCTGACGGAACAGGTAGTCGATCTTCTCGGCCAAGGTGACCGGGACGGGAAGCGGGCTGCCGCGATCGCGCCCCGCATCGTCGCGCCGACCCTGTCCCACGCCGTGCACCCGCTTCCCAACCCGACGTCGCACGGATCATTCCACGCGGGCTATCCGGCGGCCGGCGACACCCGATCGTCCATGTCAGTTGACACCGCGCAGTGGTGTGTGGAGACTGGGCGTGTCAACTGATGTGGACGCTCGCAACTAGGAGGGGGGACGGCCATGAGCAAGTACGACGAGCTCGTGCGCTCGCTGATCGTCGAGCGGTTCACCCCCATGGTGCGCTGGGGCGTGACTCGACGCGATGACGCGCTCGCAGTGGACTTGGCGGACACAGCCATAGGCGGGGTGCCACGACGGGTGGAGAGGCCACGAGCCAAATCCGAGGCTGCCGAGCCTCAGCGATGACCCGGCCCGCAATGACGATCACTGGCGACCAGTTGAGATCGCTGCCCCCGGTGGTGGACGTACCCACCGCGGCAGCCGTTCTCGGCATCGGACGTACCGCCGCGTACGAGCTGATCCGGACGGGCAGCTGGCCCACGCCGACCCTACGTCTCGGCAAGTTGATCCGCGTCCCGACGGCCCCGCTACTTGAACTGGTGGGGGTGAACCGATGAGGGAAGGCTCGATCAGCCAACGACACCTCCGATCGTGCCCGCGCGATGAGAGCGGCGGACTGCTGCCGCACCGCTGTCGCGGCAACTGGGGCTTCACGATCGAGGGGCCGCGAGGAGGCGATGGGAAGCGGCGACAGCTGCACCGCGGTGGATTCCGCTCGAAGCGTGACGCGCAGGCAGCACTTGCGGAAGAGCTCGCTCTACAACGCGCGGGCTTGGCCGACGTCCGGGGCTTGACCGTTGCGGCGTACCTGGAGCAGTGGCTGGCCGGCAAGCGCCGGCTGCGCGCAACGACGCGGCGGAACTACGCCACGCACCTGAGGAGATACCTGAGCCCGGGCATCGGCGGGCTGAGGCTCTCCGATCTGAGGCCTCACCACATTGATGCCTTCTACGGCGACCTCTTGGCCGGGCGCTACGCCGGTGCCACCGCAGCGACGGTGCACCACGTGCACCGGACCCTGCGATCTGCCTTGAACACGGCAGTGAAGCGTCGACTTATCCCCTGGAACCCGGCGCAGCACGTGGAGCTTCCCGAACACCAAAGGCCCAGGTCCTCGGTCTGGACGGCGGACGACCTCCGCCTGTTCCTCGACAGCTGCGTCGATGACCGGCTAGCCGACGGCTAGCCGCGCTGTTCCACCTCATCGCACTCACGGGCCTGCGACGCGGCGAGGCGATCGGCCTCCACTGGGAAGACGTCGATCTCAAACGACGACACCTGGTCGTCCGAGCGCAGGTCACCGACGCCGGCGACGGACCTCGCCTCGGCACACCGAAGACAGCGGCCGGCACCCGCGTCGTAGCGATCGACACCGGGACAGCCCAGGTGCTGCATCGCCACGCGGAGCAGCAAGATCGGGAACGTGTGAGCTGGGGCGCGGCATGGCAGGACCTCGGCCTGGTCTTCACGAGGGCCGACGGCAGCCTGCTCCGGCCCGACGCCGTGACACATCGGTTCGCTCAACTCGTGGATCGGGCTCCCGTTCCCAAGATCCGCCTCCACGACCTGAGGCACACGCACGCCAGTCTCGCCCTGTCCGCGGGCGTTGATCTGAAGGTCGTCAGCGATCGGCTTGGGCACTCGACGACCGCGATCACGGCCGACCTGTACACGCATGTGGTGCCATCGGTGGCGCGGCAGGCTGCCGAGTCGATCGCGGGAGTCATCCCGCTCGCTCGTTCGGGGCGCAGGCACGATGTGACCCCCGTGTTACCCCGCCGCGACCTCGCCAGGTCCGGTACGGATCCACCCGAGGGCAAAGCCGCAGGTCAGGGCTGGAGCCGGCGCCGGGACTCGAACCCGGAACCGCCCGATTACAAGTCGGGTGCGCTGCCAGTTGCGCCACGCCGGCGGGCCGCTGCGACTGTAGCCAACACATGGCGTGGTGCACCTGGCCGCCGTACCGCGCCTCGAGGACGCACTGGCAGAGCGCCGCCGCGGCCGAAGGATCACCACGGGGCGGGACTCCGCACTGTTGCCACGACACGTGAGGCACGACAGACTGCTGTCGACCCTTTACTCCGGATCGTCCGGCACGTACCTGCCGGTGAAGGGACTGGTGCCTCCATGGCCACGGTCACGTTCGACAACGCGAGTCGGGTCTACCCGGGCTCCGACAAACCCGCGGTCGACTCGCTCGACCTCGACATCGGCGACGGCGAATTCCTCGTCCTCGTCGGCCCGTCTGGATGCGGCAAGTCGACCAGCCTGCGGATGCTCGCCGGCCTGGAGGACGTCAGCACCGGGACCATCCGCATCGGCGACCGCGACGTCACCCACCTGCCGCCGAAAGATCGCGACATCGCGATGGTCTTCCAGAACTACGCCCTCTACCCGCACATGAGCGTCGCCGACAACATGGGCTTCGCCCTCAAGATCGCCGGCATCAAGAAGGACGAGATCCTCACGCGGGTCAAGGAAGCAGCCAAGATCCTCGACCTGGAGGAGTTCCTCGAGCGCAAGCCCAAGGCGCTGTCCGGCGGTCAGCGCCAGCGCGTGGCGATGGGCCGCGCGATCGTCCGGCAGCCGCAGGTCTTCCTCATGGACGAGCCGTTGTCCAACCTCGACGCCAAGCTGCGCGTGTCGACACGTACGCAGATCGCCTCCCTGCAGCGCCGGCTCGGCACCACCACGGTCTACGTCACCCACGACCAGATCGAGGCGATGACCATGGGCGACCGCGTCGCGGTGCTCAAGGACGGGCTGCTGCAGCAGGTCGACACGCCGCTCGGCCTCTACGAGACGCCCACCAACGCGTTCGTGGCCGGTTTCATCGGCTCCCCGGCGATGAACATGGGCACCTTCGACGTGGCCGACGGGGGCGCCAAGGTCGGTGAGAACATCATCCCGCTGTCCCGCGAGACGCTGAGCGCGGCCGGGTCGGCCGGCAAGGTCACCCTGGGCTTCCGGCCCGAGAGCCTGGAGCCCGCAGGTGAGGACGAGACGGGCGCGTTCCCGGTCGTCGTCAACGTCGTCGAGGAGCTCGGCGCCGATGCCTTCGTCTACGGCGAGCTCGCCCGCGCCGCCGGGCCTGCCGCCCAGGCCCTGACCTCCGACCAGATCATCGCCCGCGTCGAGCCGCGGGATCCGCCCAAGAAGGGCGAGACGGTCTGGTTCAAGATCCGACCCGGCACGGAGCATGTCTTCTCGGCCGACACCGGGGAGCGGATCTCGGCCTAAAGGGCCAGCGCTCCGGCGTACGCGCGCCGGCGCCGGCTCGCGATGCGGGTCCAGCGCCCCGAGTGCCCTGCTAGCGGCGTCGTGGCGTACGGGGGCGCGCTGCGGGCCGCCCGCACCACGGCAGGATGGGACCCGTGCCCCGCATCCTGGCGAGCCCTCTGGAGCAGCACGCGCTGCTCGACCTGCCGTGGCCCGTCCCGCTGGAGCAGTGGCCGCCGGAGACGCTGGTGGCGCTGCCGCGAGGCATCTCTCGGCACGTGGTGCGCTTCACCCGGCTCGAACGCCGCGTCTACGCCCTCAAGGAGATCACCGAGCGGCACGCCATGCGGGAGTTCCGGCTGCTTCGCGACCTGGCGCGGCTCGACGTGCCCTGCGTGGAAGGCGTCGGCGTCGTCACCGAGCGGCTCGACCCGTCCGGCGAGCCGCTGGACCCGGTGCTCGTCACCCGGCACCTGCAGTTCTCCCTGCCCTACCGGGCACTGTTCTCGCGCACCATGCGGCCGGACACTGTGCACCGGCTCACCGATGCGCTCATCGCCCTGCTGGTGCGCCTGCACCTCGCCGGCTTCTTCTGGGGCGACTGCTCGCTTTCCAACACACTCTTCCGTCGCGACGCCGGCGCCTTCGCCGCGTACCTCGTCGACGCCGAGACCGGCGAGCTGCACGGCCGGCTGTCCGACGGCCAACGCCGGCACGACCTCGACAACGCCACGGTGAACATCGCTGGCGAGCTCATGGACCTCGCCGCCGGTGGCGTGCTCGACGAGGCGGTCGACCCGTTCGAGGTGGCCGACAACGTCGGTGCGGGATATGACGGCCTGTGGTTCGAGTTGTACGGCGAGGAGCAGTTCGACATCTCCGAGCGGTGGCGCATCGCCCGGCGGATCGAGCGGCTCAACGAGCGTGGCTTCGACGTGGCCGAGCTCGACGTCATCAGTGACGTCGACGGCCGTACGGTGCGCATCCAGCCCAAGGTCGTCGATGGGGGCCACCACAGCCGCCGGCTGATGCGGCTGACCGGCCTCGACGTCGAGGAGAACCAGGCGCGGCGTCTGCTCAACGACCTCGACGCCTACCGCGCCACCACCGACCAGCAGGGCGAGGACGAGGAGATCGTCGCGCACGAGTGGCTGACCGACGTGTTCGAGCCCGTGGTCCGGCGGGTCCCGAAGGAGTTGCGCGGCAAGCTCGAGCCAGCCGAGATCTTCCACGAGGTGCTCGAGCACCGGTGGTACCTGTCTGAGCGCGAGGGGCGCGAGGTGCCGATCGCCGCGGCGGGGACGTCCTATGTCGACGACGTCCTGCGCGCCAAGCCCGACGAGAAGGCCGTCCTGGGACGCGCCGTCGCGCCCGGCCAGCCGCTGAGCCCCCGCGAGGACGAGGACCCGCTCGGCCAGACCCAGCCCTTCCGCATCCCCTGGGACGAGCTGGCGTGACCCGAGTTGATCACGTTAACGTGATCAACTCCCCCTTCCCGGGTCCTGCATGAGTAGCGAGGGGGGAGTACGGCGCGGGAGGGCCCCCTCGCCGGGCTCGGGAGCCGTCGCTCAGGTGCCCCTTGCGAGGTGCCGGCTGATGACGAGGCGCTGGATCTGGTTGGTGCCCTCGAAGATCTGCATGACCTTCGCCTCGCGCATGAAGCGCTCCACCGGGAAGTCCTTTGTGTAGCCGTAGCCGCCGAGCACCTGCACGGCATCGGTGGTGACCCGCATGGCGGCGTCGGTGGCGACCAGCTTGGCCACCGAGGCCTGCCGCGCGAACGGCTTCCCCGCGTCGCGCCGCCGGGCCGCGTCGAGGTACGCCGCCCGCGCGGACTCGATCGCTGCGTCCATGTCGGCCAGCAGGAAAGCCAAGCCCTGGAAGTCCGCGACCGGGCGCCCGAACTGTCGGCGCTCCCCCGCGTACGCCAGCGCCACGTCCAGAGCCCCCTGCGCGAGACCGACCGCGCACGCCGCGATGCCCAGCCGCCCGGAGTCGAGCCCAGCCAGCGCGATCGTGAAACCCAGTCCCTCGTCGCCGATCCGCCGCTGCGCCGGCAGCCGTACGCCGTCGAGGTGCAGCTGAGCGGTCGGCGAGGCGGTCAGCCCCATCTTGCGCTCCAGGGCCGCCACCTCGAGCCCGTCGACCTCTCCGTGGACCAGGAAGCACGTGATGCCGTGCGGCCCGTCGTCGGAGGTACGCGCCATGAGGGTGTACCAGTCGGCCTGCCCAGCGTGGGTGATCCAGGCCTTGGTGCCACGCAGCACGTAGTCGTCGCCGTCGCGCACCGCACGCGTCGCCAGCGCGGCGGCGTCAGAGCCGGCGTCCGGCTCGGACAACGCATAGGCCCCGAGCAGCTCGCCGCCCAGCATCTCCGGCAGCCACCGCTCGCGCTGCTCGTCACTGCCGTAGCGCGCCAGCGCGAAGCACGACAGGCCGTGCACGCTGACGCCGACCGCGATGCTCGCCGAGCGGGCGGCGAGCTCCTCGAGCACCTGCAGGTAGACCTCGTACGGCAGGCCGCCCCCGCCGAACTCCACCGGGTACGGCAGTCCCAGCATCCCGGCCTTGCCCAGCGTGCGGAACACCTCGCGCGGGAAACGGCCGGCGGCCTCGTCGGCGTCGACCCGTGGCGCGATCTCCGCGTCGGCGATCTCGCGGACGAGGCCGATCAGCTCGCGGGCCTCGTCGCTCGGGAGCAGGCGGTCGACCGGCATGCGGGACAGGGTACGGGGCGCGCACCAGCCGCCCCGCGCTGCCCGGCGCGGAACTCCCGTGCCAGTCTTCGTCGACAACCGCCCCGGAGGAGGAGCGCAGATGGCTCACGTACCCACCACCGCCCTCGGCACCATGACATCCGTCTCGCGCATCGGCCTGGGCTGCATGGGCATGTCAGCGCTCTACGGCCCCGCCGACCGCGCCGAGTCGATCGCCACGATCTCGGCCGCCGTCGACGCCGGCGTGACCCTGATCGACACCGGCGACTTCTACGGCGCCGGCCACAACGAGCTGCTGCTCGCCGAGGCGCTGCGCGGTCGCCGCGACGACGTCCTGCTCAGCGTCAAGTTCGGCGTGCTGCGCGACCCGGCGGGCGGTTGGCTCGGCAGCGACGGGCGTCCCTCGTCGGTGAAGAACTTCCTCACCTACACCCTGCAGCGGCTCGGCACCGATCACGTCGACGTCTACCGCCCGGCCCGGCTCGACCCTGCCGTCCCGGTCGAGGACACCGTCGGCGCCATCGGCGAGCTGGTGCAGGGCGGGTACGTGCGACACGTCGGACTGTCCGAGGTGGGGCCGGAGACCCTCGAGCGCGCCCACGCCGTGCACCCGGTCACCGACGTCCAGATCGAGTACTCCCTGATGTCGCGCGGCATCGAGGACACGCTGCTGCCCACCGCGCGCCGGCTCGGCGTGGGCATCACGGCGTACGGCGTCCTCTCGCGGGGCCCGCTCTCCGGACGCTGGAGCGCAGACCGTTCGCTCGCACCCGGCGACTTCCGCGCGCACAGCCCACGCTTCGGCGGCGACAACCTCGAACGCAACCTCCAGCTCGTCGACGCGCTGCGAGCGGTGGCCGACGGGGCCGGCATCAGCGTTACGCAGGCGGCGGTCGCCTGGGTGATCAGCCGCGGCGACGACATCGTGCCGCTCGTCGGCGCCCGCCGCCGCGAGCAGCTCAGCGAGGCCCTCGGCGCCACCGACGCTCGGCTCGACGCCGACGCGCTCGCCGCGATCGAGCGAGCGGTTCCGCCCGCCGCCGTCGCCGGCGAGCGCTACGCCGCGGCGCAGCTCTCCCAGCTCGACAGCGAACGCTGACCGGGGCTGCCGCCGTACCGGGATCCGCACGCGCGCACCCACCGCGGCCATTGGCAGGTCGGGGGCAACTTGCTACGAGGTGATGACGGAACGGTGCCTGCCGTCGACGGGCCAGGCACGATCGCGACAGACTGCAGGGGTGCTCGGCTATCTGCTCGGTACTGCGCAGCCCGATCGCCGCATGGTGGGACGTGCGCTGGGCGGTCTGCGCATCCTGGCGGGGCTGCTCTGGCTCTACAACGTCGTGTGGAAGGTGCCGCCGGAGTTCGGCCGCGACCGCGGCGGAGGTCTCTACGGCTACGTGCAGGACGCCATCGACCACCCGGTCTTCCCGCCGTTCAGCGCGATCATGGAGCACCTCGTGAAGCCGGCGTTCGTGCCGTTCGGCTGGGGGGTGCTCGTCGTCGAGACGGCGTTGGCCGCGCTGCTGCTGACGGGCACGTTCACGCGGCTGGCAGCTCTGCTCGGCATCGCCCAGGCCGGCGCGATCTCGCTGTCCGTGCTGCTGACGCCAGGCGAGTGGCCGTGGGCCTACTACATGCTGCTGGCCATCCACGTCGTCCTCTTCATCGGCAACGCCGGGCTGGTCTGGGGGGTCGACGGGGTGCGGGCGGCGGCCGCGGACGGTCGGGGTAAGCACGCGGCCAAGCGGCTGCTGGAGGCCTGGGGTGTGGTCCTGTCGGCGGTCGGCCTGCTGGGCGTCGTCGTTGCCCTGTTCTCCTCCCCGGCCAGGATCGGCTTCAGAGACTTCGAGGTCTCCCTCGGCTCGTACAACGTTGCCGGCGGGCTGGTGCTGCTGGCGACCGGCGTCCTGCTGCTGCTGGCCGGCGGCACCGCGCAGCGCGGGCTGGCGCTCGCGGCGGCGGCCGTGGCCGTGCTGGCGGCCGCCAGCATCTGGCTGCAGGTCGGGCGGTCGTCGGTGTGGTTGGGGGCCGACCTCACGACCGCCGCGCTGCTGCTCACCGGCGCTGTCGTGGCCGTGGCGGGTGCCCGCTACGTCGCGTCCCGGCAGGCCGTGCAGGTCGCGCATGGGTGACGAACGGTACGTACGCCAGCCCGACCTGATCATCGACGGCGAGGACCTCGGCTGCGGCGAGCTGCTGCTGCGACTGGCGCGGCCGCTGCGCGAGCAACCACCCGGCGCGCTCGTCCGCCTGATAGCCACCGACCCGGCAGCGCCGACCGATCTGCCGGCATGGTGCCGCCTGGGTGGGCATCGCTACCTCGGGGCCGGCCGGGAACCCGATGACCGGCCGTCCTTCGACATCGTGCTCGCACCGCTTCGAGCACCCATTCGTGCGTGACACCCCGTCCCCTTCGGAAGGAACACCCATGAACGGCCTCGTGATCTCCCTGACCCACTCCGCCGACGATGTCGACCGCGCCAGCGTGGCAATGGTCGTGGCCGGCGCCTCCGTCGCCTCGGCCCAGCAGACGTCGGTGTTCCTGTCCTCGGAGGGCGTCAGGCTGGCTGCGAAGGGCACCGCCGACGAGCTGCACGAGGAGGGCTTCGCCCCCATGTCCGAGCTGGTCGGCTCCTACGTCGAGGCCGGCGGGACCTTCCTCGTCTGCAGCCCGTGCGCGAAGAAGCGCGGCATCGGCGAGGACCAGCTCATCGACGGTGCACAGATCGTGGGCGGCGCCACGCTGGTCGCGCTGCTGGCCGACGGCGCCGGATCGCTGTCGTTCTGACCGCGCGATGACCGACACCACGGCAGCGGTGGCATCCGACCGGGCCGATGCAGAGCTCGACGGCGGGGACCAGGACTGCGGCAGCGGTCTGCTCCTGTCGTTGACGGCAGCGATGCGCCGGCTGCAGCCGGGGCAGGTGCTTTCGGTCCGTACGCGGGAACGCTCGGTGCTTGTCGACCTGCCGCCCTGGGCCCGGCTGGCCGGCCACGACGTGGTCGACGTCGGCACCGACCCGGCGGCGGCCGACACCTCCGCCGGCTGGCGGCTCCTCATCCGCCGCGGCGGCCCGCGACCCGGCGGTGCTTTCAGCACGGGCGAAGCCGTCCCTTTGGGCCACCGGCTGTGGCTGTACTCCAACTTCCACTGCAACCTGGCTTGCAACTACTGCTGCGCCGAGTCCTCGCCTCGCGCCGCGGCCCGCTCGATGCCAGTGGAGCTGGCCCGGACCGCCATCGACGAGTTCACCGCACAGGGTGGGCGGGAGCTGCTGGTGACCGGCGGCGAGCCGTTCCTGCACCCCGAGCTCGGCGAGATCGTGGCGTACGCCGCGGCCCGCGTGCCGGTCACGATCCTCACCAACGCGATGGTCTTCAGCCGCGGCGAGCGTCGCGCGACGCTCGAACGCATGGACCGGTCGGCCGTCGTGATGCAGGTCAGTGTGGACTCCGGTACGCCGGAGCTGCACGACCGCGTGCGGGGCGCCGGCTCGCACGCCAAGGCGCTGGCCGGCATCCAGCTGGCCCGTGAGCTCGGCTTCCGGGTGCGCGTGGCGGCGACCCTCTCGCCAGAAGAAGTGGGATGCCTCGCAGGCCTGCACGCCGTCCTCGACGAGTTCGGCGTCCCCGTCGACGACAGGTTGGTCCGGCCGGTCGCCGAGGAGGGTGCGGCGACGTCCGGGATGCACATCTCGCTGGACACCGTCGAGCCCGAGCCCACACTGACGTCGGACGGCGCGTGGTGGCACCCCGTCGGGGTGACCAACCCCCACCTGAAGGTCGCCGACGTGCCGCTGCCGCTCACCGACGTGCTCGACGTCATGCGTGACGTGCTCGCCGTCCAGGCAGCCGGGACCGCCGAAGGCCGCACGGTCTTCCGGTGCACCTGACGCACGGACGTCCCCGCTGCAAGCCCCGAACAGGGCACGACCCAACGGTCATTCCTGCGACCGAGGTCACGCCGATGACCGCTGGCGGAGCCGGTGGGTCTGATCGGCTGAGTCTCGCTGTCTGGACTTCTGGCAGCGGCCGGTGGCCGACCTCGGCCTGACCGGTCCCGACGCGGGGCACGGTGGCCGGTTCGTGCTGCTCGGCCCCGGCCACGAGGATCCCGCGCTGGAGGGGGCGTCCACGATCCACGTTCCCACGGTGAACGTCTTCCATGGCATCCGGATCCTCACCACTGACGAGGCGGAGGCTACGCAGACGCTAGCCGGGTACCGGGCCTATCCGGTCGACCGGCGCGACGACCCTCCCGCGACGCGGGTGATCAGCCCCGAGGGGAGGACCTGGAGCGGCACCCAGCCCCGCGGCCTGACCTACTGGGAGATGCTGGCGCGGCTCGTCAACGAGGAGCCGGTCCACGAGCGCGACCGCATCGTGCTTGCGATGCTCGAAAACGTCGGGATCCGCAAGGGGCACCCGTTCGAACCGGACGAGAGGCAGCGTCGTCTGCTGCAGGAGGCAGCGCTGGTCGGTGAGGCGATGGCCCGGGTCGTCGGCTACGAGCCGCGTTTCGAGGGTGCCCAGGCCTACCCTGGCCGCGACTGGCAGCTGGTCCTCTTCCTCGACGCCAGCCAGGAGGGCGAGCACACCACCCAACTCGACGAACGAACCGCCTGGTTCTACGAGGCGGTGACCTCGTCCAAGGGGATGACCACGACCACGCCCGGCCAGGGGCAGGTCTACCTCCACGTGGGCCGAGACTCCGACGGCGAGTGGCTGGTCGGGGAACGCTCCTACGACCTGGTCGTTCCGGCCGATGTCCCGGTCGCTCAATTCTGGTCCTTCACCGTCTACGACGCCGACACCCGCTGCTTCGTCGACCACCCGCTGGATCGGGCAGACCGCTCCTCGCGCGACGACGGTCCCCACCGTCCCGGATCGGGGCTGGTTCGGCTACTTCCGCTTCTACGCACCCACCGAGCCCTACTTCGACAAGACCTGGCAGCTGCCCGACCTCATCCGCGTCGGCAGCGCTGGTGGTCGATGCCGCGGCGATGCCCGCGCGCGCTGTAGACCGGCGAGGTAGCGCTCGGCGACTGCGCCAGAAATCTCGATGGGGGCGGACGCTGCTGAGCCATCGTCGCCCCTTCCTGAGCCGCTCTGCCCGGCGCCTATCCGGATCGGGAGGAATCTGGGGACCTCGGCCTCTGCCGTGCCTGGGGCGTTCCAAGGGAACGTTGAGGTCCGGGCCACCGACACCCTGTCGGCATCGATGCACGTGGCCGCGGTGCTGCGGCTCGATCGCACCGTCGACCCCGAGACAATGTGCGATGTGCTGTCCGCGCGAGTCCGCACCGTTCCGCGGCTACGGCAACGCCTGATGCGGGCACCGCTTGGCGGGGGACGCCCGCTGTGGGTCGACGACGCCGACTTCGACATGTCACGACACCTCACCGTCCGCGACTGCCCCGCACCCTCGGTGACCAAGCCGCCCTCATGGAGGTGGCCGCAACCGCAACCATGTCCCGGCTGCCTCCGGGACCGACCGCTATGGTCGATCACCGTGGTGACCGGCCTGGCCGACGGTGGCACTGCGCTGGTACTCGTGATGCATCACGTCCTGAACGACGGTATCGGCGGCGTGGCGGCACTCGCGAGCCTGCCGCCCTCGCCCGCCGCCCTGCGGGCCGCCGCCGCCCGTTGCCGGATTCACGCGCTGGCGGGGCTACCGCGCACCGTTCGGCTCGTTCGGGTCGCCGCGGCGGTCGAGCTGCGTCCCGGCCAGCCTCACACCATCACGGCCTACATCGATGGCTGGAACGAACGCGCCACCCCGTTCACCTGGACCAAACCCGCCGACGAACTCCTCACCAAGTCGCGTCAGCGAAAGCTAAGAACGTGTTGGGAAAGCGGCTACGAGGCCGCAGCTGGCTGCCAGGCTCGGCGGCCAGGGGCGGGTGCGAGTCGGCGGGTCATGAGTCCGATCATGGACCACTTGATCATGGCCTCGGCGTGTTCGGGGAGCCGTTC
>JBBSQN010000116.1:0-18144 GCA_038257875.1 Mycobacteriales bacterium
CACCGGTTGGGTCGTCGTCGAGGACACGCACCGACACTACCGGAAACCAGGCCAGATCTCAGCTATTTTCGGGAACGATCAGGTCACGAAAACCCCAGGCCAACAGCCGAATCCATCAGCGACTTCCGGAGGTCTGGGTCTGTCCGACGGGTACCTGTCGCGGTTGCACCTCATCTGCAGCTGATGGTGTTGTTCGGCTCGTCCAGCCATACCGTCCAGGTGTCCGGTCTGACCGTGACGCCGACCCTGTCCCAGCCTGGTTGGCCCCAGTCGCACCATTGGCGGTAGGCGTGTTCGATCTGCGACCACAGCGGTGTGGGTCCGCCCTCGCGCACGATACGGGAACCGTTCTCGTCCGAGGTGAGCTCGACTTCGCAACAGGACCCGTTGGCAGCGGCGAGTTTGATCGCAATGCGTTGCCGGGTCCGCTCATCGAACCTGTATCCGTGCCGTAAGTCGGTGGTGGACGTGACCGATCTGAGGAATCCCACGACGGCGGACGGCTCGGCGGGTGTCGTAGTCGTGCGTTCTCGGTCCAGTGGCAGCTCAGGCTGCCACTGCTGACATGAACTGTCGTCATGACCCTTGTGGTGGCGCATGGCCATGAACGCCCCGTACCGCGCGGTGAACCGGCCTTCGAGACGGCCGGCTTTTTTCTCGAGCAGCACGAGGTTGCCGCCTTGCGGTTTGAAGTCGACCAACAGCTGCCCACCGGGAATGAGCTGATCGTACCAAGCCCAAGGGATCTGGCGCACCGCGCAGGTGCAGATGATCCGGTGGTACGGGGCGTGTTGTACCCACCCCTCGGCACCGTCACGGACGGCGAGATAGGGATGTCGGCCGATGTGATTCAGCCTTTGCCGGGCGGTGTCGACGAACTCGGGGTCGATGTCGACGGAGAAGACGTTGCCGTCGCCGAGGCGGTGAGCCAACAGGGCGGCATTGTAACCTGTGCCAGTCCCGATCTCCAGGATGCGTTGGCCTTCATGGACGTCCAGAGCCTCGAGCATCCGCACCATGAGATCGGGTTTGGTCGACGACGACACCGGCACGAGACTGCCGTAATCGTTGGTCACGGTGGCGGTGACCAACGTGACGGTCGAGTAGACCCGCTCCAGGTGTTCGGCCGTGTTCAGCCGGGTCGTGGTGAGCGAGCCGTCAGCTTGCTGTAGATCGTAGACAATGGGCACCAAGACGTGGCGTGGGGTCTCAGCGACCGCAGCGTGCCATGCCGGGGTCCTCAGATCGCCACTGGCTCGGAGCTCGTCAGCCAACAGTAAGGCGTAGGATCGCCAGTCGCTCATGACGATCCACTCCAGTCCTCGGCGAGCAGGTCGGCCACCGCGTCAGTGATACACACTCCGGTTTTCGCCTCAAGCCAACCGTATTGACTTCCGGCCGGGTTGGACTCAAGAAAATAATAACGTCCGTCACGGCCGACGCTGAAATCCATCGACGCCATCAACAGGCCGCTTTCGGCCATGAATCGACGAATTCCTTGCATCACAGCGGCAGGCAGCTCGATGACTTCGCGCCGAAGCGCACGATAGTCAGCACGGAAGTCGATACGGGCAACGTCACTCAAGGGATGGATGGCTACCGGAAAGATTTGGTCGCCCACCACGACCACCCGCACATCCATGAGCTTGTCGACATAGAGGCTTATTCAGCGATCTTGATCGGAGGCGTATCTCCGCAGCTCAACCGCGGTCTTACAAGATCCACACAACTCTCCTGAATAACCCTCATAGTACTGGACTTGGTGCGCGGTTAGTTCGACCTGATCCAGCTCAGCGAGGTCGTCGTCGGTGACCAGCCGGGTATGCCCGATCATGGAGCAACCTGTGTCATCGACCACGTGGCACGAAAAAAGCTTCCGGACCACCCCGTGGGGACCGTCCGCGAAGGCCCGCACCTGATCGGAGCTGTTGGAGATCACCGTCTCGGGTACGTCGAGCCCGCATTGCGCCGCGAGAACAAGTTCGACGGGCTTGGATAACGCTGCAACATGGTGCGGATGGTTGACGTGTCGGGCGGCGAGCGAACAGACCACCCCGTCGAATCCCGTGCGGGCTTCGCGCTCGGCGTGCCGCCTGTCCTGTGGGGTCAGTTGGGGCGAGAGAACGAAACTGGATCGCCACCGATGCCATACCGACCGTATGTCGTCCAACTCGACGCGGCGTTCAGCGGTCTGCAAGGATCCTGTCCATCGGCCGTACCGGAGCCTGGCTTTCAGGGTGAGCCGTTGGGGAAACCAAGCTCGGTCGATCCGGAAGACCGAAACGTTGCGCTCAGCGAGCGCCAGCACCACCTCGTCGGCGGTAGGGTCAATTTCCTGGGAGACGATCAAGACTGTCATATTCGCCATTACCAGCTTTCCGTGACGTCTTTGCCATCATCCCAACCCCAGGCCTCTGAGCGACCCTCATCGCCGTCCAGCTCGGCGACCGAAGACCACTTCTTGCCATCATTGGAGCCGATCCACAGCTCTCCGCTGGCTGTCACTGCAACCTGACGGACCGGGTCGTATCGGCACATCGGTACGTCCCCCTGTGGTGCCAGCCGCAAGCCCCTCAGGCCCCACGGCCGCAGCGTGGAGACTGGCTTCGAGTCGGCCTCATCGTTCACGACTCACCTCCCTACGAGTCCAAGCTCATACAGTGGCAGATCCGACTCAGCAACTAAAGCCCCTGCCCCATATACCTACCTCACCCTGAGCCGAGCATCGCAGAGAGTCGACGGCCGAGCCCATCCGCCGCTAACGAGACCCGGTGGCGGACTCAGGGCGCGGTCCGAGGATGAGCGGGTCACCTGAGGGTCACCGACCCACCCGCTGGCAGGACTCGCTGGCGGGACACAGTGCAGGCTTCGGCAATCGCGGCGTGCTGTATTGGGACATTGAGACCGCTGCCCGAGTGGAAATAATCGGTCACTTCGACCACCGACTTGGACACTGACTGACCAACGCTGGCACAGTTCATTCTGAAGATCTGCTCATCGTCATCGGTGTCGAATCCTGATTCCAAGATCTGTTGTTCCCACGGTAGCTGTGTTCCGCAACTCCACCCGAAGGCGATGACGAGTTGGAGAGAGTGGCGATAGATCGACCGGTTCGTCGATGTACCACAATACCAGCTCTCGCAGGTGCGGCAAGCCGGCGAGCGACACGAGATCTACGGCAGGCATCTTGCCCAACCGTATGCGTTTCAGTGATTGAAGCGTGGCTAGAGGCGCCAGATCGGTGACGGGGCAGCCGTACAATTTGACTTCCTGCAATGCGCTTCCAGTGAGCGGCTCCAGCGATATGACCGTCGGTATCGAGGAGAACTTAAGCGTCTCAAGCCGATCGAGAACAGGTGTCACAGCGGAAAGACCACCGGTGATCGGGGCATCTCCAATGGACAACGAACGCAGCTCGTGGAGACGAGTGAGGGCCCGGAGGTCACGGAGGCACTTGGCGCCGTGCAGGCCTATCGTCCTCAGACGGGAAGCTGATGCCAACGCGGAGACGGTGGACATCTCGCTGCAGCCGTTCAAGTACAGGCTGCTGAGCGATGGGCAGCCAGCAAGGAACGCCAGGTCCCGTCCGCCGTCCGGTGCGGCTGTTGATAGGTGACCAAGCTCCGCCAAAGTGGGGAGCACGTCCCAGCCCACGGCACCCTCGACACCGATCAAGTGCAACACCTGCAACGCGGGAAAGTTCGCGAGTGGGGCAAGATCGACCGGATCGCTGTTTCGAACCACCAGTAAGGTCGTCAGCTGTGGCGCATCGTGGAGGAAGGCAAGATCATCGACATGATCGGTGTGCAGGTTGAGCGCCACGTCTCGGAGGTGGTGCAGAGTGCGCAGATACGACACATGCTCAATTCGTTTGACCAAGATGCGTCCGTGGTCCAACGGGGCGTCCCGCAGCACCGCTGCCGCATAGTCGCCAGGGTCGAAGTAGCGCCACACCTCCGCGAGCGCGCGCTGCACCGCACCGCGCGGGTCTGACGCCCACCGGGCTAGGAGCCGCAGGGCCTCGGGCCCGCCGACCAGGGCGGCGGTCTGCACGCAGGCGGCGGCCGAGGCGTCGGTGCACTCGTCGAGTGAGGACGGTAACCGCCGCAGCACCCTGTCACCGACCAGCGCGAGCGAACGGGTCTCGTTGCTCCCACGAGGCGGTACCAGCTCCGCAACAGCCGCCTCCACCCGCCGGGTGACCTCCGGCGCGACCATCTGCGCGGTGTCCAGGCATGCGGCGGCGAGCAGCCGCAGCCGCCGGCAGTGCCGCGGCTCGACGTCGGCACGGTCCAGCACGCCGCCGATCAGCTCGGCCCGGCGCTCGGGTGTGGCGTGCCCGACCGCCATCACGATGGTCTCCCACCACTGGTCGAGATGGGCACGGGTGACCAGCGCGTCGGCCGCCTGGTCCTCGACGGCCTCCCTGGCCGCCAGGTACTCCTGGAACGTGCGGTGCACGAAGTCGACCCGGCCCACCACCGGCTCGCGGATCACGCCGCTGCGCTCCAGCAGGTGGTCCAGCACGTCCTCGGCGGAGTACTCCACGTTGGGCATCCGGGCCACGGCACGCCCCACCTGCTCCAGTACCTCGGCGCGAGGAAACTCCGCCCGGCCAGCGAGGGTCAGCCGCCACGCCACGTGCTGCAGGATCGCGAGCTTGCTGCCGGTGTCCAGCACGACCGCACGGCCCGCCGGGATCTCACGCTCGGCATCCCGACGTTCCAACAGCAGCGCCAGTGCGTCCCGGTACAAGGCCATCCTGTCCGGCGGAAGCTGCTGGCGGCGGTCGAGATTGAGCGCGCAGATCATCGCACACAGCAGCGGGCTACTTGCCAGCCCGCGCAGATGCCTGCGCCCGTCGAGCTGGCGCAGCAGCCCCCGCTCGTAGTCGGGCAGCTCGTCCGGCTCGCACGGCAGCACCGCTGCCGAGCGCCGGGTCGCCTCGCGCACCGCGTCGTGCCATCGGCGGCAGAACGCCGCCACGTCCAGCGGCGACATCCGTTCCAACAGCACAGGAGCGAACCATTCGGCCGATAACCAGCTTCGCTCAGCACCACCGGGGCGCGAGGTGACCACCAGTCGCAGCTCCGGATACTCAGCCAACAGGCCCCGCAACCACGTCCGGACCTGGCGCCGCTGCGTGGGTACGAGCTCGTCCACCCCGTCGACGAGCAGCAGTGCCCGGCCGCTGCGCATCTGCCGGTGCACCCATCCCGTCGGCAATAGCGCGGCCAGCGGGTCGGCCACGCCAGCCAGCAGCTCCTCCGGGCCCGGCAGCGCCCGGTCGGCGTAGTGGCGCAACCGGATCAGGAACGGCGCACACCCGTTCCAGCTGGCCAGCGGCCCGGAGAACCCGCTGCGGGCGGCCGTCACCGCCAGCCACTGCAGCAGCGTCGTCTTGCCCGAGCCGGCGTCGCCGCGCAGCAGGGTCCGTGAGCTCTCCGCGAGCGCTGCCTCGGCCCGGAGACTGCTTGAACCCCGTGCGGTACGTCCATCGGCGAACCAGCGCTCGTCGGGCCGATCACCGAACCCCCGCCCGCGCCGGTCACCGTCGGTGCTGACCTGCAGACTCAAGTACGCGACGCTGACCAGCGTGCGGGGTCGGTAGCGCCGCACGTCGATGCCGAACTGCTCCAGTTCGTCCAGGGTCTCGCTGACGTGGTCGAGGTAGCGAGCGCGGAACTCCTCGTCGTGCTCGATGCCCTGCGGCGCGTCCAGGGTGGTGCGCGGGAGCCGGTGCAGAACCTCACCGATGCGGTCGGTGACCTCGGAGAACCGGCCCAGCAGCTCGGTCAGTGCCCGCGGCTCGAACGCCGGCAACTGCCTGACCACCTGCACCAGCGCCATGCAGCTCTCGTCGAGCACCGCGTCGTAGAGCTGCTCGGCCGGTTCGGCCAAGCCCACCCGCCGGACCGGGACGCGCTGGCGCACCAGCCGCGCCAATTTGCGGGCGTCCACGTCCACGGCGAACAAGGTGGCGTCGGTGAGATCCGCGGCCTCCAGCGCGTCCACCACCGCCTGCAGCGCGGCCGCCCGCTCGTTCTCGGGCACGCCGCGGAAGTCGTGCTCGTAGACCGGCCGCAGCCGCTCGCCGATCTGATCGGCCAGGTCCTCCAGCTGACGGACCAGCCGGCGCTGCTGGAAATGGTCCCGCACGCTCAACCGGACCAGATCGATCAGTTCGTTACCGCGCTGGTCGCGTTCTCGCCGCGCCCCCAACCAGGTCCGCACCGCATGGGTCACCACCTGCCTGCCGACCCCGGACGCAGCATGCGCCAGCACCATCCGCCGTCCCCTCTCCGTGGACATCAATCGACCACAGTGGTACAGCAACGACGAGCGCAGGGACAGCGCGTACCAGCGGACGGCTCCACCAGGATCGGCGTAGTAACAACCTGAGCGGTTGAAGTCGCGGGACATCCTCCTGGTGGGGTGTACGGGCTTGGAGTCCCAACCACACGAGGATGACACCATCAGGTCGGCGTCATCGAGGAAACCGTCACCAGCCGGTCGTCCTGTTCGTGGACACCGACGCCCACAGGGTGCTCAGCTTTTGAGCAGTTGGGAGGCACGCTGGGGAGACACGCCGAGCACGGCGGCGACGTCGGCCCCGGACAGGTTGCAGCGGGTGTGTAGCTCCCGCGCAACGTGGCGGGACATCTCCGCTGCCGTACGCTGCAGCCGAGCTGCGGCGTCGGCTTTCTCCCGGGCCTCCCGTAACTCGGCGGAGAGGGTCGGGTCGATCTCGGGTGTGATCGCGACCTGGAAAGTGTCCGGATCGGCGTCGAACGCGAGCGCGAGGTGGTCACGGACCATGCGCTCGGCCCCAGCAAGACTGGTGGACTGGGTGACGCCGACGCCGTCGATGTGCAGCTCCCAGCCGCGCTCCCACCGCTTCGCGGTAACGTGGTAGACGCTCACTGCAACCATCCTTTCGGCAGGCACTGCATCCGATTGGCGGTGTCGCGGACAACACCGGGCGAGTTCTCCTGGTTGCGGACGATGATCGCCGTGTGACGGCCGCACGGGCAGACCCACTTCTCGTGGCTGCCGCGGGTGGACTTGACCGAGCAACCCTGAGCGCGCAGGGCCTGCTCGATGTCGCGGTATCTCATCGCCGTAGCCACCAAGCTACTCTAGCCCCTCTTGAGAGACAAGCTCTAGCCGGGCTGGGGATATCCCGCATTGAGCCTACTCAGGGTGGCACGACCAGGCCGGACCACGCCAAGGTCCGTAGGGTCGACGTCAGCGCAGCCAGGACTCGGTCGGTGACGACAGGAACTCCTCCAGCGGGATCCCACCAGAGCCCACGAGCAGCGTGCGAGCGGCCGGGAAGGTGCGGCGGAAACGGTCCAGGCCGGGCAGGACGCCGGTGCGCCGGCCACTCTTGACCTCGATGCCGACCACCGCCGTGCCGGCCGCGACCACGAAGTCCACCTCGTGGCCACCGTCTCGCCAGTAGGTCACCTCGGTGGCGGAGCTGGTCGAGCTGTTGACCAGATGCGCGCCCACGGCGGACTCGACCAGCCGGCCCCAGAGATCCGGACGCTCCCGCGTCGCAGCCGCAGGCAGCGCTGTGAGAGCGGAGACCAACCCGGTGTTCAGGGCGGTCAGCTTCGGGCTGGATCCGCGCTGCCGGATCCGTGATCCAGAGTACTTCTGCAGGCCGGTCACAAGTCCGGCACCCGACAGCAGCTCCAGGTAGTGGGCGAGGGTGGTCGTGTTGCCTGCATCCTGCAGCTGTCCGACCATCTTCTGGTAGGACAGGATCTGTCCCGAGTACTCACAGCCCAGCTGGAACACCTGCCGCATCAGGGCCGGCTTGTCCACACGGGTCAGGAGCAACACGTCCCGTGAGAGCGTCGTCTCGACCAGCGAGTCGAGGACGTAGTTGGCCCATCGGTCCCGGTCGGCGACCAGGTCCGCCGCTCCCGGGTACCCGCCGAAGTACAGGTACTGCTCGAGATCGAAGCCGAACGCGTCGCGCATCTCCGGGAACGTCCAGTGCGGTACCCGGACGACCTCGAACCGCCCGGCCAGGCTGTCGGCGAGGCCACGCTGCATCAGCAGCGGCGACGAACCCAACAGCACGGTTCGAAGCGGGATGCCGGCTGCGGTGTCCTCGTCCCACAGCCGCTTCACCACATCGGACCAGGCCGTGATCTTCTGCGCCTCGTCCAGCACGAGCAGCCCGCCACGCTCGGTGTCCCGGGCTCGCAGCCGGCCGATCTCCCATTGCGTCTCGAGCCAGCCGCGGTCCTGCAGCGTCGGCTGATCAGCCGACGCGTAGTGCGCCGGGAGGCCGACCTGCGCGAGCACCTGCCGCACCAGGGTGGTCTTGCCCGTCTGCCGGGGACCGGCCAGCACCTGGATGCGGCGACGTGGCTCCTGAAGGCGCGCCCGTACCAGGTCGAAGAGCGGTCGACGATACAAGGTCTGCGCCACGGTGACAGATTACTCAATATCGCGAGTAAAATCACTCAACGCTCGGGAAGCCCCGTGGACAGCACTCAGGTGATCGCCACCCCGAGCAGCGATCCGACGCCGTAGGTGACCGCAGCCGCGGCCAGCCCGAGCAGCATCTGTCGCAGGCCGCCCCGCAGCGCCCCACGCCCGGTGAACAGTGTCGTGGCCGCCCCCAGCACGAACAGCCCCACCGCCCCGGCCGTGACGCTGACCAGGACGCCGGGCAAGGCATCGAGCCACACGAACGGCAGCACCGGGATCACCGCACCGACGGTGAAGAGCAGGAACGAGCTCAGCGCGGCGGTCCACGGGTTGCCGCCCCGATCGTCGGGATCGATGCCCAGCTCCTCGCGAGCCATCACATCCAGCGCGTTGTCCGGATCGTCGAGCAGCCGCTTCGCGACCGTGAAAGCCTCGTCCGCCGGCAGGCCACGGGCCTGGTAGATGAGCCGGAGCTCCTCGACCTCCTCCTCGGGCAGCGCCGCGATCTCGTCGGCCTCGATGGCGAGCTGACGATCAGCCAGTTCGCGAGAGCTCTGCACCGACACCCACTCCCCCAGCGCCATCGAGAATGCTCCGGCCAGCAGCCCGGCCAGACCGACCACCAGCACCGTCGAGCCGACCAGCCCGCTCCCGGCAACGCCGGTGACCAGGCTCAAGTTGGACAGCAGCCCGTCGTTGGCGCCGAGCACCGCCGCCCGCACCGCGTTACCGCCCGGCGTGCGGTGCCGTCCCTCCAACCGAGCCAGCGACGAGCCGGGCACCCCGCTGCTGATCTGATCGAGCAGGAACGCGTGCGACCGCTCATCGGTGCTCATCGACGTGCCGGCGGCCTCCGGCTGGTCGTCGTACATCGTTCGGCCCAGCCGCTCGGCACAGGCGACCGTGGGCAGCACCACCCCCGCCCCGAAACGGCGCGCCAACGCTCCCATCACCCGAATCCGCACCGACGGCCGAGCACCGGGTACCCGGGCGCCCTGGGCCCGCAGCCGCTCCGCCCAGAACTCCGCGTGCCGCGCCTCCACCGCGCCGAGCCGCCGGTAGACCTCGGCCAGCTCGGTGCTCTCCTCGCTGTCGGCCATCGCCCGGTACAGGGCGGCCCCGTCGATCTCGTCGCGATAGTTCCGGCGCAGCCGGCTGACGCCGTCCTCGGTCATGCCTCCATCGTCGCAGTTCGTACCCGATCCGCCACCACTTTCGACTGTTACCGCCGCCGCAGCGGACCAGGGACTCTTCCACAGCTGAATCGAGAGAACCGTGCCAGAACACCGGCCGCCACATAGCGCACACTCGGCCGCCAATCCGTACCGACTCGCGGGGTGGGTGGGCTAGGTGACGCCACGCTACGCATGCGCCGAGTATATACTCGGCGCATGCGTAGTAAGGCTCCGCGGTTGCTCCCCATCTTGCGGTCGCGGACTCAGGCGGGTGTGCTATCGGTCCTGCTGCTGAACCCCAGCCTGGAACTCACTCAGACCGAGCTGGCTCGTCGCGTCGGTGCGTCGTTGACCAGCGTCATTGACGAGGTGCGCAGGTTGGAGCAGGCCGGGATCCTGACCCTCCGCAGTGTGGGCCGAGCCCGACTGGTTCGGGCCGGAGCCGGTTCGCTGGTGCACGCGCTGACGGAGGTGATACTCAGGGCGTTCGGTCCTGTGCAGATCGTCGGCGAGGAGTTCGATGCGGCGGCGGCCGAGTTGGGCGAGACCGTCACCGAGGTAGCACTGTTCGGGTCATGGGCGGCGCGGTACCACGGCGAAGAGGGCACGGACCCCGCTGACATCGACGTTCTCGTCGTTGTGACCACCAGCGGTGTCGATCGTCATCCAATCTATACCGCGGCTGATCGAGCCCAGCTGCGCCTCGGGCGTCCGGTGAACCCGACAGTCGTCAGTGCGGCGCGGTGGTTGGCACGCGGCTCCGGGGAGGACCCGTTCATCGATGAGATCGCAGCACGCCCGCTTGTCGGTGTGCTCGACGACAGGAGGGAACGCTGAGTCGCTGGCCACAAGGCGCCGAGGACACCGAGAGACTCCTGGCTCGCCGTCATCTTGAACGTGTCACGGGTGCGCGAGCAGACGGCCATCCCTGGCTGGACAAGGCCCGCCGTCGGCTGGCCACTGCGGGCGGGATCGTCACCGACGATCCAGAGTCGGCGCTCGTGCTGGCCTACGACGCCGGCCGTTTCGTCGGTGAGGCGCTGCTCGCCCACCAGGGTCTGCGACCGACACAGGCCGGAGACCACCTCGCGGTCACCGACCCCTCGTTTCCTGGTGAGCACGTGGAAGCAGCGGAGGTGGTCGCCGCGATCGCAACGGCTCAAAGCTTGCTGATCGCCGGTGAACAGCTGATCGAACACCTCCGACTTTTCGTCTGAGCAGCCGACCCTCACGTCTACGTCATGACCGCGTATCCCTCCGGCACGGGGTACAGACGGACGTGAGCTGGCCGGACGCCGGCCGCCACATAGCGCACACTTGGCCGCCAATTCGTACCGACTCGCGGGGTGGGGGTGGGTCAGCGGAAGAGGCCTTCGCGGAGGGCGCGGGCTACGGCGGCGGCGCGGTCGGGGACGTCGAGCTTGCGGTAGACCGACCGGACGTGGCTCTTCACGGTCTCCTCGCCGACGATGAGGCGCCCGGCGATCGCCGGGTTGGTCAGGCCCGCGACGATGAGCGCGAGAACCTCGCTCTCGCGCTGGGTGAGACCCAGGCGCGCGCCCGGCCAGAACTCGCCGGCGTCGATACGCGCGGCCGCGGCCGCGACCCGGCCGGCCAGGGCCACGTCGACGACGATCTCGCCGCGGTGGACGCGGTGCAGCTGGCGGACGAGCTCCGCACCGTCGATCCGCTTCAGCAGGTAGCCCCGGGCTCCGGCACGCAGGGCCTGGTAGAGGTACTGCTCGTCGTCGTAGACGGTGAGCATCACCACCCGGCGGTCCGGGTTGTGCGCCAGCAGCGTGCGGCACATGTCCAGGCCACTGGCCCCCCCGAGCCGGACGTCACAGACGACGATGTCCGGCTCCAGGTCCGCGGTCACCCGAACCCCGCCGTCGGCGTCGGACGCCTCGCCCACCACCCGGACGTCGATGAGCCCGGATAACATGGCCTTCAGCCCGGTCCGAACCATCTCGTGATCGTCGACGATCACCAGGCGCAACGGACGGTCCACCATGCGCAGATGGTAACTGTCCGGACAGCGCCACCAGGTGCTCCTGATCCCCCGCCAGCTCCCCCTGCACGGGGAGCTGCCGGAGCGGTGTTCCGGCTACGGTCCCCGCGATGGCCCGTATCCGCGGCCCGACCGTGGCGAAGGCGGCGGCTGCACTCGTTCGAGCGGCGAGGGAGATCAGGAATGCCTGACAAGGAGCTACGGATGAAGCTGGCCGACACCCGACAGGACCGTCCGGTGATGCTGGCCATCGCCGGCGACAGTGCCGCCGGAAAGACCACCCTCACCGACGGCCTGGTCGAGGCGCTCGGTGCGCACCGGATCACCTCGCTGTGCGTGGACGACTACCACCGCTACGACCGCGAGGAACGCAAGGGGCTCCCGTTCACCGCGCTGCACCCCGACTGCAACTACGTGACGATCATGGAACAGCATCTCCAGCTGCTCGCCACCGGACAACCGATCCTCAAACCGGTCTACGACCACTCCACCGGGTTGCTGGGCCGCCCGGAACTGATCGAACCCACCGAGTTCGTCATCGTCGAGGGCCTGCTCCCGCTCTCGACGAAGCTGGCCTGCGCCTGCTTCGACGTCACCGTGTACCTCGACCCACCCGAGGAGATCCGGCGGGACTGGAAGGTCAAGCGCGACACCTCCAAGCGTGGTTACACGCCCGAGGCGGTGCTGACCGAGATGGACAAGCGGGAGCCGGAGTCGGAGGCGTTCATCCGGCCGCAACGCGCGGCCGCGGACATCGTGGTGCGCTTCGCCCCGGTGCCCGAGCGCGACGACCCTCCTAGCACCCCGCTCTCGGCGGAGCTGATGCTGCGACCGACGATCCGGCACCCCGACCTCACGTCGGTGTTCTCCGAGGTCGACAGCGCCGCCATGCACCTCAAGCTGCTGCGCGACCACGATGGCAGGCCGGTCGACGCCCTGCACGTGCACGGGCACGCCGCCCGCGAGGACAGCCTGGTGCTGGAGAAGGCCATCTGGTCGGCGATGAAAACCGACACCGAGTTCCCCCCGTCCCTGGGCGTGCTCGGCGACGCCGCCCGCAGCGACCCGCTGGCGATCACGCAGCTGCTGCTGCTCTACCACCTGCTCGACGACCGCACCTGAGCATCCCGCGAATCAGTCCCCGGTGCCACCGCGGGACGGAACGCTACGACCGGAAGCTCGACTACCAGTCGCCGGCGTGCGGCGTCGCTGCCGTCGTAGTGCCAGCCGACCAGCCAGCTGAAACCCCGGCGGACCACTCGCACAGGCCGGGCTGTCCGGGGACCTGCAGCCGGCGCTGCGGGCCGCGGTGGGGCAAGCCGAAGCCGAACGCACCCCGGACCAGGCGGGTACGGACCGGTGATCAGATGAGAGCTCCTCGTCGTGCCGGCCCACGCAGTCTCCGGGTAGTCGGATGCTGCCAGCTGATCAGCTCCAGAGCGCCGACACCGGCGCTGCGATGATGCGTTCGCCGAGGGGGAAGACCCGTGGACCGGTGTGGAACACCACACCGGCGACGAAGCGATCCCCCAGCCGATCACGGAGCCAGCCGAGGTTCCTGGCGGCGTCCGCCCGCGGCGCCGCCGTGGCCTTCACCTCGATCGCGATGATCCGCCGGGCGTCCAGCTCGGCGACGAGATCGACCTCGTGGTCACCATTGCGATCACGTAGGTGATAGAGCCGCGGCGGTGGAAAACCGAACTGCAGCTCACCGCGGAGCTGCGCGAACACCAGCGTGTCGAGCAGCCGGCCGAACAGGTCACCGTCACGCAGGACGGCATCCACGGTGAGCTGGAGGCTACCGGCGACGAGCCCGGGGTCCACGACGTAGCGCTTGGGGGTACGGACCAGCCGGGTGAGCCGGTTGGTGCTCCACGCAGGGACAGACTCGACCACGAACAGATCCTGGAGCAGGCCCAGGTAGGCATCAGCGGTCCTGCGGTCGACGCCTGCCGCTTCGAGCAACGTGGCGAGACTGACCACACCCGCGGTGTTCGTCGCGTAGGCCTCGAAGAAACGTCGGAGCCGAGTCGGGTCGCGGTGCCTTTCCACCTGTTCGACATCCCGGGTGAAGAGCTGATCGAGATAGCTCCGCAACCACAGCATGCGGCCACGTTCGGTCCGCCCCAGGACCTCGGGAAAGCCGCCCTGCAGCGCCAGCTCGAGGTAATCACGCAGGTCGAGCGGCTCCTGCGGTACCCGTAACCCGGCAACACCGTCCGCCGCGACTCTGGTCAAGAACGGCGGCCTGCTCAGATCGCCCGCGATGATCTCGCGTCGGGTCAGCAGTCCCATGTCGACCTGGACCAGCCGCCCGGTTCCAGGCCAGGTCGCGGAGTCCAGGCGACCGCGCACCGAACCAGTCACGAGAAACCGGCCCGGTCGAGAGTCCGCATCAACGGCACGCTTGACCGCGCCGAGCACGCTCGGGACCAGC
Organism: Mycobacteriales bacterium; assembly: GCA_038257875.1. Lineage (GTDB taxonomy): Bacteria > Actinomycetota > Actinomycetes > Mycobacteriales > Pseudonocardiaceae > Pseudonocardia. Next base: position 14,075 of record JBBSQN010000116.1, read on the forward strand.
TGCCACTCGTCGATCAGCACGGGCTCCCGGCGGTCCCGTAGCGCGGCGTCCGGGTCTGCCTCGACCAGCGCTGCCTCCCGTGGCTCGTCGAGCCGGATGACGCTGCCGACCTGCCGGGCCGCAGTGGTCGTCTTGCCGGAGGCTCGCGGTCCGACAAGGAGCAGCGCGGGGAACTCCGCGAGTAGCTCAGCGATGAACTGGTCGGCGAGTCGGGGCACGTAGCTGCTGGTCACAGCGTCACGATACCAACGATCCCGAAATAGCAGGGCACCTGATACCGAAATAGCCGAGCAGGCCCTCCCGTCATCGCCGAGGTCCTGGATGGGCACCATCCGCGACACGGTGCCTCCGGTCAGCGGGACCCCGAGTCGAGGCCGTCTCCCCGTTGCGCCTGGAGGATCTTGACCGCGATGTGGGCCACCAGCCGGTCGTCGGGGTTGGCCAGGTTCAGGGGGGTGAGCTGCTCGATGCGCTGGAGCCGGTAGGACACCGTGTTGGTGTGCACGCGCAGGCGGCGAGCGGACTGCTTGAGGCTCTCCCGCTGGTTGAGGAACACCGACAGGGTCCGCACGAGGCCGAGCTTGTGCGTGGCGTCGTACCGGATGAGCGGCCCGAGGATCTCCTCGGCGAACGCCCAGAGCTGCTGCATGTCACCGATCTGCAGCAGCAGCCGGTAAATGCCGAGCTCGCCGTAGGCGATGACCTGCCCGGACCGTCCGATCCTGGTGCCGATCTCGACGGCGTGCTCGGCCTCCTGCAGCGAGCGTGGCAGCTGGTCCGCCTGCGCGACGCTGTCGGAGAGCCCGCACGTCAACCGCGGGTCGCCGCTCTGGTGCCACGCCGGGCGCGCGGAGGCCGCCGCGATCGCCTCCCCGAGACGAGCGACGAGCTCCGCGTCGACGGCGAGCTCCGCACCGACGGGGTCGGCCGGATCGGGCAGGATCATCACCAGCTCCGCCCCGCGCACGCTGACCACCGCACCGGGCACCGATCTCGCGATCGCGGCACGGAGCTCTTCCCACTGGTCCAGGCCGGTCGCCGACGGGCTTTCCGCCTTCACCCGCAGGACGCCCACCCGGAGCGGTGCGTCCGGCATACCGAGTGCCTGCGCCTTCCGCGCAGCGTCGTCGGCGTCGAGGAAGTGGCCCGATACCAGCGCGTCGACGATGGCGGCCCGATACCGGACGCCGAGCTCGACGCTCGTCCGCTCGTTGGCCAGCGTCAAGGCGAACAGCGTGGCTACGTAGCTGGCGATGAGCAGATCGGTGTCGTCGGTACCACCACCGGCGGGGTCGTCGAGGATGAGCAGGTACCCGAGGTCGGTGGGGCCGATGACGATCGGCACGGCCAGACAGCCGTGTAGCAGCACCGAGTCGGGCACCGCGGGGACCCGCAGCGGCCTGCGCTCGGCGGCGAGTGCTCGCAGCAGCCGTCGCGCCCCCGGGTCGTCAGCGTTCCACTCCGGCCCTGGCGTCCCCGCCGCAGCACCGGAGCGCTGGGCGAACCGGGGATCGAGCAGGACGACCGTCCGGCCGAGCAGCTGGGCCAGCATGGTCGACATCGCCTGGGCGTCGGCTCCGCGCAACGCGGCGTCGGCGAGCTGGTCGCACACGTCGAGGACATGCCGGTAGGCCGAGTTCTGCCGGGACAGTCCCGTCATGACCTCAGGCAGCCCGTCGGTGCCGGGGAACTGCTCCAGCAGGATCTCCAGCCGGCCGACTGGCGGCGGTGGCCGCTGCTGCGCCGGGCTGGTCATGGCGTCCCGAACGAACCGCGCAGCTCCGCGACCACTGAGGTCACGCTCGGGTCCAGGTCGCGCGCGGTGTGCACGAGGACTCCGCAGATGTGCTCGGCGAGTTTCTCGGCGACCTCTCCCGCGCCGCCGACCTGCCGGCCGATCAGTGCGGAGGGGGCCAGCACCTCGGGGATCTCCTGGGTCAGCCGGGCAATCGTGCGGGCGTCGCGGAACGGCGCGACGGCGGCGAGCACCGGCACGGTGACCCCGCGGGCCCGGAGCTCAGCGAGCACGTCGTGGGCCTGGGCCACGTCGTAGATCACGTCGGTGAGCAGGAAGTGCACCCCGGCCCGGACCTTCTCGACGGCGCGGTCCAGCTCCCGCGACCGATCCGTGGCTGCGGTGCGCAGCGAGGCACCGATGACGAACCGGGTGCGCTCGGGAACGGGTACCCCGCGCCAGTCGACGCCGTCGTTGAGCCCGGCGAGCGCCGCGACCAGGCGGATCGAGTCCACGTCCGACGACAGCCCCGGTTCCGGGTAGTCCCCCGCGACGCGCGGGTTACCGGTGCGGCACACGACCATGTTCAGCCCGAAGGCGTGCGCTCCGAGCAGGTCGGCCTGCAGCGCGGCAGGGCTCCGGTCGGCCGCGTCGACCTGCAGGATCACCGTGGCGCCGACGCGCTCGCTGAGCAGCACGGCCGCCCCGACCGGGCTCACGCGAGCGGCGCTGGGCTCCGGCTCGATGATCGCCAGCATGTCGGCGCCCGCGGCTATGAGCTCCCGGGCGCGCTCGACGAAACCCGCCACATCGGGGCCGTGCGGTGCCCGGAGCCCGGCCACGACGACCGGGCGGCCGGGGTCGGGCCAGCCGACCGGTGGCGGCCCTTCGAGATCCAGAGCCACCGCGCGAGCCGGGGCGGACGTCGGCACCACGTCGCGACGGACCGGCACCAACCCGGCGACGGCCTTGGCGATCGCCCGGATGTGCGCGGGCGTCGTGCCGCAGCAGCCTCCCACGATGCTCGCCCCCCGCCCGACGAGCTGCGTGGCGGCCTCGGCGAAGTAGGCGGTGTTGTGCGCGTAACGCAGCTGGCGGCCGAGCCGGCGGGGCGTGCCGGCGTTGGGCTGCACCGACACGGGCAGTGCCGACCCGGCGGCGAGCTCGGCGACGACGTCCTGCAGGACGGCCGGCCCGACGGTGCAGTTCGCGCCGAACGCGGCCACGTCGAGCGCACCGAGGGCGGCGGCGACCTCGGCAGGTTCCTCCCCGCGCAGCGTGCGGCCGTCGTCGTCGAAGGTGATCTGGGCGATGATCGGCACGTCGCACTCGTCCAGCGCGACGCCCACCGCCTGGACCAGTGACTCGATCTCCCCGAACGTCTCGAGCACGATGACATCGACCCAGTCGGCCAGGGCGGCGATCTGCTCGGCCAGCACCGACGCGCGGTCGGTCCGGGGCATCCGCGGGACCCGGGTGGCGCTCATGGCCGGGCCGACGCTGCCGACGACGAGCGCGGTCCGGTCACTGTCGCCGACCGCCTCGCGAGCCAGCCGCGCCCCGGCGATGTTGATCTCTGCGACGCGGTCCTCCTGTCCGACCCTGGCCAGGCGCAACCGGTTGGCGTCGAAGGTGTTGGTCTGCAGCAGGTCGGCGCCGGCCGCGAGATAGGCGGCGTGCAGGTCGCGGACGAGCCGGGGCCGGGTGACGTTGAGCGCCGACAGCGACTGGTCGAGCGGCACCCCAGCGGCGTGCAGCATCGTGCCCATCGCGCCGTCGCAGACCACGACCCGGTCCAGCCCTGCCCACGGGGCCGGCCGATCCTGTCGGTTCGCCACCTGTCACCTGTTCCGTCAGCGTCGACGCCCGTCGGCAACAGCCGATGAGACAGGCCAGTCTCATGAGACTTTAACACAGGCGCGGCCTCGGGAAACACCCCGAAAACCTCGCGTTCCGTCGTTGACCACCCATGCAGATCGGTCTACGCTTTCGAACCAAGCCCGAGACAGACCTGTCTCTCTCCGCTGGCCGGGCTTCGCCTTGCCGACGATCAGGTCTGCGTCGGGTGTACATGTCCGATCCCTGGTGACAGCGCCCCCAGGCACCGATGTCACCAGATATGCACCCAAGGTCACGGTCGCATCTTCATTCGGACGCGGCTGCGGACCTTCAGAGTCTCAAGGAGGAGATTCGCACATGGGTTCTTATGATCCGCGCGCTGCGACCGGCATCCCTACCGAGCCGGTGGGTTCGTTGCCCCGGCCTGCGAAGTTGCAGGAGGCCTACGCCAAGTACGACGCCGGTGAGATCGGTAAGGAGGATCTGGAGAAGCTGC
>JBBSQN010000117.1:0-17974 GCA_038257875.1 Mycobacteriales bacterium
ACGGCTCCCCGAACACGCCGAGGCCATGATCAAGTGGTCCATGATCGGACTCATGACCCGCCGACTCGCACCCGCCCCTGGCCGCCGAGCCTGGCAGCCAGCTGCGGCCTCGTAGCCGCTTTCCCAACACGTTCTAAGACCGGCAGAACCGCGGCGGGATCCTGCCCAGACCGGTAGGCGTGCAGCATGGTGAGGACCGCGAACCGGTGGCGCAGGTCGTGCAGCCGGGGCCGGCAGGCCGAGGACGCGTCGGTGATCCCGGCTCGATCGGTCAAGGTGCGGAAGACCGGGTGCACCGACTGGGGCTTGAGCCGGGTGCCGCGGCTGGTGATCAGCAGCGCCGGGCAGGACGCGGCCGGTAGGAGTCGCCGACGCTGGTGCAGGTAGTCGACCAGGCCGTCGCGGACGCTGGGGTGCAGCGGAAGCCGGCGGGTCTTGCCGTACTTGCCGGTGACCGTCAACGCCGCGGCCCGCTGATCGAAGTCCGTGACGTCCAGGCCGAGAGCCTCGCCGGTCCGGATCCCGGTGGCGGCCATCAACGCGATCAGGGTCTGGAAGGTGACGGCCCGGATCTGTGGGCGCAGCTGAGCGGCGGCATCCAGCAGCGACGTGATCTCTGCGTCGGAGTAGATGTAGGGAGCGGCCCGGGTCACCCGAGCGGGTAGCAGCCTGGGCGAGGGGACCTGGATGCTCGGGTCCTGCAGATGCGCCCACCGGGCGAAACAGCGCACCGCCGACAACCGCAGGGCCTGCCAGCGTGGTGAGGCACCAGGTGGGGCCATGGCGAACCCGACGGCGTGCTCGACGGTCGCTGCCGGCGCACCCACGGCGTGCAGGTAGTCGACGAACGCGAACAGCAGCCGCTCGGTGTAGTCCAGCTTGTAGCCCAACGCGCGCCGCACCCGTAGGTAGTCGGCGACCAGGCCCCGCAGCCGCACCGTCATCGCCGTGACTGCGGGCATCGACGTCGCGGTGGTCATCGGGTGCCCGCCGTCCCCGTCCCGGTGGGCCACGGGCGGGCCAACCGGGCCAGGCGGTTCTGGTCGGTCTTGGTGTAGACGACCGTGGTGGCCACCCCGTCGTGGCGCAGCAGTTGGGCCACCTCTTCCAGGCTCGCCCCGGCGTTCAGCGTCTCGGTCGCCGCCGTGTGCCGCAGCCGAGTGCCCATGCACGGTGCCCAGCCCCGCCCGCCGGGCAGCCCGTGCCACGATGCAGCTGACACTGCTGGGCCGAAGCGGTGTGAACGCCGCCGTCGCGCGGACGAACACCGTGCGGGCCGGTGTGTCCGGCCGCCCATGCAGCAGGTAGTCCACCAGGACTTGACCGGCGTCCACCGGCAGCGGCATCCGGTCGATGCGCCCGCCCTTGCCGTGGATGGTGACCGTCCCCGCTGTCCAGTCGATGCCCTCCAGCCGCAGCACCGCCACCTCGGCGCAGCGCAGCCCGAGCCGACGCATCAGCGTGATCACCGCGAGGTCGCGCCGGCCCACCGGGGTCAAGCCGTCACAGGCGGCCAGCAGCATCTGGACCTGCGTACCGGTCAGCGGCTGGGGCAGCCCGGACAGCCTCCAGAAGGCCACCCTCGGGACCGCGTCCACCAGCGCCGTCTCGATCATCGCTTCGGCGTGCAGGAACCGCAGTAACGACCGCAGCGCGCACGCGGTCATCTGCGCCGACTTGCGCGACATCAGCGGCAGCCGGGCCGTCAGGAAGGCGGCCACCTCACCGGCGCTGACCCGCCCGACCCGGTCGACACCCGCCGGGCACAGCACCTCCTCGACGAAGGGACGCACCCAGCGCAGGTACGCCCGCACCACTGGCGGTGTCAGCGCCCGCTGCCCGCCCAGATAGTCGGCGAACCGTGCCAGCAACGCCTCCGCCGCGCCCACCGGCGCAGGCGGGGCAGCCGGTGCCGGCACCGCACCAACCCGCCGCAGGTAACCCACGATCGGGGTCAGCGCCCGCAGCGAGTAGTGGCTGGTGTGCCGTGCCCGACGCTCGGACAGGAACCGCTGCATCACCGGCTCGGTCAACCCGTCCAAGCTGATCCCCGCAGCGGACAGCCACCGTGAAAGCGATGCCGCCAACTGCATCTGCATGGTCGCCGACGTCGTCGAGTACCCCAACGACGCCAACTCCTCCACCAGCCCAGGCACGAACGGGGCCACAGGCCCGGTGAACCGGACTCTGGACGGATCGGGAACGCTGTGCACAACCTGCTCCTCTCCAGAAGATCACTTGGAGAGAACAGCCTGCGCCCCGGTCGACGCCGTTATGCCGACCTCCGCACCGCCGGCACCCCTGCCACCAGGCCCGACGGACCCGACCTCGGCATAACCACGAGGTCCCCATAAAAGGGGTTATGCCGACGTCGGCATAATCCCTTCCACGTGGTCCGCCTGGCCGGCGACGCACTCGACCAGTGCCGACGCCGGGTCCAACAGGCCATCCACGGGCACCGAGGGATGAAGAACGACCCGCTCTACAAGTCTCGCCGGACCCTGCACACCGGCGCGGACCTGCTCACCGACAAGCAAGCCCAACGCCTCGAGGACCTGTTCGGGGTCGATGAGCACGTCGAGGTCGAGGCGACCTGGGGGATCTACCAGCGCATGATCACCGCCTACCGCGAGCCCGACCGCAAGCTCGGCAAGGCACTGATGCACAAGCTGATCGACTCCCTCAGCGCCGGCGTCCCCGCCGCCCTCACCGAGCTCGTCACCCTCGGCCGGACGCTGAACAAGCGCGCCGCCGACGTGCTCGCCTACTTCGACCGTCCCGGCACCAGCAACGGACCCACAGAGGCGATCAATGGACGCCTCGAACACCTCCGCGGCAGCGCCCTCGGGTTCCGCAACCTGACCAACTACATCGCCAGATCACTACTCGAGACCGGCGGCTTCAGGCCGCAACTACACCGTCGATTGGGATGAGCTGGCATACCGGTCACCTTGATCCCGGCGTACCACTGCCCCACCGAGTGGACGAAGTCGCGGTACTCATCGAGGACCACGACCAGCGGCTCGAAGTCGTCCTCGACCCCGCCGCCGGACTCGATGAGTTCGTACCGGCGTTCCATCTCCTTCCAGGCCCGAAGGATCACCACCACCTGGTCGGGGACCGACGTTGCGACGACCTGCACGTTGGGCCAGGTTCGCAGGCCGAGGAACTCGATGCGTTTCGGGTCGCAGATCCACACCGGCCAACGGCGCCGACAGACCTCCAGCACGACACCGTTCATCAACACGGTCTTGCCGAGCCCGGTCTTCCCGATGACCAGCAGGTGCGGCCCGGTGCCGCGCAGGTGCCAGGTGTTCGGCTGCCCGTCCTCGTGCACCGCCAACGGAATGTGCCAGCGGTTGGCAGCGGTCACCTCCGGCGTCGGATGCGGCACGTGCTGCGACAGCGTCGGCCGCAGCTCGAACCGGACCTGGTCCCCCTCCAGGTCCCAACATCGCCCGCCAGCGGCCGGGCAGCATCGTGGACACCGTCCGCTCGACGCGGGCCCGTTGGGCGACGCCGGCGACCCGGATCCCGGCCTCGTGGGTGACGGCGAGGGCGCTCAAGTCCTCGCGCCGCTAAAGGTGGCGTCGACAACTGCGGTGGCGTCGGCTGCGGGGTGGCCCCGGCGCCCCTCCGCGAGGACCTTCGATGCATCAGCCGACCTTGACGCACTCCGCTGCCGCGAGCTAGCTTGCCGTCGTCCGGCGTGTTGACACGCGAAGGGGCCCATGTTATGAGAAGTCCACGTTTGTCCCCTAGACGCCCTCGCACAGTATGGGGAATGGCACTTCTTGCCACGGGGATGACGGCGGCCATGGCGTCCACAGGAGGGGCGTTGGCGCAGACATCTTCCGCGACGACCTTCGTGGCGGGCGTGCCAACGTCGGCCCGTACGAACTCCCTCGCCCGGGTGTCGCGGACGACACCGTTCGCGGCGAATTGCAACGGTCCGATCCAGACCGGCACCGTGTATGTCAACGGGGAGATCGAACCGTCCGTCGCGGTCAATCCACGGAACCACCGTAATCAGATAGTCGCGTACCAGCAGGATCGCTACAGCAACGGCGGGGCAAATGGCGTCCTCACGGCCGTCACCTTCGACACTGGTCGTTCGTGGCGGGTACTTCCGTTGCGCAAGCAGCCCAAGTTCTCCCGGTGCACGGGAGGTACTCGGGCCAACGGTGGGGACTTCGAGAGAACCAGCGACGTCTGGGTGAGTTTCGGCCCCACCGGAGTGGCGTATCAGGCCGCGGTCGGGTTCAACGATTCGAACGCGGAGACGGCTGAGCTCGTCGCTAGGTCCACCGATGGCGGCCGAAGCTGGAGTCGGCCGACGACCCTGATCCGCGACAACGACCCCGCCGTGGCCGACGAGCGACCAGCGATCACGGCCGATCCAACCAACTCCAAGTACGCCTATGTTGTGTGGGACCGAGATGTCAGTGCTCCACCCGGGATGCGCAGCGGTCCGACATTCTTCAGCCGTACCACGGACCGGGGTCAGACCTGGCAGAGCGCCCGCACCATCTACGCGCCACCGGTGGGCGAACAGACCTCCGGTAATCAGATCGTGGTGTTGCCCGGTGGTGACCTTGTCAACGTGTTCAACGTGTTCGCGGTCAATGGCCAGTCCCTTCATCCACGTCATGACGGGATATACGCGATCCGTTCGAGCGACAAGGGTCGGACGTGGTCGCGTCCAACGCTGGTGGCACGGTCCTTCGTGGTGGGAGTGACTGATCCACACAGCGGTCAGACCGTCCGTGAGGGCGACATCTTCACAGCTATCGCTGCTGACCCCCGTAGGGGCAGCAACACTCTCTATGCCGTCTGGGAGGACGCCCGGTTCACGGATGGTCAACGTCATCAGATTGCGTTCGCGCGCTCGACCAATGCAGGCCGGACCTGGAGCACCCCGACCCGGGTCTCGGCCAACCTGCGCACCCAGGCGTTCGTCCCCGCCGTCGCGGTCGATGACATCGGCAACGTGGCGGTCACCTACTACGACTTAAGCGCTGACAGGGCGACTTCGGCGCCCCTCCCCACGCAATACTGGTTCACGCGTTCCAGCAACGGCGGACGCAGTTGGTCGGCTCGGCGACAGGTCACCATGAGGCCATTCGATCTGCGGACTGCGCCGTTCAGCGGCGGGTACTTCCTCGGTGAATACCAGGGCCTGACATCTGCCGGACGCAGTTTCACCCTAGCGGCAACCTTCACCAATGATCGTAGCCTGGTTAACAGAACTGACATCTTCGCCATTACATACCGTCCGAGACACTGATTCCTCTGACGGCGGGGATACCCCAAAACCGTGTTCGGCCGCTGGCACAACTCCAGTGGGGCGATCACATCCGGGAAAAGCGCAACCTTGATCTCGTTGGACCAGCGCCCAGAAGATCCATGGGGGACGGTGCGGCTAGTCCGGCCGACGTCGATCGGCATCGACTCCGGTCGGTGAGGATCCGGGTGATCCGGGCGTCGCAGAGCAGCCGCCGGGCACGCCCTACGCGCGGCCGGGCTGGGTGCGGCCGGGCCCACACTGGCCCCCGCCGTGCTCAGCGCCGCCGAACAAGAACGCGCCAACGCCGCCCCGCTGCAACTGCTCGGCGTCTCCGAGATCGCCGCCCTACTCCAGGTGTCCCGCCAACGCGTCGACCAACTCCGCGCCCGCCCCGACTTCCCCACCCCCGCCGCCCACCTCAAAGCCGGACTGGTTGGCCCCGCGTTCCGCCTGCCGCCCACGCCGCGGCTGGACGAAACCCGTGCGGCGATCTCGCGGCCCGAGGAGCTGCACATGATGGCCGGGCTCAGCTCCTGCTGAACCGGATCGAGCCGAAACGATCACCACCTGGGTCGAGCGTTGGGACGAGGACCCAAGGCCCTTCGTGCGGAAAGTCGCCGCCGAACGACATGGTCGCCAAGGTGCAACGTGGCCGCGGCAAACGCCGCCTGATCACGTCGACGACGGACCCGCGGTTCGACCCCTCCCACACCAGTCCGTAGTCGATCAGCAACTGCTGCCCCGGCCGGGCACCCACGGCCGGAACACCCGCCGCCGCCAGTCCGCCTTCGCCGCCGACACCGCGGCGCAGCGAACGGTGGTCCGAGCCGGTGAATCCGGCCGCCCGCGCCTCCGGCAGCAGCCGCTCGGCGCTGATGCGGCCGTCGGTCTCACCCACCCGGGCCTCGACCGGCTGGCTGCCGCGCCGAGCTGGTGCCCTTCGGCCGCGGCCGCCGAGCGGCCGGCCTGCGCATCGGCCCGCCGACGCTGCAACACCCACCGCTCACCGCGACACGGGACCCAACGTGAACCGACCACCCGCCAAGGGCGCTGCGCACCTGGCCCCCTCCTCGACAGCTGCCGGCGACCCTCCCAGCGCCGAGAAGATCTCAACGTGCAGCGCCCACAGGCGGACATCGTCAGATGTCCCGCCGAAGACGAACGACGTTCACCTCGACGAACTCCCGCGGACAACCCGGCGGCGACGATGGGACCACCCGGCCGGGACTTGACCCCGTCAGCCAGGGCCAGTTAATCGGGCCCGGCTTCCGCGACTTCGACAGCTTCCGGCTACGCTTGCTCCTCCACTGCGAACTTGCCTGGCAGAATCCCGCCACGCCACGCATCCGCAGCCGCCGTCCGCGCTTGGGCGCAGGGCCGGAGTCCGCTGCGGCGGACCGACTCGGGGACGCGAGGAGCGGGAGGGCACCGCATGACCACCGACCAGCGGGGCGACGATCTGCCAGTCCGGCTGCCGGCGGTCCGCCGGTCGTTGCTGGCGGGTCTGGTGCGTGACCGTGGGCAGGTTACGGTCTCCGAGCTGACAGATGCGCTAGGGGTTTCCCCGGATACGGTTCGGCGCGACCTCGACGAACTTGCCCGCACCGGACTGGTCACCCGGACTCATGGCGGCGCCATGCACCGCCTGCTCGCCCGCACTGACCAGTCCTTCGAGCGGCGAATGGGCGAGCATTGGGACCTCAAGCTACGCATCGGCGCCGCCACCGCCGCGCTGCTCGAGGATGGCCAGACCCTGCTCATCAACGGCGGCACGACCGCCCTCGCGGTCGTGCGGTCGATCCAGGCCGCTCGGGAACTAACGATCGTCACCAACAACCTGCGCATCCCGGGTGAAATCGACACACGTTGCGTGCGTCAACTCTACCTGCTCGGTGGCTACTGCCGGCTGTCGTCGCTGGTGACGGTGGGACCGGTTGAGTTCCCCGGCATGCGGCCGGACCGTTCGCACGCCGTCATGGCTGACCTTGCCATCATTGGCGTGGGCGGAATCTCGGCGCACGAGGGCCTGTCCACCACCGATCTGCACGAGGCCCGGATGATGCGTGCCATGGTCGACTCGGCGACCACCGTGGTGGTCGCCGTGGACTCGACGAAGTTCGAACGCAACGCCTTCGTCCAGATCGCAACCCTTGAGCACGCTCACATCGTCGTGACGGACGCCGAGCCTCCCCCGGTGCTCAGGCAGGCGTTGACCGAGTCCGGCGTGCGGCTCGTGTTCGCGGATTGAGTCGCCTCGACGCGTTCCGACCTCGTTGGCCGTGGTCGGGCGGGCTCCGGCGTGGTATGTCGCTTACCAGGGATGGCTGGTTCCGGCGTCCGCCGGTTGTTTCGCACACTTCTGTCAAGAGCCAACTTGCGTACTTGCCGGTCTGGAGGCGGCCTGGACCGAGGAGACCAGCGACGGGCTGAACGGCAGATCGGGAAGTAGGACGCCCTGTGCGGCGTGGTAGATGTCGGGCTTTCCCGTCCAGACGACGGTGGATGGATTGCCCTCCGGCGACAGTTCATGGTGCCAGCCGCCACCGGTGGTGTCGATGAAAGTGGCGGCGAATCCCCAGAGGCGCTGCTCGACCGCGGTGTAGCGCGGGTTCTTGGTGCGGCGGGCGAGGGCGTTCGCCGCCATGGCGGCCTCGACCGCGACCCAGTGCATGCGCTCGGCGATGACGGGGGCGTCGTGCCAGTCGAGGGTGTAGACGAAGCCGGGCTGACCGTCGGCACGCCAGCCGATGTGCAGGGCGGTGTCGAAGAGCCGACGGGCGTCGTCGATGAACCAGTCTGACCCCGGCAGTGCCGCGTCGAGGTGGACAAGGAGGCGCGACCACTCGAGCATGTGCCCGACGGTTACGCCGTAGGGCCGGAACCGGTGATTCGGCCGGTCACGGTTGTACTCACGGTCGATCTGCCAGAACTCGTCGTAGTGCTCCGGCAGCCGCCACCCTGACGCGGCGGCATCGCGGTGGACGATGCGTTCGGCGATCCGCGCGGCGCGGCGGGTCCACAGCGCGTCGCCGGTGACGCTACCCGCGGCGAGGAACGCCTCGACGGTGTGCGTGTTGCTGTTGGCGCCGCGGTACGGCTCGGTCGAAGACCAGTCCCTGTCGAAACTCTCCCGGCAGGCACCGACCGGCTCGTCCCAGAAGCGCTGCTCGACGGTGGTCAACGCCTGCTCCAATAACCGTCTGCCATCGCCGAGGCCGACCGCGGTGGCGGTGGCCGCCGCGAGGACGACGAAGGCGTGCTCGTACATTGCCTTGCGGCCGCCGTCCTGTGGTCGGCCGGTGGAGTCCAGCGCAGCAAACCAGCCGCCGTGCTCGGCGTCAGCGAAGTTGGTGGCTAGGGCCGCGACCCCCGCAGCGACCGCGCGTTCCAACTCTGGGCGTCCCAGCAGCACCGCCAGGCCGTACACGTGCGTATATCGGGCGGTGATCCACAGCGGCGAGCCCAGCGTCGGGTCTGGCTTGCCGATGTCGTCGAGGTACGCGAAGGGTCCCCCGCCGGCGGGTACCGAGGCCGCGCCGAAGTCGAGCAGGCGCCCGAACTCCGCGCGGCGCTCTGCGGGGTCGGTGAGGTGGATGATGTGGGTGCTCATTCCGGCTTTCTGTGCCAGGCGTGGAACCACCCCTCGGGCTGCATCTGCAAGGCCTGGTCCAGGCTGAGGCCGGGGCGGTAGGGCTTGCCGCCGTTGCGGGCTGCCTCGTTCAGCCGCTCGATGCGGGTGAGGGACTCCTGCACGCCACGGGCGCGGTCGGAGGGGTCGGCGCGCTGCACGCCGTCGCGCCAGACCGACCGGCCGGCCATGTAGCCAGCGGCGCCGGAGCTGCACGCGATCTGAACCTGGGTGACGAAGTCTTCGAAGCCGGCGCCTGCGGAGAGGATGACCCAGGGGGCGCTCACAGCGCTGTCCAAGTGCCGGCAGGTCTGCTCGGCCTCCGCACGGTGCTCGGGGGTGTCAACGTAGCCGGGAAACTCGAGCTTCAGCAGGTCGACGCCGAGCCGGTCGGCCTCGATCGCGGAGGCGACGATGCCCTCGATCCGTTGCGCCCTCCACTGTTCGGAGGTCGGGTCCTCGCCGGGGAGCGGGTACCAGATCGGCTCGACGACGAGCGGGATGCTGAGTTCACCTGCTTGCCCGACGAGGTCGCGGACGAGGTCGCGCTGCCCATGTGCCGTCACCGGATCGCCGTCGGGGCGGAAGAACCACAGCAACTTCGCCATGTCAGCGCCCGTGGCCTTGATCTTCTCCATGTTCCAGCCTTCGCGCAGCCGTGTGCGACGCGGCCCGGGCGGGATGTCGTAGTCCTCGTCTTCTAGCGGCGCCAACAGGCCGACGTCGCGCGGGATCGCACCACTGACGAGCAGGTGGCCCAGCGCGTAGTAGGGGTCGACGAGGACCGCAGAGACCTTCGCGGTGACGGCGCGGATGATGGCGTCCTTTGCCCGGACAACATCCTCGAACGTCACGGCCGCCGGGTCGGGCCCGAGCAGCTCGGCGAAGTCGGAAAGGTGGTCAAGCGCGCAGACGAAGAAGTAGCCCTCCGCGCTGGTGACCCGTTGCAGGGAACGGACCTTACCGGGATCGAGAACGGCGGTCGGCATCAGATCTCCTTGGGTGGGCGAGTGCGTCAGGTTGGCGAGGGGCAGGTGGGGACCGCCGTCGCCGGGGCGGAGGGGGTATGAGGAGTGCGGGGGGTGTCGAGTGTCAGGGCGCCGAGCAGGAAGCCTGCGACGAAGGTGTCGCCGAGGCCGATCGTCGAGCGCGGCCGGCGCAGCCATGGCGCCGGTACGGAGGTGAAACGCCAGCGCCGGCCCAGCCGCTGGGTGTGGGGAAGGTCGTCGGGGAACGCCGCGCCGTCGGGCACGGTCGGCTGTGGCTGCGGGGCGCCGGTGGCGGCCCGGTTTGCGGCCAGCAGGTTGCCGGTCATGAGGCGCCGCCGCATGACGTCCTCGTCCTGGTCGTGGAGGGCGAAGGCCCAACCGTCGGCGTGCACGACGAGCGTCGGGAGGTCGAACCGCTCGGCCACGAGCCGGGCCGCCGCGATAGGCGCCCGCGCGTCACCGGCGGCGGCCGCCAGCTCGGACAGGCTGAGTCCACAGCTGGACACGCGCGGTCCGAACTCGCCCAGGACGCGGCGCAGTCGGTGCATGGAGTCGTAGTCGGCGAGCTCGCAGTGGACGTCCGGCGCGCCGGTTTCCCACACCCGCAGGACGGCCTCGACGAAGCGCCAGCTCTCCTCGTCGCCGGGGGCGATCGCGTTCATGCCGGAGAGAACCGCTCCGCGCAGCTGCGGGAGGAGGCCGCGCTGCTGCTCCAAGAACCGGCGGTCCCGCTCGATCCCCTCCGCGGAGAAACGCACGATGACCCGGCTGGACCGCGGAATGAGTTCGCCGCCGATGTGGTCGCCTCGACGGTACTCGAGGATGTAGTGGTGCGAGCCGGGCTGGGCGTCCTCGCCCGAGGCTGCACCGTCCGGGCGCTGGCCGCCGACCGGACGCGGGCCGCCCTCGTCGAGCACCTCGATCATGGGGTGCAGCACCCCGAGCTGGGCCGGTGACCGGTCTACGAGCGGGATGACGCTGCGTATCCCCAACTCGGCGAAGGTCCAGGCCGCTTGCGCACAGGTGCCGCCCACCTGCAGCCGCTCGGGCGCGGGCAGCCGCGTGTCGAACCAGGCCGCGCCCTCGGGCCAGTCCACGAACAGCTCGCCGCCCCGCCCATGGCGCATCCGATCGACCAACTCCCGGCAGAGCTCCCGAGCCGGCTCGGGGGCCGTGCCGTGGGAGGCGCCGTCTTCCAGCCGTTCTGCCACCTGCGGGGTAACCTGCCACATCGCGTCGATGCAGACGTCGAAGCCGAGCGCGAACAGTGCGGGCTCGGGAACCGGTGGGGGAAGGGATTCGGCCAGCGACGCGTACTCGCGGCGCCAGTCGACTGTCATCCCTTGACCGCCCCGGCGGTGACCCCTGCGACGATCCGCCGCTGGAAGACGAGCACCAGCACGATGATCGGCACGGTCACGGCAACCGAGGCGGCGGCCATGTCGCCCCAGGGCACGAAGAACAGGCCGGTGAAGTTGGCGATCCCGACGGGGATCGTCTGCCGGTCGGGGGTCGAGGTGAACGCCAGCGCGAGCATGAACTCCTGCCAGTTGAGCATGAACCCGAGCAGGCCGGCCGTCACGACGCCGGGGATCGCCAGCGGCGCGATGACGCTGCGGATGATGCGCATGGTGCCGGCGCCGTCGATCTTGGCCGCCTCCTCCATCTCCAACGGGATCTGCCGGAAGTAGCCGTACATGATGTACACCATCAGGGCAAGGGTCAGCCCCAGGTAGGCCGTCGACAGCCCCTCGTAGGTGTTCAGGAGGTGCAAGTTGTTCTGCAGGATATACAGCGGGGCGACCAGCGCGATCTGCGGGAACATCGAGAATCCCAGGATCAGCGCCAGCACCACGCTGCGCCCCGGCAGGGAGAGTCTGGCCAGAGCGTAGGCGCCGACCGACGCGATGAGCATCCCGATCACCGTCGCCGAACCGGCGACGATCACGCTGTTGACAACGTACTGGCCGAAGCCCTTTGTGACGAAGACGTTGTAGTAGTGCTGGAGGGTGCCGCCCGGGAAGGGGAAGAAGTCCGGAGTCGCCGACGTGAGATTCTTGTCCTGCTGGAACGAGGCGTTCATCTGCCAGACAAACGGCCCCACCGACCAGGCCACGATGAATGCGACGGCCGCCCAGAACAAGATCCTTCTGGCGATGCGCATCTCAGGTCCCCGTCGCCGCGAAGCGACGGACGAGGAACACCGCGAAGCCGATCGCGATGAGCGCCTCCGTGACGAACATCAAGGTCGCCATCCCGGATCCCAGACCGTACTGCGAGCCGCTGAACAACGTCTTGTACGCCAGTGTGGAGAGCACCTCCGTGGAGTTGGCCGGCCCGCCGCCGGTGAGGACGTACGGCAGGTCGAAGATGCGGAACGCGTCGAGGGTGCGGATCAGGGCGGCGATGAGCAAGGCGGGCGAGATGATCGGCAGGGTCATCGTCCAGAACTGCCGCCACGGCGACGCCCCGTCGACCGACGCCGACTCATAGAGCTCTTTCGGCACCGTCTGCAGCGCCGCGAGCAGCAGCAGCATCATGAACGGCGTTGTCTTCCAGACGTCGGCGAGGATGATCGTCGCCATCGCCGTGCGCACGTCGCCGGTGAAGTTAATGTTGTGGTCGATGAGCCCGGCCTGGGTGAGCAGGTAATTGACGAGCCCGGTCTGTCCGTCGAAGAGGTAGCCGAACAGCCGCGACGTGACCACCGTCGGGATCGCCCACGGGATGAGGACGACTGCCCGCACGAAACCACGGCCGCGGAAGGCCTGGTGCAGGACGAGGGCAAAGCCAAGCCCGAGCAAGGTCTCAAGCAGGGTGGAGACGCCGGTGAATATCATCGTGTGCCGCCAGGCGTTCCAGAAGCCGCTGTCGGTGAGCAGGCCGCTGTAGTTGCGCAGCCCTACGTAATCGTCCTGCTGCAGGATGGGCGAGGTGTTGCGCAGCGACATCCACAGGGTGCGCGCCACCGGGTAGAGCGAGATGGCCAGAACGACCACGACGGTGGGGAGTAGAAGCAAGAAGCCCGCCCGCACCTCGCTGCTGAACAGGCGCAACGGCTTGCGCCGACGACGGGCCGCTCCGGCTACCTCCTCCCGCGGCTGGGGAGAGAGGGAGACGCTCACGACTTGACGATGCCTTCGATCTGGGACTTGAGGTTCTTCAGAGTGGTCTCGACGTCACCGGAGGTGATGGCCCCCGAAATCGCCGACTGGAGGGCCAGGCTCACCTGCGGGTACTTCGGCGTGACTGGCCGCGGTGTCCCCCCCTGGAACGTCGTCTTCAGGGCAACCATCGATGGCTGAGTCTTCTTAAGCTGCGCACTGTCGTAGGCAGCCTCGACCGCCGGTGCGCTGCCGAACTGCTCGGCGTACTTCAACTGCGTCCCCTCCGACGTCATCCAACGGACGAAGTCGACGGCGCCGTCCTTGTTCTGCGAGTTCTGCGAGACACCCAGTTGGTAGCCGCCGAGGCAGGCCGTGCTCTTACCTCCGGGAAAGTGCGGCAGCGGGGCCACGCCGACCTTGCCGACGACGTCGGACTGGGCCTTGTCCTGAGAGACGCCCCACACGTACGACCACTGCCGCAGGAACGCCGCCTGGCCCGCCGTGAACGGCTTGCGCGAAGGCTCCTCGTCCCAGGAGAGCACGCCCTTTGGCGTGATGCCGAGGCCGTTCATTGTGTCGTACATGAACTGGACCGCCGTCACCGCCGGCGGATCGGCGATCATGACTGTCTTGCTGTCAGGCCCAAGGATCGCCCCGCCCGCGGAGCCGACAAATTCGACGAGGTTGCACACCAGCACCTCGGCCTGCTTGCCCTGCCAGAGGAAACCGAGCTTGGTGCCCTTCTTCATCAGCGTCTGCGCCGACTGCGTCAACGAGTCCCAGGTGGTGGGGACCACGAGGTTGTTGCCGCTGAGGAGGTCCTTGCGGTAGTAGAGCTGTCCGGCGTCGAGGTAGAACGGGACGGCAACGAACTTGCCATCATAGGTGCACGCGTCGACGAGGCCGCTAAAGAACGCTGACCGGTCGTTGTCGTTGAACTCCGAACTCAAGTCCATGGACCACCCTGCGCTGGCGAACTCCGCGATCCAGATGACGTCCTGGGTGAAGACGTCGACCGCGCCGCTGGACGAGCCCAGTTGTTGGGCCAGTTGCTGGTGCACCTCGGTGCTCGAGCTGGGCGGCGGCAACTCGCGGACGACGACCTTGTAATTGCTCTGGGACGTGTTGTACGGGTCGACGAACTGCTGCATCGAGGTGGTCGACTCGAACTTCGCGGTGACGAAGTTGATGGTCTTGCCGCCGCCGCTTGCCCCGGCGCCACCCCCCGACCCGCCGCCGCCCTGTCCGCAGGCCGTCAAGGCGAGGGCGCCCAGGCTCCCGGCGCCGAGGGCGAGGAACTGCCGCCGCGACATGGGGGCGACTGCAGGAGTACGGGTGGCCGGGGTTGGTTCGTCCGTCATGACCTGACCTCTCTGCGGGTTAGTGCGGCTCCTTGCGGCTTTACCCCAACCAGTCTGGAGGGTAGCCACGCGGAAACCGGCGGGTCAAGAGGCCAGCACAGCCGGCGACCAGAGCCCCTCGGCGGCGCGGTTGGCTCCCCCCGCGTAGGCCGACGCGGCTGGTCGAGCCGCCGCCGCGTACCTGCTCTGGACGAGTTGACGACCTGCCCGCCTGCGCTGACCGCGACGGCAGGGCGGCCACACCTGCCGAGTCGCCGAGACGGCCGGCATGGCGGTTCGCCGAGGGGACGGCTGCGGCCGCTCCGGGGCCCGTCTGTCGCGGGTGGGCGGTAACGTCACAGCCGCAGCAACACCATGCGCGGTCTGACCAGCCGCACGAGCTCCCCAGGGAGAGAGCATGACTCTCACCCACCCACCCGTCCACCCCCTGGTGACCGCACCGGAATCCGCGCCCAACAGCGAATCTCGTGTCGGTAATGGGCACGTTCCGCCGCGGCAGAACGATCGCGTCGCGGGCGCGGGCGCGCAGCATGCTCGAGCACTCGTTCGGGATCGACCTGGTCCAGGACACGCCGGCCGGTCGGCTCTGCACCAAGAACGGCTGGTGGGGCTGGAACGGCCACGTCGAGCGGGCGGTGCTCTACTTCCTGCCCGAGGACATGGAGCTCGTCGTCTTCACCAACTCCCGATCGGCGCGGACGCCCCGATTGCGGCGCTTCGCGACCTGGTGACCCAGGCGTACGTCGATAACCTCGAGCCGGCCTACCTGGGTCCGGGGCGTGGACCGCCTCGTCCCCGCGGCGCACATCCGCCTGCCGGTCGCACAGGAGCGGCCGGCAACAAGGGGAGTGGCGATGGGCTGGATCGTGCATAGAACCGCGGTGACCCGGATCGGGGCAGTTGGCTGCCCCCTGCGGCCCTGGCAGTCGGATGCGTGCCGACACCACCGCGTCCCGCGCCGCTGGTGCCGGTGCCGCCGGACGCGCCGCCGGTGTTCTCCGGGACCGTCGTGAGGAGGTGGTCTCAGGACGCGTCGCAGCGGCCGTACGACGGCGGTGACCCGGCCAGCCGGGAGGCGGCGTTGCACGAGCAGGCGGTCTACGACCTCGTCGGCGAGGCCGACCAAGCCTCGTACGTCGACGGCCCGGGTCGACGAATCGACTCGGTCGACTACGCCGACGTGTTCCGCCAGGCGGCGCCCCGACGGCGCACCGCTGTCACCGGGACCATCAAGGCCACCGGCAGCTGTCCCAACGGCTCGGCCAAGCCCCGTTGGCCCGCCGGCGTACCCCTAATCGATCCAGAGACCCAGCCGTTCACGCGACAACAACTCGTCTACGACCATAAAGGCCGCGCCGAGTAGGCCGGCTCGGTCCCTGAGTGGGGAGCGCCGGATCTGTAGGGCCCTGGTGGCCAGCGGCAGGGAGCGGCGCAGGATGACTTGGCGGACGGTAGCCAGGTAGATATCTCCGACCGTGCTGACTCCACCGCCGAGCAGGATCAGAGACGGGTTGAAGGAGTTGACGATCCCCGACAGCGACTCCCCCGCCAGCCGCGCCGAACGCGCGTGATCAGATCGACGCCGGTGGGGTCCCCGTGCAGGGCGGCCCGGCCGACGTCCTCGGCCGTGACCTCGTGGCCTTCGGCCGCGAGCTGGGCCAGGAAGGGGCTGCGTCCGGACGCGGCGGCAGCGGAGCCGTCGCGGGCTAGGGCCCCACCGCCGGCGACGGCCTCCAGGCAGCCGGGCTGGCCGCACCGGCAGACCACTGCCTTGTCGTTGACGACGGCGATGTGGCCGATGTCGCCGGCGCAGCCCTGGGCGCCTCGGTGGACGCGGCCGCGAGAGACGAGGCCTGCTCCGATGCCGGTCCCGATCTTGACGTAGATCATGTCGCGGGTCCCGACTGCAACTCCGGCGCGCAGTTGGCCGAGCGCCATCACGTTGACGACGTTGTCGACCCAAACCGGTGCGTCGTAACGTTCGGCGAAGTAGCCGCGAACATCGAAGCCGTCCCAGCCGGGCATGATCGGTGGCGCCACCGGCCGGCCGGTGCGGAACTCGACCGGCCCGGGCACGCCGATTCCCACACCCCAGACCTCGACGGCGTCATCGGCGAGCAACTGCCTGAACAGTTGGTCGACCCGCCCAAGCACCGCTTCCGGCCCGTCGGTCACGTCCGCTGGTTCCTCGTATTGGCGGGTCAGCCGGCTAGCGAGGTCCGACACCGCGACGCCGTTGCTCGTCGCGCCGAGCTCCGCGACCAGCACGTGGCCGGTCGAGTCGCGGAATCGCAGCTCGCGCGGCGCCCGGCCGCCGAGCGTCCGAGTCGCGCGGATTCCAGCGGGCCATGTCCACGTCCGAGCCGTGCGCGCCGTCGGAGGCACCGTGACCGCCGTCGCGGGGTCGTCGCCCACGCAGTCAGCGAAGGCCGCCGACCGGCTCGGCGTCGCCTGGGCTGCCCCCAGCGCGCACGCCCTGATCGAGTCCGACGACGTCGACGTCAGTCCACATCTGCACGCCGAACCACCTGCATGCCGATCTCGCGCGTCAAGCCCTCGCCAGCGGCAAGGCCGTGATCTGCGAGAAGCCCCTGGCGACGACCCGCGCCGACGCCGACGAGCTGGCGGCGATGGCGGCGATGGCGGCGCGGTAGCGGCCGTGCCCTTCGTCTACCGCTACTACCCGACCCTGCTCGAGGCTCGAGCACGAGTTGCAGACGGCACATCGGGGCCGATCCGGGTGGTGCACGGCTCGTACCTGCAGGACTGGTTGTCGACACCCGCGGACGTCAACTGGCGCGTGGACCCCGAGCTGGGAGGGCGGTCGCGCACCTTCGCCGACATCGGCGTGCACTGGTGCGACCTGGCCGAGTTCGTGAGCGGGCACCGCATCACCCGCCTCGTGGCCGGCTCGTCACCGCCGTCCCGGAGCGGGAGGGCAGCGGCGGCTCAGAGCCGGTGGGCACCGAGGACGCCGCCACGCTGCTGTTCGAAACCGATCAAGGCGCCGCCGGCGCGCTCGTCACCAGCCAGGTGACGCCGGGCCGCAAGAACCGACTGTGGCTCTCCGTTGACGCTGCAGCCACCTCCATGGTGTTCGACCAGGAGACAGGTTCAAGGGGTCGACGCAACACCGGCCTGTTGGGTGGGCGCGACCCTATCTGCTCATACAAGGCCTCGGCTGGTGTCTTCCATCCGAGTGTCGTGCGGGGCCGGTTGTTGACGGTGGCGGCGACTGCGTCGAGTTCGTGCTCGCCGTAGCGGGCCAGGTCGGTCGGCTGCACGCCAGCATCGGCTACATCACCCGTGACGACGAACACGAAGGGACGCGGGAGGCCATCCGCCAAGCCCGCCGCGACGGCCTCACCCGAGCGCGCGAGGCCCGCATCGCCTACCGTCGAAACCAGACGCAGGACCAACCATGATCACGAGCCGGTCCTGGCTGGGTGTTCCAGTGATCCACTCCTGCATTTGGTCAGACACACCTCAAGGGTGGAGGCATGGCGACACGGATGCGCGCGGTCAGGCTGGACGAGTACGGCGGCGTGGGGGTGCTCAAGGTCCGGGACGTCGACGTCCCAGAGGCCGCTCCCGGTGGGGTG